>NZ_KQ033901.1:3029248-3360498 GCF_000969705.1 Nitriliruptor alkaliphilus DSM 45188
TTGCTCCACCGACCGGGCGACGTTGAGGGCGTCGGTACCCGGCCAGGACCGCGACGAGAGGGGGAGCACCCCGAGGTCGGTGGCGGCAGCGTGGTCGGCGTCAGCCAGCCGCAGGGTGACGTCCTCGCAGCCGACGCGGCCGCGGACGACCATCGGGAACCCTGGCCGGTCCGAGGTCGGCGCGCCGTGGATCCCGGTCACGTGATCGCGCTCGGCCATCCGCGTGACGGTCTCCGCCGCGGCGGACGCCTCGCACACCGTCACTCGAGCCGGCCATCGCCAACGACGGGAGCACGCGCGGATGAGGTCGTCGTCCGACACCGGCCCGTCGGCGAGCGCGATGATCCGGACGTCGAGTCCGGTCAGTTCCCCGTCGTGGCCGTCCCAGGTCACCGTCTCGATCACGCCGTCGGGCCCGGCACACCAGACGGCTTCGGTGGCGTGGGGATGGACGGGCGGGCTCGGTGCCGCGCAGGCTGCCAGCAGGACCGCGACCGCCACCGTGGCCGCCGACGACGTACGGACATGGGAACGCAGGCAGGCACGACGCGCGGCCACCCGGGGTGGGTGGTCGCGCGTCGTGCGGTGGTGGTCGGTGCCGGTCAGAAGGGCATGGAGGGGTCGGCGGGGTCCGGCGGGTCGCCGGGTGGGTCGGTGGTCCGCGGGGGCGTCCGGTCGGGTGCGCGTGGCGGTGGGCTGCGGCGGGTGTCGCTGGCGTGTCGGTCGGGTGGTCCGCGGCGGCCGCTCCGGTCGAGGTCGACGGGTGGGCCGCGGTGCTGGTCGTCGGGTGGTCGCCAGGTGGCCGGGAGGGTGCGGACGGTCAGGCCGGTGCGGGGGTGGTGCCAGGTGCGGGTGCCGTCGGCGGTGCCGGTGGCGGTCCACCCGTCCCGTTCCTTCCGGCGGTTGGCGGTGCGACAGAGGGGGGCGAGGTTGGCGATGTCGGTGGGTCCACCGGCGGTGGCGGGGACGGCGTGGTCGAGGTCACAGACCCGGGCGGCGGTGGGGCAGTTGCCGGGTTCGGTGCAGGTGTCGTGCAGCGCGAGGGCCGCGTCGGCCAGCCAGCCGGGCGGCCGTCGTGTCTTGGTGCCGACACCGACGACCTTCCCGTCCTCGAGCAGCACCAGGCGCAGGTCGGTGCCGTGCTCGTCGACCAGCCGCCGGGCCGTGCGGCTGTCGACGTGCATCACCCCACCGGCCAACGTCGTGAGCAGCTGGGCGGAGAGGCGATGGTCGCCGAGGAGGGTGTCGAGCTCGGCCCGCATGATCAGCGTGGGTGGCCGCACCGCCCCAGCCTGACCAGCCGTGTCGTCGGTGGGGCCGCCGCGGCGGCACAGGTCGATCAGCCGGGCGGCGCGTGCCCGCCCTGCCGTCAGCCGGTTCGCGGCGACCTGATCGGGATCAGCTGCGTCGCCGAACCGCTGTCGGGTCGCGGTCCCGAGGGGGCCGGGGTCGGTGACGGTGTCGAGGGCGGCGAACCCGACCGGTCCGAAGTCGCCGTGGAACCGGCCACCGGACCCGTCCAGACGTGGTTGCAGGACCATCACGTCGTCCGGCACGACAGCCCCGTCGTCGTCACCGTCGTCGGACTGGAGGTCGGTCACCGCCCAGGACACCACGTTGGCCAGCGCGTCCGGGTCGGCGCCGGCAGCCCCGTCGATCGCGCGTGCGAGGGCGGCGTCGAGCCGGTCGTCCAGGTGCCGCGGGCTGCGTTCGACCTTCAAGGCCACGGCGCGGACCTGGGACCAGGACACCTCGCCATCAGCGAACGCCGTCCGCAACGTCGGGAGGCGTCGGCAGACCGCGGCAGCTGTGGTCAGCATGCGGCGGTCCGAGCGGGTGGAGCGGCCCACGATGGCCAACCACTGCTCGAGCCCCACGCCCGTGGCGGCCGGTGCGACCCCGGCGTCCTCGAGCACGATCAGCGCCTCGACCAGCCGGGCGGTCATCCGCTCGGTGTCGACCGCCAGCTGCAGGAACGAGGCCAGCTCGGGCACCTCGGCCAGCACCGGCAGACCGAACGGCGGGTCGGTGTGGCCCTGACGGTCGTCAGGATCGGGGGCGGCAGCAGCGGTGGTTCCCATCACCACGCATCATGCCCGACGCCTGCGACACCACCGCCGACTGTCCACAGGCCTCGCCGGTCGGCCCGGAGTAGGGTCGCGTGCTCGCGTCGGGAGAGCCGATCTGGACACACGCACCGTCCTGCGGTTGCTGCTCGACGAAGCGCCGGTCGAGGCGCTCGAGCAGCTCGTCGAGGAAGCCCGGGGAACCGGGGCCGATGCCGCACGCCTCGAGGAGCTCCGCGAGACCAGCTACCTCGCGCTGCAGCTGCGCACCGTCCTGCGCGAGCGTCGGCGGCGTGAGAGCGAGCTGGCGGCGCTGTACGCCACGGCGGGGGACCTCATCTCGATCCGGGCGCCCCAGCGGGTCCTGCAGGCGATCGCGCGGCGGGCCCGCGAGCTGCTGGACGCCGACACCGCCTACCTCACGCTGATCGACGAGGAGGCCGGCGACACCTACATGCGGGTGACCGACGGCATGGTCACCCCGGACTTCGGGCGCGTCCGGCTGCCCCTCGGCGTCGGCCTCGGTGGGCTGGTCGCTCAGACGGCGACGCCCTACTTCACCTCGGACTACCTGAACGACGACCGGTTCGATCACGCGGGGCGCATCGACGAGGTGGTGCAGGCCGAGGACATCCGGGCGATCCTCGGCGTCCCGCTCAAGCTCGGCGACGAGGTCATCGGTGTGCTGTTCGCCGCCAACCGGCACAGCCGTCCGTTCACCCCCGACGAGGTCAACCTGCTGTCCTCGCTCGCGGCGCACGCCGCGATCGCCATCGAGAACGCCCGGTTGTTCGACCGCTCCCAACGGGCCCTCGAGGAGCTGGCGGCCAGCACGGCGGTGGTGCGGGCACACAGCGACGCGGTCGAGCGTGCGGCCGCGGTGCACGAGCGGCTGACCGACATCGTGCTGCAGGGTGGCAGCCTGGACGACGTGGCCCGGGCGGTCGCCGAGGTGCTGGGTGGGACGGTCACCGTGCTCGATCCGAACGGGCGCCCGGTGGCAGGCGGGCGTGACGAGGTCCCGGTGACGCAGGCTGCCCTGACCGAGGCGTGGGAGGCCGGGCGGACGATCAGCGACGAGCGGGATGGGGACCGCGGTTGGGTCACCCCGGTGGCGGCGGGCGCGGATCCGCTCGGAGCGTTGGCGCTGCGGGGTCGCGACCGGCTCGACGACGCTGACCTGCGCACCTTCGAGCGGGCCGCGCAGTCGATCGCGCTGCTCCTGTTGCACGAGCGCGCCACCGCCGAGGCCGAGCTGCGGCTGCGCGGCGAGCTGCTCGAGGACCTGCTCAGCGGCGTCGACCGTGTTCCCGAGGTCACGACCCGGCGCACCCGGCTGCTCGGTGTCGACCTCGAACGTCCGCACACCGTGCAGGTCGCGTCGGTCCCCGGGCACGACCGTCGGAGCCTGCTTGCGGCGGCGGCCCGGATCGCCGAGGACCGCGGCGGGTTGGCGGCGGAGCGGCACGGCGCCGTCGTCCTGTTGGTCCCAGCGGGCGACGACCTCGACGGGCTGGCCACGGCCGTCGGTCGTCCGGTGACCTGCGGCGTGGCGGTCGCGACGGGGCTCGAGCAGCTGCCAGCCGCCTACGAGGAGGCGGATCGGTGCCGGCGCGCCCTGGTAGCGCTCGGCCGCGACGGTGAGGTCGCCAGAGCAGCGGACCTCGGGGTGTTCGCGCTGCTGTTCAACCGGCTCGGTCGCGAGGAACTCGAACGCTTCGTGGTGGCCACCATCGGTCCGGTCCTGGACCACGACGAGGCGCGGGGGACCGAGCTGACGGCGACGCTGGAGGCCTACTTCGACGCTGGCGGCAACCTCGTCCGCGCGGCCGAGGCGTTGCACGTGCACGTCAACACCCTCTACCAACGCGGCGAACGCATCGCCCGGTTGTTGTCACCGAGCTGGCGCGAACCGGACGAGGCGCTCCAGCTCCACCTCGCGCTCCAGGTCCGCCGGTTGCAGGCCGCCCTCGGCGAGTGAGGGTGGAGGTATCGCACATATCCGATGCCGGATGATGGAGGGTTCGCACCTAGGCCGCCGTCGCCGCCGTCCGTAGCGTCCCCTCCGTCGGGCTGGGAGGCGCGACGGGACCGGGAGCGGCGCTGGTGCACGCAGGTGAGGTGACGTACCGATCCCTCCGGGAGAGCTTCCGGTGGGACCTGCCCGAGCGGTGCAACATCGCCGTGGCCTGCGCCGACGTCCACGCCGCCACGTCGCTGGCCATGATCGAGATCGTGGGTGGCCGCGTCCGCGAGCACACCTTCGGGCACATCACCGAGGGGTCGAACCGGCTCGCCAACGGGCTGGACGGGCTCGGGGTGACGCGCGGGGACCGCGTCGGCATCGTGCTGCCGCAGGGGTTCGACGTCGCGATCGCCCACCTCGCGGTCTACAAGCTCGGCGCGATCGCGGTCCCGATGACCCAGCTGTTCGGTCCCGAGGCGATCCGCCACCGGCTGGCCGACAGCGGTGCCCGGGTCGTGGTGACCGACACCACGACGCTGGATGTCGTGGCCGAGGTCGCCGGCGAACTCGACGACGTGACGGTGGTCGTGGCCGCCGACACCGTGACCTCCCCGCACGTCCGGCTGCAGGACCTGCTCGAGCGTGCCTCGGTCCGCGCCGAGGTCGCCCCCACCGGCCCGGACGACCCGGCGCTGCTGATCTACACCTCGGGGACCACGGGATCGCCGAAGGGCGCGCTCCACGGCCACCGCGTGCTGGCCGGCCATCTGTCGGGGTTCGACCTGATGTTCGACCGCTTCCCCCACCCCGACGACCGCATGTGGACGCCCGCGGACTGGGCCTGGATCGGTGGGCTGCTCGACGCGTTCCTGCCGGCCTGGAGCCACGGCCGACCCGTCATCGCCACGCCGCGGGCCCGGTTCGACCCGGAGTGGGCGGTCGCGCTCATGGCCGAGCACGGGGTCACCACCGCGTTCCTGCCGCCGACGGCGCTGAAGCTGATGCGGCAGGCCGACGCGACGGCCGGCGACCTGCAGCTGCGATCGGTGATGAGCGGTGGCGAGAGCCTCGGCAGCGAGATGCTGTCCTGGGGCCGGGAGCACCTCGGGGTCACGATCAACGAGATCTACGGTCAGACCGAGGCCAACCTGCTCGTCGGCAACAGCGCCGCGATCTGGGACGTGCGCCCAGGCTCCATGGGGCGGCCCTACCCCGGCCACGAGGTCGCGGTGCTGGCCGACGACGGTGCCATCGCACCTCCGGGCGTGGAGGGCGAGCTCGTCGTCCGGGCGCCGGACCCGGTCCTGATGCTGCGGTACTGGAACCAGCCCGAGGCGACCGAGGAGAAGTTCGTCGACGTGCCCGACGGGGCCGGTGGGACCCACCGCTGGCTGCGCACGGGCGACGTCGGAACGGTCGACGACGACGGCTACTTCTGGTTCACCGCGAGGGACGACGACGTCATCATCTCGGCGGGCTACCGCATCGGTCCCGCCGAGATCGAGGAGTGCATCATCGGGCACCCCGCCGTGGCGCTGGCGGCGGCTGTCGGGGTGCCGGACGAGGTCCGCGGCGAGGTCGTGAAGGCCTTCGTGACCCTGGCCGACGGCGTCGCACCGTCCGCCGAGCTGCGCGACGAGATCCGTCAGCGGGTCCGGACACAGCTGGCGGCGTACGAGTACCCGCGGGAGGTCGAGTTCGTCGACGAACTCCCGCTGACGACCACGGGGAAGATCCGCCGACGTGACCTGCGCGACCGGGAGATCGCGCGCGCCGCCGGCACCTGAGAGGCGAGGAACGGTTCGACGGTGCACGCGTCGCGTGCGCCGCAGCTGATGAGGAGGGCAACGTGCGAGGGACGACGAAGCGTGATCGACGGCGGAGGTCCAGCACCGCACTGGTACTGGCGCTCGGCCTCGTGGCCACCGCCTGCGGAGGTGGGGGCGTCGAAGGTGACGCTGCCGCGCCGGAGTCGGAGGACGGCGGCCAGGAGGTGAGCGACGACGACGGTGGTGGCGGCGCCGCTGATGACGGCGGCGCGGCCGAGGGCGATCCGATCAGGATCGGCATGGCCACGACCCTGTCGGGATCGATCGCGCTGTTCGGCGAGGCCAACCGCAACGCTGCGCAGCTGGCCGTCGAGGAGATCAACGAAGCGGGTGGCCTGCTCGGCCGGCCCGTGGAGCTGATCGTCCGTGACGATCACGCGGCGCCCGAGGAGGGCGTCAGCATCGCCCGCGACCTCATCATCGACGAGGGCGTGGTCGCGATGCTCGGACCGGTGTCGTCCGGGGTGGCGCTCGCCATGACCGAGGTCTCGGCCGAACGCCAGGTGCCGTTCATCGTGCACACCTCCAACACCGAGGCGCTGACGACCAGCAGCTTCCAGCCGTACTTCGTGTCCGTCGTGCCCAACACCGGCATGGAGGCACGGGCACAGGGGGTCGACCTCGCCGACGAGGGCATCATGAGCTGGGCGACCATCGCGCCGAACTACGAGTTCGGTCAGGCCCAGGTCGGCACGTTCGTGGAGACCATCCAGGGCGAGAACCCGGACGTGCAGATCATCGACCAGCAGTGGCCCGAGCTCGGTGAGTCCGACTACCAGCCGTTCATCACCGCGATCCTCGGACGCAGCCCGGAGGCCGTCTACAGCCCGCTGTTCGCCGGTGACCTCGTGACCTTCAGCCAGCAGGCCGCCAACCTCGGCTTCTTCGACAGCGACGTGTACTTCACGGCGCTGTACGAGACCGACGCGCTGCGTGAGCTCGGCGACTCGGTCGACCTCGAGGGCGTCCGCGCCTACTCGCGCTGCCCGTTCACCATCGACACCCCCGAGATGGCCAGCTTCGTGGAGCGCTACCAGGACCGCTACGGCGAGGTGCCGTCGGACTGGGCGTGCATGGCCTACGACGCCACGATGCTGTGGGCCGCGGTCGTCGAGGAGAACGGCGACACGGATGCCGACATGTTCGTCGAGACCGTCGAGGGCTTCGAGTTCACCTCGCTGCGCGGTGACATCACGATCCGGCCCGAGGACCACCAGGGTTCGGTGTCGTCGTACATCGCCGAGCTGACCTACTCCGACGAGCACGGGATGTACATCTACGGCGACATCACCGAGGTCCCCGCCGAGGACATCTGGCTCTCGGTCGAGGACCTCGAAGCCGCCCGCTGAGCGAGCACCGCTGCCGGTCCGCCCACCCGGGCGGGCCGGCCGACACCCACCACGACCGGAGGCGCACGTGACCTGGCAAGCGTTCGCGCTGCAGCTGCTCACCGGCCTGTCCCGGGCGGCGATCCTCTTCATCGTCGCGTCGGGTCTCAGCCTGGTGTTCGGCGCCATGCGCGTGGTCAACATCGCGCACGGCTCGTTCTACATGATCGGGGCGTTCGTCTCGGTCACCGTGGTCCAGTGGGTCGGCGGGCTGCCCGGGTTCCTGCTGGCGTTGGTGGCGGGGGCGGCGGTCGTCGCTCTGCTCAGTGCCGGCATCGAGGTGGTGGCGCTGCGCCGGCTGTACGAGGCCGAGCACCTGCTGCAGCTGCTGGCGACCTTCGCGTTCGTGCTCATCCTCGCCGATCTGGTCCAGTTCCTGTGGGGCGAACGGCCGCGGTCGGTGCCCCAGCCGAGCCTCATCGGCGGGTCGGTCAACCTCGGCGGGATCGTCTTCCCGCGCTACAGCCTGTTCCTGATCGCCGTCGCGGTGCTGTTGGCGATCGGCCTGTCGGCGCTGCTGGCCAAGACGGGTCTCGGGCGCGACATCCGTGCGGCCGTGTCCGACCCGGAGATGCTCGGGATGGTCGGGGTGAACGTGCCGCGGCTGTTCACCATCGTGTTCGCCCTCGGCGGGGTGCTCGCCGCGCTCGGTGGGGTGCTGGCCGCGCCGCAGTCCACCGCCCGGCTCGGGATGGACATCTCCATCATCGTCGAGTCGTTCGCGGTCGTGATCATCGGCGGCCTCGGGTCGCTGGTCGGCACGGCGGTCGGTGCGTTGCTGGTCGGCGTGACCTTCGCGTTCGGGATCGTGTTCTTCCCCCAGGCCGCCCTGGCGATCGTCTTCCTCGTCATGGCCGCCGTCCTCGTGTGGCGGCCCTACGGGCTGTTCGGAGTACCGGAGCGATGATGCAGCGAACGAGCCCCGCCCTCATCGGCTGGTCGGCAGCCGGCCTGGTCGCGCTGCTGGCGCCGCTGGTGGTCAGCGAACGCCAGCTGTTCCTGCTGATGTCGGTGATGACCCTGGCCGTCTTCGCGACGTCCTTCAACGTGCTGCTCGGCTACACCGGCCTCGTGTCCTTCGCGCACGCCTCGTACTACGGCGTCGGCGCCTACACCGTCGGCCTCGGTGCCCTGCACCTCGGGATGCCGCCGGTGCTCGGGTTCGTGCTGTCACCGGTCGTCGCGGGCCTCGTCGCCTACCTGACGGGGCTGGTGGCGCTGCGGGCCACGCGCCTGTACTTCGCGCTCCTGACCCTCGCCCTCGGACAGCTGCTGTTCCTCGCGGCGTTCCAGTGGCGGTCGGTGACCCGCGGCGACGACGGCATCCACGGGATCGTGCTGCCACCCGCCCTCGCGCCGACGCTGAACCGCTACTACTTCGTGCTGGTCGGGACGGTGATCGCACTGACGATCCTGGCGGTGGTCCTGCGCTCACCGTTCGGGCAGACGCTGCGGGCCATCCGCGAGAACCGCGAACGGACCGGGTTCCTCGGCATCAAGGTCAAGCGCTACGAGCTGGCGTCGTTCACGATCGGCGGCGCGTTCGCCGGGTACGCCGGGGGGATGTTCGCCGTCTTCGAGCGGTCGGCGTTCCCCGAACTGATGCACTGGACCACCTCGGCGCAGCCGATCTTCGTCACGCTCATCGGCGGCCTGTCGAGCTTCGCGGGACCCACCGTCGGTGCGGTGGTCTACGGGCTGCTGCAGGACTACATCACGCGCAACATCGAGTACTGGCAGGCCGTCCTCGGCGTGGTGGTCCTGTTGATCATCCTCTTCCTGCCCGGCGGGCTCGTCGAGGGTTCGAAGCGGGTGTTCGCCCTGGTCACCGGCCGCCGTCCCGCCCGGTCGGCGCTCGATCCGGCTGCCGGCGGGGTCGCCAGCGACGAGGTCGAACGCGAGCCCACCAGCACGGGAGGCCAGTGATGGCAGCGCTGCTCGAGGTCCGAGGCCTGAAGAAGCGCTTCGGCGGCCTGCAGGCGGTCGCAGGGGTCGACCTGCGGGTCGAAGCGGGGGAACGGCGCGCGGTGATCGGCCCCAACGGGGCCGGCAAGACCACGCTGTTCAACCTCATCACGGGCCACTACCGGCCTGACGAGGGAGCGGTGACCTTCGACGGCAACGACATCACCGGGCGGGCGACCCACCAGGTGTCCCGGGCGGGCATCGGTCGGGCGTTCCAGATCACCAGCATCTTCCCCGGCCTGTCGGTCCACGAGAACGTGCAGCTCGGCATCATCGCGAGGCTCCGTGAGTCGCGACGGGTGACGGGACGGGCCGCCGGTCGCCACGCCGAGGAGGTCACCGCGATCCTCCAGGACGTCGGGCTCGCGTCCCTGGCGACCGAGCGGGCCGGCAACCTGTCGCACGGTGACCAGCGCGCGCTCGAGCTGGCGATCTCGGTCGCGCTCGAACCGAAGCTCCTGCTCCTCGACGAACCGACGGCCGGGATGGCGCCGGGGGAGACCACGCGCACCATGGACCTCGTGCGGCGCATCGCCGACGAACGGCAGCTGACCGTCCTGTTCTGCGAGCACGACATGGACGTGGTGTTCGGCACCGCGCACCGGATCCTCGTCATGCACCAGGGAGGAGTCCTGGTCGACGGGACCCCCGAGGAGGTCCGCGACCACCCGGAGGTCCGCAGGGTCTACCTCGGAGCGGAGGACGACCGATGACCACGACGACCGCGATGCGGGATGCGCTGCACGTCCGCGGACTCGACGCCTACTACGGGGCCAGCCACGTCATCCACGACCTCGACCTTCGGGTCGCACCGGGTGAGCTGGTCACCCTCCTCGGCCGCAACGGCGCGGGCAAGACCACGACCTTCGCCGCGTTGATGGGGCTGGTGTCGACCCCGACCGGATCGGTCGAGGTCCACGGCGACGAGCTGGCCGGTCGCTCGACCTACCAGCGGGCCCGCAGCGGGCTCAGCCTCATCCCGTCGGGCGCCCGGGTCTTCGCCAACCTCACCGTCGAGGAGAACCTGCAGGTGGTCCGTTCCGCACGACGTGGCGGCGAGGACGCCTGGGACGTCGGTCGTGTCTACGAGGTCTTCCCCAAGCTCGATCAGCTGCGCGCGAGCTTCGCAGGCAACCTGTCGGGCGGTGAGCGGCAGATGCTGGCGGTCGGACGCGGGCTCATGGCCAACCCCCGGGTGCTGCTGTTCGACGAACCGTCGGAGGGGCTGGCGCCCGTCATCGTCCAGGAGATCGGACGGCTGCTCGGGCGGCTCAAGGACCTCGGCCTGTCGATGATCCTGGCCGAACAGAACCACCGGTTCGCGCTGCGCTACGCCGATCGGGCCTACCTCATCGAGAAGGGTCAGATCCGCCACGAAGCCACGTCCGCCGAGCTGGCGACCAGCGACGCGCTCAGCCGTTACCTCGGCGTCTGACCGCCGGGTGTGACGATGCCGTGCTCGTAGGCGAACACGATCGCCGCGGCACGGTCGCGCAGTTGGAGCTTGGTGAAGATGCTGCCGAGGTGGCTCTTGACCGTCGTCTCGCCGATGTGCAGCTGCGTCGCGATCTCGGTGTTGGTCGTGCCGTCGGCGAGCAGCCGCAGCACGTCGAGCTCGCGCGGGGTCAGCTCGTCGAGGCGCGTGCCGGCGGCGGCGCGGGGGAGGGCCTCGGTGCGCAGGTGGGCGAGCACCCGGCCGGTGACGGCGGGGTCGAGCCAGGACCGACCCGCCGCGACCTCGCGGGTGGCTCGGATGATGTCCTCCCCGGGCGCCTCCTTGAGCACGAAGCCCGCTGCGCCCGCTGACAACGCCGCTGCCACGACCTCGTCGTCGTCGAAGGTGGTGAGGATGAGCACGGGGGGCGGGTCCGGCTCCTGCCCGAGCGCCCGCGTCGCCTCGGGGCCGCCCACCTGCTTCATGCGCACGTCCATCACGACCACGTCCGGGCGGTGCACCCGCACGGCGGGCACGACCTCGCTGCCGTCGGCGCACGTGGCGACGATCTGGAGCCCGTCGTCGAGGTCGAGCAGCGCACGCAGGCCGCTCAGCACGAGGGGTTGGTCGTCGACCAGCAGGATGCGGATCACGGTGTCGGCTCCGCCGGGATGCGGCAGTCGACGCTCCACCCCTGACCACGGGGACCGGCCGTGACCGAGCCGCCGAGTGCCCGGACGCGTTCGTCCATGGCCCGGAGCCCGAGGCCGGCGCCGGTGGCCCGTGTGGTCGGTGCGCCGCCGTCGTCGCGGACCCGGACCAGGACGTCGCCGTCCTCGTCACGCACCTCGACCGCCACCGGGGCGCCCGGGGCGTGCTTGGCGGCGTTGGCGAGCGACTCCTGGACGGTGCGGTAGACCGCCAGGCTGCTGGCCGGGGACAGCCGCTCGGTGTCGGTCGCGACCTCGACCTCCAGGGCCACCCCGGCGGCGCGGTAGCTGTCGATGAGCGACGGCAGCTCCTCGATGCCGGGCAGGGCCGGAGCCGTGGTGTCGCCGTCCCCGTCGTGCAGCAACCCGACCGCGCGGCGCACGTCTGCCAGCGCTCGGCGTCCGAGCCGCTCGGCCTCCGTGAGCGTGTCCTCGGCCTTCGTCAGGTCACGACGCAGCGCGATCCGCGCCGTCGTCAGGTGCAGCATCGTCACGGTCAACGAGTGGGCGATCACGTCGTGGACCTCGCGGGCGATGCGCTGCCGCTCCTGCCGTGCGGCGTCGGCGCTGAGGGCCGCCTGGGCGTGCTGGAGCTCGAGCACCAGCCGCTGCTGGCGACCGCCGATCGCGCCCGCGAGCATCCCGAGCACGATGCCCGTCGACCAGAACACCCACGAGTTGCCGAACGCGCCCTCGACGAGGAAGCGGCCGGGCGGGATCAGGGCGGCGACCACCCCTGCCGGCACGGCGATCCTGGGGAGCGCGACCGCACCGAGGTGGGTACCGAGCAGCACCAGCAGCATCAGCGACAGCTGCGCGTCGTGCTCGGGCGCGAGGCCGATGGCGCGGGCACCGAGGTTGATGACGGCCACGGGCACGATGACGCCGGCGGCGAACAGCGAGGGCCGGAGGCGGACGCCGGCGGTGCCGAGCAGCCACGGGCTGACCGCAGCCGCGAGCAGCACCACCAGCCACGGCCACCGGTCGCCCTCGGTGTGAACGAACGGGGTCAGGGCTGCGAAACCCACGGCGATCGCCGCGATGGTGGCCATGGCCCAGCGCGGCCAGAGCGCCGGCTCGAGAGGCTGCGTGTGGGTCACGTGCGCGCCTCCAGGTCGACGAGGTCGAGCACGTACCGCTCCCGGTACCCCACGCGCCCGACGGGACCCGGTGCCTCGAGCTCGGCCTCCACCTCGGACCGGACGAGCAGCCCGTCGCTGGCCCGCACCCAGACCGTCGAGCGGCGCCAGCCGGTGGTCTCGCCGCTCAGCTCGGCTTCCACGCGCAGGCGGGCCACCTCGACGCTCCGGCCACCGACGGTGCGGCGTTCGGTGCCTTCGCGTCGTGTCGTGACCGTCATGGAGGTCCCGTCCGGGTCGGTGCACCTCGCGGTCCAGCCGTCGGCGACGGTCCGGACGGGGGAGCAGGTGAAGTGCTGGCGGCGTTCCTGCCCGTAGAACGAGCGAGCGGTGTCGGTGGTGACGAGCAGCGGTGGATCGACGTCGACGCAGAAGCCGTGCTCGTCACGTCGTTCGGCGATCGGCTCCCAGACCTGGCGGAACCCGCAGTCGGTGTGGTGGACGACCTGGACGGTCTCCTCGGGGAAACGACGGTGGCTGCCGCGGGTGTCGAGCTCCTCCCACCCGTCGGTCGCGTAGCGGTAGACGCCGGCCGGCGGGCGGGCGGCCGAGGACTCGGACCGCTGCGGCCCGTCCGGGCCCGCCGTGGCCGGGGTGGGCGCCGGTGCAGCCTCCGGGGCGGGGGCTCCGGAGGGGGTGCTGGCCGGGGCCTCATCCGTGGTATCGGAGCCGCTCGTCGGCGCGACGGCACCCACCGTGGACGGTGCCGGTGTCGTCCGGGCTTCGGGAGGGGCCGTCGCCAGCCCGTCCGACGCCGGATCGGTCGCGTCCGGTCCTCCTTCGGTGCCCGATCCGGGGTTGGTGCCGGACGCGACACGGGCGGCGGTGGTCGCGCCCTCGGCGGCGGCACGGAACTGCGCCAGAGCGTCGTCGGCGGTGACCGGCGTGGGGGCCGTCAGTGGCCCGATGACGAGACTCGCGCCGACCAGCGCGATCGTCGTGGCTGCGGCCACGAGGGTGCGTCCGCGAACCGGCCGTGCCGCAGGGGGCCGCGGTGCTCCGAGGGCACGTCCGTCCACGATGGCGCCGAGGGTCCTGGCGACGGTCGGCGTGGCGTCCCGCTGTCGGCCGTGTCCCCACCGCGGTGGCCCGGCCCCGTGCCAGCGCACCTCGAGCTCGCTCCAGCCCCACCCGGCGGGGCGGACCTCGAGCGTGGCGGTGCCGGCGACGCGTCCTCGACGCCACGTGGCCGTCGAGCACCGTGCTCCCTCGACGCTGCCGGGCCGCCAGCGGGGCGACAGGTCGACGGTGACGCCGCCGACGTCCGCGTGACGGGGCAGCCGGGCGACCACGTCGTCGGTCGCGGCTCGGACGAAGGTCTGTTCGCTGCGGTGCACGGGGAGCCTGTCGCGGGGTGACCGACGCTACGGACGGGTCACCACCGCGTCGTCAGCGTTGCGACGGGAACCACCACCCCCTCCCGCGGAGGAGCGCCTCCTCCGCGAGGAGGAGACGCCCCGCGCCGGCCGTACTGGGCGCCGATCGTCGGGTCATCCCGACGGTCCGCACCCGCTCCACGAGGTCAGGCGATCTCCTGGTCGGCGATGGCCCGCGCCCGATCGTCGGCCGATGGCCCTGGCACCAGAGGCTGGAACAGCCGGCCGCGCTCGGCGAACACGACCAGCCCCAGCGCCAGGGCCCCGTAGCCGAGGAAGCCGATCGACAGCGGCAGGATCGAGCCGTCGAAGCTGCGGTCCAGCAGCGCACCGAGGATGGCGCCGACCGCGATCTGGGTCGCACCGATGACCGCGGCCGCGGTGCCGGCGATGGCGCCCATCGGGGCCATCGCGATGGTGTTCAGGTTCGGGAGCAGCAGCGCGTGCGAGGTCAGCATCGCGGCGATCCCGACCAGGAACACCCACAGCGGCGGCCGACCGTCGGTCAGGACCGCCATGATCAGGAAGGCGCCGGCCACGGCGAGGTAGCCGATCAGCACCCCGTGTGCGAGGCGGCGGGTGCCGACGCGCTCGACGATGCGACCGTTGAGGAGCATGGCCACGCCCATCACCGCAGCGAGGCCGCCGAAGAGGAGCGCGAAACGGTCGCCCTCGTCGAAGACCTGGCTGAAGATGGGCTCGCTGCTGGCCAGGTAGGACGCCAACACCCCGTACAGGGAGGTCAGCGCCAGCGTGTAGCCGGCGGTCTGGCGGTTGGAGACCACGAGGCGGGCTGCCGCGGAGATCCGCGTCCAGGTCATGGGCAGCTGGTGCTCGGGGGCGAGCGTCTCGGGGATGCGACGCGACCACAGCGCGGCGATCACCACGGCGCCGCCACACGCGGCGGCCAGGAAGCGCCAGGAGACGACGTTGACCGCCGCCGCACCGATGCTGGGGGCGATCACGGGGACCAGGATGAAGACGGCCATGATGAACGACATGGCCTTGGCCATCTGATCGCCCTCGTAGCGGTCCCGCACCATGGCCAGCGTCACGACCCGCGGCCCAGCCGCGCCGAGCCCCCACACGAAGCGGCTGAGCAGCAGCACGCCGAGGCTCGGGCCGAGCGCGGTGGCGAGCGCCGCGACGCCGTAGATGCCGTACCCGATGGCGAGGGCGCGCTTGCGGCCGTAGCGGTCCGCGATGGGGCCGTAGAACAGCTGCCCCACGGCGAGCCCGAGGAAGTAGGCCGTGATCAGCCCGGTGACGGCCTGCGCGTCGACGGCCAGGCCGAGATCGAGGCGGATGGCGTCGTAGGCCGGCAGCAGCAGGTCGATGCCGAGCGCGGCCAAGGCCATCGACAGGGCGAGGAAGCTGATGAACTCGCGGCGGCTGAGCGTGCGCGGCGCTGCGTTCGGTGAAGGAGCGGCCGCGGGAGCGGTGGTGTCGGATCGGGGTGGCACAGGGGTCCTGTTCGGGAGCGCGGGAGGACCGCGGCGCCGCGGCGGAACGCGGCGAGGTATCTCGATGTCGAGACACCGTACGGGGTCGGACGCGGAACGGCACCCCGGGACGGCGAAGGCTCCTGCCGTACCCGGTACCCGCACACGCCACGACCCGGATGCCGGGCAGGGCGATCCGGGTCGTGACGCGACTGGGGTCAGACGGTGCGACCTGTGGACGACGGGGCCGGCGTGCTGTCGGAGGTCACCTGGTCCCTGATGTCCTCGGCGGCGTCCTGCGCCTCGTCACGGACGTCGACGACCGCGCGCTGGGCCTCGCTCGCGACGTCCTCGGCGGCGTGCTGGGCCTCGTCGGCCACGCTCCGGCCGCTGGCCATGGCCTGGTCCTTGACGTCCTGGGCGCGCTGGGCGACCTCGTCCGCGACGGTACGGGCCCGCTCGGTCGCCTCGTGGGTCGCGGCCTGCATCCGCTGCTGGGCCTGACCGACGATCTCCTCGCGGCGCTGCTCGCCGCGGTCGGGGTCGGCGAGGTAGGCGGCCGCCGCGCCGGCACCCATGCCGATGGCGATCCAGAACAGACGGCGGGGCCACGTCGTGCCGTTCCCGCGCGTGAGGTCGTCGATGCGTTCCTCGGTCTCGCGCGTGAGCTCGGCGAGCGAGTCGAGTTGCGCCGCGAGGTGCTTCTCGATGCGGTCGAGCTTGTGATCCATCTTGGACAGGTCACGCAGGACCGAGCCGCCGTCGGAACCCACCGCCTCGGCGGTGCGGTCGCGGACGCGGTCGACCTGCTCGGTGAGGAGGTCGGGGAGGCGATCGAGCTGCACGGTGGTGCCTTCGGTCGGGGTCGCGGGTCGGGGGGAACTGCGTCGCCGGTCGGACGCGGTCGCCACGGGTGGCGACCTCCTCTCCACCCTGCCCCCTCACACACGCCCCCGTCAGCTGTCCGAGGGGCCGTCCGACGGGGGGACGCGAGGAGTTCGACCGTTCGGACGGGGCCGGACGGCCGCTCGGGTCGAGCTCACCTCTCGCCGGAGGACGGCCCGTCAGGCGCGGCGCTCCCCGCCGGCGCGATCGATACGGCTGGCGATGGCGCGGTACAGCGGCGGCGCGACGTGCCGGAAGGCCACGAACGAGCGGTACCAGCCGGGGACGGTGCGCTCGGCGACACCGGTCCGCAGGACCTCGGCGATGCGGTCCGCGACGTCCTCGGGCTCGCCCACCAGCCGACCCAGCGGACCACCGGTCAGGTCGGTCTGCGGGAAGCCCTCCGTGACGATGAAGCCCGGGTTCAGCTGGCACACCGTGATGCCGCGTGACGCCCACGACAGGCTGAGGGCCTCGGACAGACCGACGACGCCGAACTTGCTCGCGGCGTACCCCGCAGGCCCGATGCCGAGCTTGCCGGCGACCGACGCGACGTTGACGACGCGGGACGGCGCCGACGCCTCGAGCAGGTCGGAGAACGCGGCGAGGCAGCGGAACGTCCCGAGCAGGTTCACATCCAGGGTGCGGAGGGTGTCGTCGAGGTCTTCGCGACCCGTGAACGCGCCGCCGCCGATACCGGCGTTGTTGATCAGCGCGTGACACGCGCCGAACTCGTCCCGGACCCGCGCTGCCAGCGCATCCACGGCCTCCGTGTCCGTGACGTCCGCAGCGTGGGGCACGACGCGACCGCGCGCACCCTCGAGGTCGGAGGCCAGCGCCTCCAGGCGGTCCACCCGCCGGGCCACGGCGACCACCGTCAGTCCCGCCCCGGCCAGCCGGCGTGTCGTCGCCTCGCCGATGCCGCTCGAGGCACCGGTGACCACCGCGATCTTGCCGTCAGGACCCCAGGTCAACGTCGCGCTCCTCATCGTGGCGTCGGCAGGGACAGCCTCGCAGGCGACCGGTGGGCACCCCAAGTCCAGGGGATCCCTCGAGGACGAGGACGGGGTCGCTCCCGGCTGATCCCCCGGGTCGGAGGTGGCGTTGCGGGGACGGGAGCCAGCCCGTACCTTCATCTGACACGTCAGATAGTTCGGCGTGCCAACGAAGGGGTCCCGGTGGGCATCACGCGTCTCAACCACGCCGTCCTGTACGTGCGCGACGCGGACCGGCACGCCGCGTTCTACGGCGACGTGCTCGGCTTCAGCGAGGTCACGCGTCTGGCGATGGGTGCGGGCCGCACCGGCGTGTTCATGCGGGCGCCCGGATCGACCAACGACCACGACGTTGCGTTCTTCGGGCTCGGTGACACGCTCGGCGACTCGACCGCCGGGCGGGCCACGGTCGGCCTCTACCACCTCGCCTGGGAGGTCCCGACGCTCGGTGACCTCGCCGAGCACGCCCGCCGCCTGTCCGAGGCGGGTGCTCTCGCCGGTGCCAGCGACCACGGCACGACCAAGGCGCTGTACGCCCGAGATCCCGACGGCCTGGAGTTCGAGGTCAGCTGGCTGGTCCCGGTCGAGCTGCTCGGCGACGACGAGGCCCTCCCGACCATCGCGCCACTCGACCTCGACGCGGAGATCGCGCGCTACGGCGCCGACACCCGAGGCCAGCGCACCGTCCCCGCCTGAGCGGCGCGAGGGGGCGGGCCGTGTGTCGCGCCTCGTCAGTGGTCTCGATCGACCAGCGTCAGGTGTTCCATCGCGACCCTCTACGGGTTCACGAGGACCACCGAGCCGAGGATGAGACCGGTCACGACGAGCATCCAGCTGGCGAGCGTGCCGACTCGGTGCATCAACTCGAGCCGTCGTTGGCCCGAGCGGTGGAGCGCCGCCCGCTCCTCGCCCGATGTAACGGACCAGAGCCGTCGTCCGTGCACCCGTAGTTCGAACTGCTCGCGCAGTCTGAAGACGCGAGACTCGGTGACGAGCATCAGCGCCATGCCGCAGAGGCCGGCGACGAGGACGGCCCCCGGGGGGAGGCGGGGCACATCCCCGGCGAGCAGGTTGACCATCATCCCGACCAGACCGATGGCGAACAGGAGACGAGCGGCCACGTCGATCAGGAGGGCGTGGCCGAGGCGCCGCAGCGGAGCGCCGCCTCCTCGGACACCCGTACCCGTGCTCATCTCGCCTCGTTCCACCGGTGAAGGCGCATCATGCCAGCGTCCGCTCCGCTGGGGCGGCGCTGTGACGGAAACTGGGCCCCAGCCCAGGAAGTGACCGCTCGCCGGTCCGTTCTCCTCCCCGAGACGTCAGAACCTGGGCTCCAGCCCAGTTTCCGGGCCCCCGGGCCGGCCGCGGAGCACTGCGCAGTGATGCCCGGCCCGTCCGTCGCCCGCGGGCGGGCTCACCCGGCGGTGAGGCGCTCGAGGAAGTCCGCGGCGATCGGCGCTGCGACCCGGCCACCGAAAGCGTTTGGGGTCTCTGCGACGAGCACCGCGAAGGCCACGTCGCCCTGCCAGCCGACGAACCAGGCGTGCGTGCGGGGCGGTGACTGATCGCCGTACTCGGCCGTGCCCGTCTTGCCGTGCACCGGGCCGCCGGGCACGTCGGCGACCGCGCTCCCGCTGCCGTCGGTGACCACCAGCCGCATGAGGTCGGGCAGCGCCTCGGCGACGGGGTCCGGCAGGGCCGCTGGTGCGGGGTCCTCGCGGTCGGGGTCGAGCACCAACGAGGGGGTCAGGGCGGCGCCGCGGGCGGCTGCAGCCGTGACGTCGGCCATCGCGAACGGGCTGACCAGGATGCGGCCCTGGCCGATGGCGGATGCCGCGAGCTCGGTGACCGACTCGGTCACGGGCACGTCGCCGGTGAACACGTCGACGCCGAGCGCCGGGTCGTGACCCAGGCCGAAGGTGGTGGCCGCCACGCGCAGCGCCTCGGGGTCGAGGTCGCTGGTCAGCCCGACGAACGCGGTGTTGCACGAGTTGGCGAAGGCGGTGCGGAACGGGACCTCACCGAGGGCCTGGTCCTCGGCGTTGGTGAACGGCCGACCATCGGCCACGATCCGGTCCGGGCAGTCGACGGTGTCGCCCGGGGCCAGCCCCGCCGCGATGAGGGCGGCGGTGGTCACCACCTTGAAGGTCGACCCGGGGGCGTACCGCCCCGTCAGCGCGAGGTCGAGGCCGCCGGACGCGGGGCCGTTGGCCACGGCGAGGACGTGCCCGTCGCTCACCCGGATCGCGACCAGCACCGTCGGGAACTCGTCCTGGTCGGCCAGCGCCTCGTCGGCGGCGCGCTGCGTCGCCTCGTCGAGCGTCACGGTGACCGGCGTTCCCGCCTCGGCCTCGGCGGTGAACAGCGTGACGGGTTCGGCCGCGTCGCCGTCGGCGTCCTCCGGCGGGACCGTGACCACCTCGAGGCCCGGCCGTCCCGCGAGCTGGTCATCGTAGGCGCGCTGCAACCCGGACAGACCGGCGACGTCGCCCGCCTGGTAGCGCTCGGGCTGCTCCTCGACGAGCTCGGCGGTGACCGGCCCGGCCTGGCCGAGGGTGGCGCGGGCGAAGTCGCGGGTCGGTGCCAGGACCCGCTCGGTGCGCTGGAACACCGTGCCGGGGATGGGCTGCAGTTCGTCGCGGACCTCGTCGTAGTCGGGCTCGCGCAGCGTGACGACCGTGACGAAGTGGTCCGGGTCGGCGGCCTCGATGCGGTCCTCGAGCCCGTCGAGGTCGAGGTCGAGCACGTCGCGGACCGCGGCCACGGTGTCGTCGAGGTTCTCGATGCGTGAGGGCTGGATGCCGACCTCGATGACCTCACGGGCCGTGACGAGCGGGGTGCCGTCCACCGACACGACGTCGGCCCGTTCGGCGGTCGTCCGGCGCACGCGCAGCACCGCACCCTCGGCGAGTTCGGGGTGGGCGACCTGCGCCGACCAGGCCACGGTCCAGCCCTCGTCGTCGCGGGTCATCGGGGCCGTGGTGTCGTAGCTCCAGGTGCGCTCGCCGGGCAGCGTCCAGGTCACCTGGAGCTCGGCGATCGCCGTCGCATCGTCCTCGGGGTCGGGCGTCACGGCGGTCAACGAGACGGCGGCTGGTGCCTCACCCATGCCCTGGGTGATCTCCTCCCAGCTCGCGCTGACCGCCGTAGCCGATGGAGCGACCGGGCCGGCGCCGGGATCACCGTCGTCCCAGGCGGCTGCGAACGCAGCGGCGGCCTCGTCCGGCGCCGGCGGCTGCGCCAGGTACCACCAGGCACCGGCGGCGAGCCCGACTGCGAGCAGCAGCACGGACACCAGCCGGCGGGTGCGACCTCGGCGGCGGGCGAGGTCCCCGGTCAGGTCGAGCGCGGACACGCAGGGCTCCGTCGGGAGGGGCGGCGGATGGTGGTCGACGACCGGCGGCGAGGCAAGGAGGATGCGCGGACGTGGCTCGGGTCGTCAGTCCCTGGCCGCCTCGTCCCGCAAGGCCGTCAGCTCGCGCTGGAGGATGGCACGGCGGCGCTCGAGCGTGGCGCGCCCGCCACCCGAGTGCGGTGGCACCTCCGTCAGGTACCGCTCGACGTCGGCCAGCTCGGCCGCGACCACCGTCAGCGTCCGCCGAGGGGGCTCGGCGGGAGCGCCGGTGGTCCCGCCGGGTGCGTCGTCGCTCACGCCGCCGACACCACCTCGAAGCGCAGCCCCTGGGCGATCAGCCGCTGGCGGTAGCCCGACCCGAGCCCCTGCGCCGGGGTCACCGCGCCGACGTGGCTGGTGGCGCCGTCCTGGGCCAGGGCGAGGACGGCCTCACCGAGCATCTTGGCGGTCTCGTCGTAGCCCGGGTCCCCGCCGGAGACCCGCGTGATGACCTGCTGGCCCCCACCCAGGCCGTGGAAGGTGACCGCGAAGCTGCTGCGGGCCCGCCGCTCGTCCGATGGTCCCTCGCCGGACGAGGGCAACACCTTCTGGAGCAGCGCGCGGGTCGGCGGCAGGGCGGCGAGCGCCCCGAACGCCGCGGCGCCGGCGACGCTGCCGGCCACGACGGGCAGGGTGCGGACGCGGGCGAAGTGGCCGTAGCGGAACTTCGACCCGTACCCGTCGAGCGCCGCCGCGGACCGCAGGACGATGGCCGGATCGATGGTCGGCAGCGGCACCCCGTAGCCGTCGATCCCCACGGCTGGGTCGATCCGGTGGATGCGCAGGGGCAGGCTGCGGACCTCACGCGCCGTCTCGCCCGCGACACGGTTGGAGGGCAGCTTCCGCGAGGCGATGGCCCCGAGCGCCGAGATCGCCGTTCCCCCGCTGAACCGGGCATCCGCCTCGACGTACGCGCGGACCGTGAGCGGTGCGTCGGCCGGCAGCTGTTCGACGGTCCACGCGACGCCGAGGTCGTGCGGCACCGAGTCGAACCCGCAGCATGACACGAGCCGGATCTTGGCCTCACGCGCCGGGTCGTCGAAGCGGTCGCGCACCTCGGCGACGAAGGCGGGTTCACCCGTGATGTCGGCGTACTCGGTCCCCGCGCGGACGCAGGCCTCGACGACGGGCAGGCCGTGCTCAGCGAAGGGCCCGACGGTGGTCGCCAGGGCCTTCGTCCGTCCCGCCAGCTGCGTCAGGCCGTCCAGGTCCCCGACGTCGACGACCTCGATGGCGGGCCCGTCGCCCGGCAGTTCCTCGGCGAGCGCGGCGAGCCTGTCGCGGTTGCGGCCGGCGATGGCCCAACGCGTCGTGGTGCCCGACAGACGGCGGGCGAGGTGCTCGGCGGTGAGCCGGCCGGTGAAGCCGGTCGCTCCGAGCAGGACGACGTCGTAGGCGCGATCGGACACGGGGACCTCCGGGAGCGGTTGCGGTGGCACGCCGACCGTATGGCGTCACGACGCGGCGCCCCGCACCCGTCACCGTCCTCCGGCCGCCCGCCGTCCGTCGCGGGAGCGGTTCTGCGTCACAGCCACTTGCCGGGGTTGAGCAGATCGTGCGGGTCGAGGGCCCGCTTGATCGACCGCTGCACGGCGAGGTTGCCGCTGCCGACCTCGCGCTCCAGGAACGGTTGCTTGACCACCCCGATGCCGTGTTCGCCGGTGATCGTGCCGCCGAGGTCGAGGGCCGCCACGAGGATGTCGTCGAAGGCCGCCCGGCCGCGGACGGCGGCGTCCTCGTCCCCGCGGGGCAGCACGATGGTGGGGTGCATGTTGCCGTCGCCCGCGTGACCGAACGTGCCGATGGTGACGTCGCGGTGCGCAGCGATCTGCTCGGTTCGGGCGACCAGGTGCGGGATGCGCGAGCGGGGGACCGCGACGTCGTCGAGCAGCGTGTCGCCGAGACGCTCCAGGGCGGGGATCGCCAGGCGGCGGGCCTCGAGCAGCATCTCGGACTCGATCGGATCGTCGGTCGCTGCGGCGTAGGTCGCCCCGGCCTTCTCGCAGATCTCGGCGGCGCGTGCGACCTCGGTGGCACGCAGGGGCTCGGGTGAGTCGGACTGCGCGAGCAGCATCGCGGCGGCATCGCGATCGAGACCCATGTTGCGCCAGTCGTCGACCGCCACGGTCGTGGTGCGGTCGACCAGTTCGAGCAGGGACAGCTGCAGGCCGCTGGCGACCAGGTCCGCGACGGCCACGCCAGCCGCGCCGAGGGTCGGGAAGACCGCGACCATCGTCGAGGCCCCGTCGGGCAGCGGGGTCAGCCGCACCCGGACCTTGGTGACGATGCCGAGGGTGCCCTCGCTGCCGATGAGCAGCTGGGTCAGGTCGAGGCCCGCCACGCCCTTGATGGTGCGCCGACCGGTCTCGATGACGGTGCCGTCGGCCATCACCACCTGGAGGCCGAGGACGTGGTCGCGGGTCACGCCGTACTTCACGCAGCACAGCCCGCCAGCGTTGGTCGCGACGTTGCCGCCGATGGAGCAGTAGGTCTTGCTCGCCGGGTCCGGTGGGTACCAGAGCCCGACGTCGGCCGTGGCCACGGAGACGTCGGCGTTGAGCACGCCGGGCTCGAGCACGGCCTGCTGATCGACCGCATC
This sequence comes from Nitriliruptor alkaliphilus DSM 45188, assembly GCF_000969705.1. GTDB lineage: Bacteria > Actinomycetota > Nitriliruptoria > Nitriliruptorales > Nitriliruptoraceae > Nitriliruptor > Nitriliruptor alkaliphilus. The sequence goes on from NZ_KQ033901.1 coordinate 3,052,438, forward strand.
GACCTCCAGGACGCGGTCCATCCGTTCCAGGCACAGCACGAGGCAGCCGTCGATGGCCGACGACCCACCGCAGAGCGAGCTGCCTGCGCCCCGAGGGACGATCGGGACCCGGTGGGCGGCCGCGATCCGGACCGCCGTGGCGACCTGCTCGGTTGTCGTCGGGAACGCCGCGGCGACCGGGGTGCCTGGTGTCACCCACTCGGTGCGGTCGTAGCGGTAGGTCTCGAGGACGTCGGGGTCGGTCACCACCGCACCAGGCGGCAGCGCATCGCCGAGCTCCTCGACGAACCTCGACATCACCCGTCACCCCTCCAGCGGTCGACGCGCAGCGTAGGACCGATCGGCGTGCGGGTGCGCACCACCCGGCTGGCTCGGCGCCCCGCGGTGGGTGGCCTGCGGGTAGCGTGGTCCGATGGTTCGGCGACTCGTGTGAGGTGACACCAGATGACCAGCGCGCCCTCGACCGCGATGCCCACCGCGGCGCCGGCACCGGCCTTCGGGACCGTCCTGGCGCCCACGATGGCGACCGTCAACGCGGTCGACGGCGTCTACGGGGACCTCGAGCTGGTACCGCTGGCCCCGATCGCGATGCACCCGGCCGCACACGCGCTCCACTACGGCAGCGCCTGTTTCGAGGGGCTCAAGGCCCACCGCGGGGCCGACGGGGTGGTCCGCCTCTTCCGGGTCGCGCAGCACGCGGCGCGGCTGGTGGACTCGGCGGACCGACTCTGCCTGCCGGTGCCCGACGCGCAACTGGTCGCCGACGCGATCGTGCGGACCACCGCCGCCAACCTCGAGCTGACCCCTGACGCTCCCGGGGCGCTGTACCTGCGTCCGGTGCTGCTCGGCACGCTCGAGAACATCGGTGCTGCGGCTGCGCCGTCGGACGACGCCCTGCTCTACGTCGTGGCATCGCCGGTGGGTGACTACTTCACCCGCGGCGATGCGGGCCTGCGCCTGTGGGTCGAGACCGACCTGCCCCGCACGACCCCGCAGTTCGGTCGCATCAAGACGGGCGCGAACTACGCGATGGCCCTCGGGCTCACCCGGCGCGTCAAGGCGTCCCACGGTGTCGACCAGGTGCTGTTCGCCCCGGACGGTGCGGTGCAGGAGACCGGCGCCTCCAACGTGCTGCTGCTGTCGGAGGACAAGGTGGTCACCCGGGCGCTGGACGACAGCTTCCTGCACGGGGTGACCCGCGACAGCGTGTTGACCATCGCCCGCGACCTCGGGATGGGGGTCGAGGAGCGCGATGTCTCGGTCGACGAACTCTACGCCTGGTGCCGAGACGGCGGCGAGGTCGCGCTGTCGGGCACGGCCGCCGTCCTCACCGGCGTCGGTGCGCTGGTCACGGAGGACGGCGAGGTCCCGGTCACCGACGGGCGTTCGGGCCCCGTCGCCGCCCGCCTCCGTGACGCCCTGCAGGCGATCCAGCGCGGCGAGGCTGCCGATCCCCACGGCTGGACCCGCGAGGTCACCGCCGCTGACGTCTGATCCGAGGTCGGCCGGGCGCGCCGTCACCGGCGTCTGATCACTCCGTGGCCGTGACGCCCCCCCCACGCAGGGCGTCGAGGTACAGGCGCTCCGTGGCTGGATCGGCATCCACCCCGAGTTCGTCGGCGAGCAGACGCCGCAGCTCGGTGTAGATCGCGACCGCTTCGCCGCGGTTCCCGAGCTCGAGCTGAGCGCGCATGAGGGAGCGGTAGCCGGATTCCCGGTAGGGCTCGGCACCGATCAACCGACGCGCCAGCGCGACGGCGAGCGCATACTGACCGTCGGCCAGGTAGCCGTCCACGAGCACGTCGAGCGCTCGGATCCAGGTCGCACGGACCTCGCTGCGCAGGTCGGCGACCCAGGGGAGGTCCAGGCCGGGCAGGACCTCACGTCCGGCGATGGCTGCGGCGACGGTCGCCTCCGACCAGGCGAGGGAGCGGTCGCCGCGCCGCCAGGCTCCCTCGGCGCGGTCGATCGCGTTGGCGGCTACCTCGATGTCGACCAGGCACGCCCCGAGGTCGGGCTGGTAGCAGCCCGCCTCGCTCACGATGCCAGCGGCGGCGTCGACCTCGGCCAGGAGGGTGCGCAGTCGGCTCACGATCGCCCGCAGCGAGGACTCCCAGCTCGGTGGGAGCTGGTCGCCCCACAGTCCCCGCGCGAGCTCGTCGACCGGGATGGGACGACGCCGGTGCAGCACGAGGTAGGTCAGGGTCAGGCGTGCCTGGGGCCCGCGGAGCGCGCTGTGGTCCACCCCGCGAGCGCCCTCGATGGCGACACGCCCCGTCAGGTAGAACCGCAGTGGACCAGGCGCCAAGGTCGCTCCAACCCGTCCCGGGAGGATGAGGCCAGTCTGGCAGGTCGGAGGACGCGCTGTGGACGGAGCCAAGGTGATCGAGTGCCCGTGTGGGTACACGCTGCGTGGCGAGGACGACCCGTCGGTCGTCGCCGCGGCGCAGGACCACGCCGAAGCGGTGCATGGTCAGGAGCTGTCCGAGGAGCAGGCGCTGGCGATGGCCCGCCCCGGTTGAGGGACCCCCTCGAGGAGGGATCGAGATGTTGGAGCTGCGCTGTGGTGACGTCGTCGCGGGCTGCGACGGTGTGGTGCGAGGTGAGACCCACGAGGAGGTGCTGGCGCGAGCCGCCGAGCACGCGGAGGAGGTCCACGGCCTGATCGATCTCGACGCACCGACGCAACGTGCGCTGGCGTCGGCCATCCACACCCCCTGACGGGGTGCTTCAGCCGGGCAGGACGCCGTCGGCCGTGGCGGCGTCGGTGGGGATGGCCCCGGCCGCCAGGAACCGTCCGAGGTCGTCGATGGCGTGGGTCGCGGCAGCCATCAGGGGCGTGAAGGCCTGGTGGACGTGGAACATGCCGGGCCACTCCTGGAGGTGGATGTCGCCGCCCACCTCGGTGACACGGTCGACGAAGGCGACGGCGTCGTCGTGGAGCGCCTCGGCGCCGCCGACCTGCACGAGGGTCGGCGGGAGGTCGGCCAGGTCGGCGAACCGCGGCGAGACCAGGGGATCGTCGGGCGCTCGCGCGCCGGCCAGGTACCCGGCGACGATGTCGAGGGTCCCCCGCCGCAGGACCGCATCACCGGAGGTGTCCCAGCTGCCGGGAGGCATCGTCATGTCGACCAGCGGCGAGATGGCGCCGAGCGCGTCCAGCGACCGGTCCCCCCGATCGCGCAGGGCGATCGCCAGGCCGATGGCGAGGTTGCCGCCGGCGGAGTCGCCGGCGACCGTCAGCCGCTCAGGGCGGCGGTCGCCCAGCGCCGCGTGCACCGCGAGGACGTCGTCGGCCGCGGCGGGGTAGGGGTGCTCGGGGGCGAGCCGGTAGTCGGGCACCACCACGGTCGCGCCCGTCGCGTGGGCGAGGGCGCCGGCGAGCGGCCGGTGGGAGCGCGGTGAGCCGACCACGAACCCGCCACCGTGGATGTAGAGCAGGAGGTGGTCGTCGCCCTGTGGTGCGCCGACCGGAGCCGTCCTCGCCGCCCCGCGGGGTCGCACGACCTCGCAGCGCACGCCGCCGATCGAGCCTCGTCGTACGTCGACCGGACGGCGTGGATCGATGGTCGCGCGGCCGAGGAGGTCCAGCCATCGCCGCCCGACCGGCAGGGGGAGGGACCCGTCGAGGGTGGGGCCGACCACGGCGCGGGCGAGCCCGGCCACCGCCGTCTCGCCGAGGGAACGCCGGACCCCGTCGGAGGTGTGCCTCACGTCGGCACCCCGGACCCTGCCGCCGGGGCGAGGTCGTTCCCGGTGGGCAGGTCACGGCGCCGGACCAGGAGGTGGTCCCGCGCGACGAACCGGCGCGTCCGCCAGCGGTACTCCAGGGTCGTGCCCGCCCAGTTGTTCACGATCCGGCCGTGCTCGTCGACGTACCAGCTGTCGCAGCCCCCGGCCCACACCGACCCCTGCAGGCGACGCTGCAGCGAGTCGTTGAACCGGCGGTGGACGTCCTCGCGGACCTCGATGCTGGCCAGGTCGTCCTCGGCCATCCGCGCCACCGCCTGTCCGATGTACCGCGCCTGGCACTCGAGCATGAAGATGATCGAGTTGTGCCCGAGGTTGGTGTTCGGGCCGTACATCAGGAACAGGTTCGGGAAGCCGGCCACGGTGATACCGAGATGTGCCTCGGCGCCGTCGCGCCACGCGTCGTTCAGGTCGGTGCCGCCGCGGCCGCGCAGCTCGATCGGCGCCAGGAACTCGGTCGTCTTGAACCCCGTACCCCACACGATCGTGTCACACGGCAGCCGGGTGCCGTCGTCGAGGACGACCGCGTCCGCCTCGACCCGGGTGACCCGGCCGTCGACCACGTCGACGTTCGGTCGAGCCAGGGCGGGGTACCAGTCGTTGGACTGCAGGATGCGCTTGCAGCCGATCGGGTGGTCCGGGGTGAGGCGCTCGCGGAGCTCGGGGTCGTGGACGGAGCTCTCCATGTGGCGCCGGGCGATGGCGGTCGCGGCGCGGCCCGCCAGGGCGTTGCCGCTGAACGCCGGCCAGCGGCTCTCGTATCGCAGGTACTGGAACGCGCGGTAGGCCCGCGCGTAGCCCGGCACCCTGGCGAAGGTCGCCCGTTGCCTGGCCGAGTAGGCGCGGTCGGCCTTCGGCACGACCCAGGGGGCCGAGCGCTGCACGACGGTCACCTGCTGAGCGGTCTCGGCGAGGTGCGGGACGAACTGGATGGCGCTGGCGCCGGTGCCGATGACCACCATGTCACGGCCCTCGAGGTCGGCCGCGTGGTCCCAGCGGGCGGAGTGGAAGTGGAGCCCGGTGAACCCGTCGATCCCCGGGAGGGCGGGGATGGCCGGCCGGTTCAGCTGACCCGTGCCGGCGACGAGCACGTCGAAGGTCACGATCTCGCCGGTGTCGAGGTGCACGTGCCACGTGGCGGCGGTATCGGACCAGACCGCCCGGACGACCTCCACGCCGAAGCGGATGTGGGGCAGCAGACCACGCTCGCGGGCCGCGTCCTGGAGGTAGGCGTGGATCTCGGCCTGCGGCGCGAAGCGGAGCGACCAGTCGGACTCGGGCTTCCACGAGAACGCGTAGAGGTGGCTCGGGACGTCGCAGGCAGCTCCGGGGTAGGTGTTGTCCCGCCACACGCCACCGATCTCGTCGGCTTTCTCGAGCATCGTGAAGCTGTGGATGCCGAGGGTCTGCAGCTCCGCAGCGATCGCCACGCCGGAGAACCCGGTCCCGATGACGCCCACCCTCGGCGTGCGGGTGCGGGCAGGTCCCTCCGCGTGCGGGCGTGCAGGAGCGTGCGTCGTCACGGTGGTCCTCTCCGATCGGCGTGTCCCGGCGGCACCGTACGGCGTGGCCGCGTGCGACACCCTGCCGGGGACGGACGAGCGGTCGTGCGCACCACGCCGGGTGCCGACCGCGAGGCACGCCGGCTGAGGACCGCACGGCCCGGGGCGGCGGATCGGGTGGGCTAGGTTCGCGCTCTCCGTGTCGTCCGGGAGCCGCCGTGAGGAACCCCACCTACTCGATCGTGATCGGCCTCGTGCTCACGATCTTCAAGCTGCTGCGCTGGGACGTCCGGGTGACGGGGGTCGAGCACGTCCCGGCCGAGGGTGGGGCGGTCGTGGCGACCAACCACGTCGGCTACCTCGATTTCGTGTTCTCGGGGTACGGCGTGCGCCAGCAGCGGGGCAAACGTCGGCTGCGCTTCGTGGCCAAGCGCGAGGTGTTCGACCACAAGGTGTCGGGCCCGCTGATGCGGGCGATGGGCCACATCCCGGTCGACCGTGGCGGCCAGACCGTGCGCGCGATGCGTGAGGTGGCTACGGCGCTCGACGGCGGCGAGATGGTCGGGATGTTCCCCGAGGGAACGATCAGTCGGTCGTTCGTGCCGCTCGCCGGACGGCCCGGCGCGGTCCGCATGGCCATGGGCGCCGGCGTGCCGTTGGTCCCGGGAGCCGTCTGGGGTACGCAGCGCATCTTCACCAAGGGCAGGAAGCCCCGGCCGGCCGTCGGCACCGTGGTCACGGTCGCCTTCGGGCCGCCGATCCCCTACGCGGCGGGTGACGACCCGGCCGAGGTCCACCTGCGCCTGATGGTCGCCATCGGTGAGCTGGTCACGCGCCTCCAGGAGGACTACCCGCAGACCCCGAAGTCCCCGGACGACGCGTGGTGGCAGCCGGCGCACCTCGGTGGCACGGCCCCGACGGTCGAGGAGGCCGAGCGTCGCGCCGCCGAGGACGCCGCCGAACGCCGCGCGCGGCGCGCCGCGGAGGGCTGAGCCTCCGGGTCACGCCGCGCGTGGTGGGTCCGTCGGGTCAGCGGGTCTGACGACGGCTGGCGCTGCGCGCGCCGCCCTTGGGGGCGCCGCTGCGCTGACCGCCGTTGCTCCGGCCACCACCGTTGCCGCCGCCTGCGCTGCCGCGACCGCCAGCGTTGCCGCCGTTGCCGCGGCCGCGTTGGCCGCCGCTCCCACGAGCTGCGCCGTTGCCGCGACCCGCGTTGCTGCGCTGGCCGCCACCCTTGCCCTTGATGCCGCCGGTGCGGTGCGGCCGCACGTGGGGGAGGGTCGGCGTCGGGAAGTCGTCGGTGGTGAGCAGGTCGACGTCGACGTGGTGCAGGCCCCGCGGGAGGTCCAGCGCGATCTGCATCTTGTCGACGTCGGTCGACTCCTCGTCGCCGACGAAGGAGACGACCACACCCTCGGCACCTGCGCGGCCGGTACGACCGGAGCGGTGCACGTAGTCCTTGTGGTCGGCCGGCAGGTCGTAGTGCACGACCACCGCGACGTCGTCGACGTGGATGCCGCGCGCGGCGACGTCGGTGGCCACCAGCGTGGTGACCGACCCGTCGGTGAAGTTCTTGAGGGCCTTTTCCCGCTGGCGCTGCGTGCGGTCGCCGTGGATGGCGGCGGTCGCGATGCCGTCCTGCGCGAGCTGACGCGCCAGGCGGTCGGCACCTCGCTTGGTGCGGGTGAAGACGATCGCCGGGGTCATCTCACGCAGGACCTTGGCGGTCACGGCGCGTCGCATCGGACGCTCGGCCGGCCAGAAGACGTGGCGGACGTCGCCACGCGCCTCGGCGGGCTGGGCGACCTCGTGGCGGACCGGGTCCCGCTGGTAGCGGCGCACCAGCTCATCGACATCGCCGTCGAGGGTGGCCGAGAACAGCAGGGTCTGGCGGTCCGTTCGGCACGCGTCGAGGAGCCGCTTGACCTCGGGCAGGAAGCCCATGTCGGCCATGCGGTCGGCCTCGTCGAGCACGACGAGCTCGACGTCGGACAGCTTCACGTCGCCGCGTCGGACGAGATCGGCGAGCCGGCCGGGACAGGCGACCATGATGTCCACGCCCTGGCGGAGGCGCTTGACGTCCTTGCGGATGTCGGTGCCGCCGTAGATCGTGGCGATGGTGCGTCCGCGGACGGCAGCCAACGGGGCGAGCACGGTCTTGACCTGCGCGGCGAGCTCGCGCGTCGGCACGAGCAGCAGCGCGCGCGGACGACCGGGCGCACCCTTGCCGACGCGGGCGGCGACGGGGATGGAGAAGGCCAGGGTCTTGCCGGACCCGGTCGGCGCCTTGCCGGACAGGTCACGGCCAGCGAGGCCGGCTTCGACCGTCAGCTCCTGGATGGGGAAGGGGGCGGTGATGCCGAGCTCGACGAGCTTGCGGGCGATCTCGGCGGGGACGCCGAGGTCGGCGAAGGACCGGGGGCTCGTGGTACCGGCGGTACCAGGGCGGTCCTGGGTGGTGGAGTGGGGCACGGATGGTCCGTCGTTCGGTGCGCCGGGCTTGGGGGCGCGGTGGCGCCACCGGCCGGGAGCGGCCGGGGCGAGCAGCGATCGTGCGCGCACACGGCGGTGGCCGCCGGGGGCACGGGAGGATCGGTGCGTGGTGGACACGCAGCCGGGAGACGGTCACGGCGATGAGGACGCCGCAGGACCGGTTCCGCGTCGAAGGCCGGTCCCCGGTGGAGCTACGAGCTGGGGGCAGCGGGAGCGACGCGCGTGTCGTCGTCAGGTTCGCGACGTGGCCCACAACGTATCACCTCGCTCGGCCCGGGCGCGTGAGGGTCCCGTGAAGGCGGTCGCGCGACACGTGGTTGGCTACGCGCCATGGCTGACCTGGTGCACCTCGACGACCCGGGCGATCCCGCGCTCGGGGACTACGCCGCGCTCAGCGACCCGGCGTTGCGCAAACGCTACGAGCACCAGCGCGGCGTGTTCATCGCCGAGGGGCCGAACCCGGTCCGTGAGCTGGTCGCGTCGCCGTACGAGGTGCGCTCGCTGCTGCTGGCCGAGGAGCGGGTCCCCGAGGTCAGCGACGTCCTGGCGCAGGTCGATGCCCCGGCCTACGTGGTCCCGCGGGCCGTGCTGTACGAGCTGGTCCGCTTCCCGCTGCACCAGGGGGTCCTCGGATGCGGTGACCGGCCCGAACCGCTGGCCGTCGCCGACGTGGTCGACGGAGCCCGGCGGCTGCTCGTCCTCGAGGGCCTGAACGACCACGAGAACCTCGGCACGCTGTTCCGGTCGGCGCGGGGCCTCGGGTGCGACGGGGTCCTGCTCGGGCCCGGGTGTGCCGACCCGCTGTACCGCCGCAGCGTCCGGGTCTCGATGGGCCACGTCCTACGGCTGCCGTTCGCCCGGACCCCCGCCGGCACGCCCGAGCTGCTCGAGCTCCTGCACGCCCGCGGGGTCAGCACGGTCGCGTTGACTCCCGATCCGTCGGCCGACGAACTGCGCGACGTCGCGGCCGAGCTGGCTGCCCGGCCGGTGGCCCTCGTCCTCGGTGCGGAGGGGCCGGGCCTGACCGAGGCGGCCATCACCGGTGCCCACGTGCGTGCGCGCATCCCGATGCACGACGGCGTCGACTCGCTCAACGTCGCCGCCGCTGGCGCGATCGCGCTGCACGCCCTCGCCCCGCGGTGACCCCCGGCGGACCCGACTCCGTGGGTCCCGCCGCGGGCGCCGCGCCGCTCACGGCTCGCGGTGATCGGTATCAGCCGGCCTGTCGCCACCTCGCCACGCCGGCCCCGAGCAGCACGAGGCTGAGCAGGACCCAGAAGGGGATGTCGACGGCGGGTGTGCCGCCCTCGTGGCGGTCGACGATGTGGGAGAGGGTGTGCGCCACGGCGCCGATGCCGACCCCGCAGAGCGCGACCGCGAGGGCTTCCACGGCCGGTCGGGCCGCGGCCAGCAGCAGCACGGCACCCAGGCCGAGCATGAACGCCCCGACATCGCGGATGAAGTGAGCGTTGTAGGGCTCGAACATCGCGGCGGCCTCGAAGAAGGCCGCCGGCGCGACCATCGCCCACAGCCCCGACCCGAGGAGGAACGCGCCACCGACGGCCGCCACCAGCCTCGGCACCCACGCCCAGTCGCGCTTCGTCGACGGTTCCGAAGCTTCCGTGGTCATCGTGGGCTCCCCTCGGACGACGCCGAGAGCGAGCGCGGATGCCACGGGCATCGGACCCGCTCCCCTGGAGCCCGACCTGTCGGGCCTCAGCCGTCCAGCGTGGTCGTACGGGCGTCAGCCGAGGTGCGCGAGGTCGAGGGGGTCGGTGACCTCCTGTTGGTGTCCACTGTCGGTCACCCGGAGGCACAGCGACCGGTCGCGGAGGTCCACGCGGAGTTCGGCGACATCGTCCCCGGCGGTCCACCGCATCGCCAGCTGGTGGTCCGGCGCCCCGAGCAGCTCCCACCCGCCACGGAACGCGGGGTGGGTCCGCCGCAGCCGCAGCAGCGCGATCAGCCGCTGCGTGAATGGGCGGTCGAGCGCGGTGGCGACCTCGTCGGGGGTGTACCGGTGGCGGTTGATGTCACGGCCGACCCCGGTGCGCTCGAGGAGGTCCACGTCGTTGCCTCCCCCGAGGAGCCCCACGTAGTAGATCTGCGGCACGCCGGGGAGGAACACCTGGAGCGCGCGGGCGAGCAGGTGGCCGGCCTCGTCGCCGCACGCGTCCGCGAACGTGCAGTTGACCTGGTAGAGGTCGAGGTTCGAGGCGGCGACACCCGTCGCGAGGCGCGAGGTGTCACCGCTCGCGGCGTGGATGCCCTCGACCAACGCGTCGATGGCGGCGCCGTCGAGCAGCCCGAGGTGCTCGACCGTGCCGCCACCGGGGGTCGAGGTGTCCGGCCCGACGTCGATGACGCCGATGCCGTCGTGGGTGTCGAGGACCGTGACGGCGTTGGTCGGCCGCACCTCGCACCAGTGCCGCAGGGCCGACGCGTCACCGGCGTAGAGCGCGTGCAGCACCAGCGGCGGCAGGGCGAAGTCGTACACCCAGTCGACCTCGGTGGCGATCTCGACCTGGCGCCGCCAGTAGCTGTGCACCTCGACCAGGACCTCGATGCCCCGGGCGTGCGCCCGCCCCGTCAGGTAGCGGATGAAGTCGAACGTCTCCGGGGTCATGAACGAGGACGTGCCCGGGGTCTTGACCGCGTACCCCACGGCGTCGAGGCGGACCATCCGGATGCCGTGGGCGGCGAAGCGGTCGAGGATGCCGTCGAGGTAGGCGACGCTGCCGGGGTGGTGGACGTCGAGGTCGATCTGCTGGGGCGTGAAGGTGGTCCAGTACAGCCGCCGGGTCCGGTCGGCGTGCTGCACGGCGGTCAGCGGCAGGCCCGGTCGGGGGCGGTAGATCGCGAGGAGGTCGGCCTCGCGGGCACCGCCCGGGAACACCGCGTCCAGGGTGAGGAACATGCCGGCGTGCGGCGACGACGCACCGCGGGCGATCACGTCGCGGAAGGCGGGGGAGTCGGCCGACACGTGGTTGACGATGAGGTCGGCCATCACCGGCAGGACGCGGCCGAGCGCCTCGACGTCGGACCAGTCGCCGAGGCGGGGATCGACCTCGGTGTGGTCGACGGGGTCGAACCCGGCGTCCGCGCCGTCGATCGGGGTGAAGAACGGCAGGACGTGGACGGCGTCGAACACGCCGTCCAACGGTCCGGTGAGCAGCGCCGTCAACCCGCGCAGGTCACCGGCGAGCCGGTCGGCGTAGGTGATGAGCTGGACGTGGTCACGCAACGCGGATACCTCGACGTTGGGCTGGGGTCCCGGGGAGCGTAGGCAGCCACGCAACGTGAACGACCACTAACATCTTGCCGACGGTCCGACGGTCCGACGGCGAGAGGGAGCCAGGATGCAGCTGCGCGGTGCGGTGGTCGTGATCACGGGAGCAGGCAGCGGCATCGGGGCCGCGATGGCGCGGCGCTTCGCCGTCGAGGGGGCGGCGGCGCTGCTGCTGGCCGATCTCGATCTGCCGTCGGTGCAGCGGCTGGCCGCCGAGCTCGGAGACGACGGATGCCGCACCCTCGCGCTGCAGGTCGACGTCGCCGTCCGCGAGCAGGTCGAGGCGATGATCGACCGCGCCGAGGCCGAACTCGGACCCGTCGACCTGCTCTGCTCGAACGCCGGCATCGGCATCGGCGCCGGCCTCGACGCGACCGACGAGCAGTGGGAGCGGGCGTGGCAGGTCAACGTCCTGTCGCAGCTGCACGGGGCGCGTGCGGTCGTCCCGCGGATGGTGGCGCGCGGCTCGGGCTACCTGCTGCACACCGCGTCGGCGGCCGGGCTGCTGACGACCCCCGGTGACGCGCCGTACACGGCCACCAAGCACGCGGCCGTGGGGTTCGCCGAGTGGCTCGCGGTCACCTACGGCGGGCGCGGGATCGGGGTCAGCACGCTGTGCCCGCAGGCGGTCAACACCCCGCTCCTGCAGGACGCCGCCGAGTCCGGCAACGCCTCGGCCCTGGCGGTCCGGGCGGCGTCGGCGGTGCTCGAGCCCGAGGACGTCGCCGACGCGGTCGTCGCCGGGCTGGCCGAGGAGCGCTTCCTGATCCTGCCGCACCCCGAGGTGGCCGACCACGTGGCGTTCAAGGCCGCCGATCGCGATCGCTGGATCGGTGCGCTCCGACGGGCATTGGCCGGCAGCGGGACGCTGGGCTGACGAGGGTGGCCAGCTCGGTCAGGCCTCGGTCGTCGGGCCGCCGGGCTGGCGGGGTACCGCACGCTGCAGGCGGCTCGGGTGCCCGCGGCGCACGAACGCCCGCATCATCGGCAGCTCCTCGAGCCAGCCGTCGGGCGCCCGGTCGCCGCCCTCGATGGCCCGGTGCAGGGCGTGACGTTGCTGCCCGAGCCACGCGGCCGCCGCGACGCGTTGGTCCTGGGTGAGCTGATCGGTGGTGATCAGCAGGCTCTGGTCGCCGGTGCGCAGGTAGCGTTCCCAGCTGGTGCGCAGCACCCAGTGCTCGGGGTCGTCGAGCAGCCAGCGCAGCCGCTGTCTCGCCTCCTCGTCGAGGTGTGGCGGGACCGCGCGGCGGTAGCCACGACCGGTCGCGCTGATGGGGGTCCCGATCCGTGGGGTGCCCGTGGGTGCCGTTGGGCGGTCGGGGTCAGGCATCGAGGTCACCGTGCTCCCAGCTCGTGCGGATCTCGTCCATGGCCTCCTCGAACGTACGCGAGGGTCGCACGTCGAGGGTCTGGAGCAGCTGCGTCGTCGCGTAGCTCCCGCGCCACGCCATCGCGTCCTCGGGCGTCGGTACCTGCGGTCCACCGACGATCGCTCGGACCGCATCCCGGTAGGTGGCGAAGGGCACGTGCCCGCCGACCACGTTGGTGATCAGGCCGCGCACGACCTCGGGGTCGGCGTCCAACGCGGCCAGGACCGCGTCGACCAGGTCCTCGACGTGGACCCAGCCGAAGGTGCTGTCCTCGGCGATGGGGAGCGCCTCGCCGTCGCGGATGCGTCGGGGGACCCGCGTTCCCCAGGTCGAGGTCGGCCCGGCGCCGAGCACCGCCGGTGGGCGGAGGACGGCGCCGACGAGCCCGCTCTGGACCGCGCGCACGACCTCCCCCTCGGCCAGCGCCTTCGTCGTGGCGTAGGCGTTGCCGGAGCTGCTGACCAGCGGCGTGTCGTCGCGGGCCACGAGGGGAGCCAGTTCGTCCACGACGGTGTCACCGACCGCGGCGAGGTCGTAGACCGACGTGGTCGAGATGTGGATCAGGCGCAGGTCCGACAGCAACGCGGCGCCGGTCACTCCGCGCGTGCCGTGGACGTTGACCTCGTCCGCCGTGGCGTGGTCGGGGCCTGCCGTGGCGGCGGCGTGCACGATCGCCCGCGCCTGGCCGGCCACGGCCTGGATGCCCTCGAGGTCCTGCAGCGCCACGGTGCGCTGGGCGATGCCGAGATCGGCCAGCGCGTCGGACGGCGACCGGACCAGGGCCACCACGTCGACGCCGCGTTCGGCCAGGCGTCGGGCGATCCGTCCTCCCACGAACCCCGTCGCGCCAGTGACCAGGACCTCGCTCACACCCACCTCCGACGACCGGCCGCCGGCCGGAACGGCCGCTGCGACGACAGCCGGACCGTAGCCGTCGTGCGACCGCCCCTGCGGCGACGCCTCGGCCGTCCGTTCGGGTGACGCCTCAGCGTCCGGTGAGCATGCATCGAGCACGCTCGGGTTCCGTGCGCCGTACCCCCGTCGCCGAGAGAAGGCCGGTGGGTGCCACGTGTCCGGCGGGCGACTGGTGAGCCCCCGTGCGTCGTCGGCCACCCAGCGGACGCGAGACACCCGGCGGTCGTGAACCGCCCGTGACCACCGCCCGCACCAGCACATGCGGTTGCTACCGGTAGCGAACCCCCGCCTCGGCACGTGCGGTTGCAACCGGTAGCGAACGCCCGTGAGTGCGGCGCCCGCGGCCGGAGTCAGCGTCCGATGAGGCGTACGTCGCGGACCTCGGCCCGCCAGCCGCTCCGGCTGCTCTCGGGCAGATCGGTGAACCACAGCACCACCGTGCGGATCTCGCCGCGCGGCAGGTTCGGGAACTGCAGGCGGGCGTCGGGGACCTCGCCACCGCCCAGCCGGGTCCCCCAGTCGCCGGGGAGCTGCTCGTCGTCGGGCGGCCCCTGGTCCGATGCGTACAGCTCGAGGCTGCCACCGGCCACGTTGAGCTCGACCTCGACGCGGTCGAGCGCCTGCGGTTCCTCGAGCTCGAGCCAGATGCCGACACCGGATTTCGGCAGGCCACTGAAGTCCGAGGAACGGTAGGTCTCGGTGGGCCAGAAGGTGTCGGCGTCGCCGTCGTGCGCGTTCTCGACCTGGTCGCCGTGCTCGCGCAGGTCACCCTCGGGGTCGAGGTCCCCCGATGCCGCGACGGGGAGGGGCTCGCCCTCGGCGTCGCCGCTGGCCGTCGGTGTGCCGGCGTCGTCCCCGGGTTCGAGCGTGCCGTCGTTGGCGGCGTTCAGTGCGATGGCGCCGAGCAGCACGGCGATCGCCGCCACGACACCGACCAGCCAGCGGCGTCCTGTGGAGGGGCCGGCAGGCGCCGCCGTTGCCTCGTCGCCGGGCAGCTCGGAGTAGGCGGAGGTCGCGTCCCGGGGGGCGGCGGGCACGGCGGCCGCGCCCCCCGCGGTGTCGGTGACCGGGATGGCCCGGGTGCTGCCGATGGGCGGCTCGTCCGCCGGCGCAGCGTCGCCGCCCGGGTCGAGCGGGACACCCGGATCCACCGGGGGCGCAGGCGGCGCGTCGAGCGGTTCGGGTGGTGAGCCTGCCACGTCGATCGGAGCGATCCGCTCCGAGGCGACGGGCGTGGTGTTGCGCTGGGGCACACGGGCGACGCGGGCCGCGATGGCCGTGTCGGCACCACGTGAGGCGAACGCGCGGAGGGCGTCGGCCAGGTCGTTGCCGTCCGTCGGGCGCTCCCGCGGATCGACGCGCGTCGACCACTCGATGACCTCCTCGAGGCCCGGGGGGATGCCGGGCATGAGGTCGCTGACGTGGGGCAGCACCGTGGTCAGGCGCCGCGCGGCGACCTCGACGGCGTTGCCCTCACCGAACGGTGCGCGCCCGGTCAGGGCCTCGTGCAGGACCAGCCCGAGGGCGTAGACGTCGGCGCGGGCGTCGATCGGGTCGTCGCGCAGCTGTTCGGGAGCCAGGTACCGCGCCGTGCCGAGGACGGTGCCGGTCCGGGTGAGCCGGGACGTGGCGGCTCCGAGGGCGCGCGCGATGCCGAAGTCGGCCAGCTTGGCGGCGCCGTCCACCGTCACCAGCACGTTGGCGGGCTTGACGTCGCGGTGCACGATCCCAGCAGCGTGCGCCGTCCCGAGCGCGCTGGCCACCTGCGCACCGAGCGCGGCAGCGAGGCCCGCCGGGAGGGGGCCGTCGTCGAGGATGTCGCCGAGGTTGACGCCCTCGACCAGCTCCATGACCAGGTAGGTCTCGTCGAGGTCCTGTCCGAGGTCGTAGACCAGGACCGCGTTCGGGTGGGTCAGCTTCGCCGCTGCCGTCGCCTCGGTGCGGAAGCGGGTCCCGGCAGCCCGGTCGCCGGCCAGGTCGGCGTGCAGCAGCTTGACGGCCACCGGACGGTCGAGCGCCCGGTCGTGGCCGCGCCACACCGTCCCGGCACCCCCGTGACCGAGCTTGTCGCGCAGCTCGTAGCGGTCCGCGAGGACACGGCCCCGCTCGCCTGTCGCTGCCACCACCGCCTCCGTGCCGACGTCTCGTTCCAGCTGACCTCGAGCCGGCGTCGCGCTGGCGTCGAGCTGACGAGGTTGGGCAGGCGGCCGGTGGGCCACCGCACCTGCGCGATCGGTCCCGCGCGGGGTGCACGGTAACGGGCCGGGAGGAGGGACGAGGTCAGCCCCTCCGACCAGCCCGGCACCGCCGGACGTCCCGGGCCTCGGGCTCTAGGCTGCCGGAGTCGGCGCCATCCGCTCCCCGCGTCGGCCACGGACCCTCCCGTCCGGCGTCCCACCCCGTGCTCCCTCCCGTACCGGAAGGCCCCACCGTGTCCGAGGTCACCCCGTCCGAGCACCCCATGCCCTACCGCCGGCTCGGCCGCAGCGGCCTGAAGGTCAGCGTCCTGTCCTTCGGGTCGTGGGTGACCTTCAAGAACCAGGTGGACGTCGAACGTGCGGTCGAGTGCATGTCCGCCGCCTACGACGCCGGTGTCAACTTCTTCGACAACGCCGAGGCCTACGCCGGGGGTGAGTCGGAGCGCATCATGGGCGACGCGATCCGCCAGCTCGGCTGGGAGCGTCACTCCTACGTGGTGTCGTCGAAGTTCTTCTGGGGGCTGCACGACGGCCCGAACTCCCGCAACACCCTCAACCGCAAGTACCTCATCGAGGCCGTCGAGGGGTCGCTCGAGCGCTTCGGCCTCGATCACCTCGACCTCGTCTACTGCCACCGCGCGGACCCCGAGACCCCCATCGAGGAGACCGCGCGGGCGATGCACGACGTCGTCGAGCGTGGCTGGGCCCTGTACTGGGGTACCTCGGAGTGGACCGCCGACGAGATCCGCGCCGCGTGGGAGGTCTGCGACCGCTACGGCTGGCACAAGCCGATCGTCGAGCAGCCCCAGTACAACCTGTTCCACCGTCGTCGGGTGGAGAAGGAGTACGCGCGGCTGTACGAGGACATCGGGCTCGGTACCACGATCTGGTCGCCGCTCGCGTCGGGCCTCCTGACCGGCAAGTACATCGACGGCGTGCCGTCGGACTCACGCGCGGCGCTCGAGGGGTTCGGGTGGCTCGCCGAGTCCCTCACCGACGAGCAGAAGAACGCGACGGTCCGGGAACTGGCGACGGTCGCCGACGAGCTCGGCGGCAGCCTGGCCCAGCTGGCCATCGCCTGGTGCGCCTCGAACCCGAACGTGTCCTCGGTCATCACCGGTGCCTCCCGCGTCGAGCAGGTGCACGACAACATGGGCGCGGTGGCGCTGCTCCCGAAGCTGACCCCCGAGGTCAAGGACCGCATCGAGGCCATCGTCGGGTGACGGTCACCAGCCGCCGCTGATCGGCCGGCCCTCGGCGTACCCGGATCGTGTCTGGACGCCGAGGACGGCGCGATCACGGAAGGACGCGAGGTCCGACGCACCGGCGTAGGTGCAGGCGCTGCGGACGCCGGCCACGATGCGGTCGACGAGGTCCTCCACACCCGGTGCCACCGGGTCGAGCGGCATCCGCCCCGACGAGATGCCCTCCTCGAACATGGCCTTGCGCGCGCGGTCGAACGCGCTCTCGCCCTCGGTGCGTTGCTTGACCGCCCGCGCCGAGGCCATGCCGAACGAGATCTTGAAGGGGCGGCCGTCGGCGTCGTGCTCGAGGTCGCCGGGGGACTCGTGCGTGCCCGCGAACCACGATCCGACCATGACGTTGGACGCGCCGGCGGCCAACGCGAGCGCGATGTCGCGGGGGTGGCGGACGCCGCCGTCGGCCCACACGTGCGCCCCGAGGTCCCGGGCGACCTCGGCGCACGCGATGACCGCCGACAGCTGGGGGCGACCCACGCCGGTCATCATGCGGGTGGTGCACATGGCGCCCGGGCCGACACCGACCTTCACGATGTCGGCTCCGGCCTCGACGAGGTCACGGACGCCCTCGACGGTCACCACGTTGCCGGCCACCACCGGCACGCCGAGGTCCTCGTGACGGACGGTGCGGAGCGCGTCGAGCATGCGGTCCTGGTGGCCGTGGGCGGTGTCGAGCACCAGGACGTCCACACCGGCGGCCACGAGCTTGCGGGCCGTGGCTGCCGCGTCACCGCTGACGCCGATGGCTGCGGCGATCGCCAGTCGGCCGGCGGCGTCGAGGTTCGGCCGGTAGAGGGTGGAGCGCAGCGCACCGGCGCGGGTGAGGATCCCCACGAGTCGGCCGTCCGCGTCGACGGCAGGTGCGAGGCGGTGGCGTGCCTCGGCCAGCAGGTCGAACGCGTCCCTCGGATCGACGTCGGCCGGGATCGTGGTGGGGTGGTCGGACATGACCCGACCGAGCTGGGTGAACCGGTCGACGTCCCCGAGGTCGGCCATCGTCACGATGCCGACCGGTGCGTCCGCGTCGACGATCACCGCGGCCCCGTGGGCACGCTTGGGGATCAGCGCGAGCGCGTCGCCGACCGTGTCGTTGGGGGCGAGCGCGATCGGGGTCTCCACCACCGGGTGGCGGCCCTTGACCCACGCCACCACCTCGGCGACCACGTCCACCGGGATGTCCTGGGGCAGGACCGCGAGCCCGCCCCGGCGAGCGAGGGTCTCGGCCATGCGCCGGCCCGAGACCGCGGTCATGTTCGCGGCGACGAGGGGCACGCTGGTCCCCGTGCCGTCGTTGCTGTCGAGGGCCACGTCGAGACGTGAGGTGATCGCCGACCGGGCGGGGACGAGGAAGGCGTCCTCGTAGGTCAGGTCGTGGGCTGGCGTGTGGCCGTCGAGGAAGCGCACGGGCGGCTCGTCGGTCGGGAGCGAGGGGACCCCCCAACCTACCGGGGGTGGCCCGGTGCGCCATCTTCCTCGTGGCCCTCGCGGCCGGCATCGCGGCCGGCATCGCGGCCGGCATCGCGGCCGGGGTCGCGGCGGGATCGACGACGCTCCCGCCAGCCCCGCCACGCTCGTCGGAGCGCTCGCGCGAGGAGCACCACGGTCAGCGTGCCGGCGACCAGGAGGACGGCGACCGCCGCCAGCGCGAGCACCGGGTTGGTGACCGCGAGCACCACCACCCCCGCGACGAGACCGTCCTCGCCGAGGCTGACCAGCCCGTTGCTCACCGGTTCGGGCGAGGTGTTGATGGCCGCCCGGGTGGTCGCCTTGACCGTGTGGCTGGCGAGGGCCAGCGATCCGGACGACAAGGCAGCCGTGACCTCGCCGACGGTCTCGATGTCCCCCGCGAGGATCGCACCGAGCGTGGCGGCGCCGACGGGCCGGACCACGGTGTGGAGCGCGTCCCAGGCGGTGTCGAGCCAGGGGATCTTGTCCACCACGAACTCGATCGCGTAGAGCAGCGCCGCGACGGCCAGGACGTCGGTGCGGGTGAGCACGACCGGCACGTCCGCGAGGCCGGTCCGCCCGACCAGCCCGAGGAGGACCACGACGGCGTAGAGGTTGACACCCGAGGCCCAGCCGGTCCCCGCGAGCAGCCCGACGGCGTCCACCTCAGGCCGCTCCGCGGGACCGACGACGCACGCGCGCAGCGGCCCCCGGGGCGAGGTGGTCGGTCACCGTCTCCACGTGAGCGAGATCGCGGTCGACCAGGACGTGCCCGACCGCCGTACGGTCGCCGTGCCGCTCGAAGCAGGTCAGCACCTGCTCGGTGTCCACGTCGGTCACGCCCCCCGCCTCGAGCAGCCGCCGTGCGATCGTCCGCCGCTGCCACCCGTCGGGGAGCCGGAGGAGCACCGCGGTGAAGCTGTCGCTGGTCAGCGGGGTGCCGGCGAGGCTCCTCGCGGCCGCGAGGCGGGCCTGCACGGAGCCGGCCCGGTCGATGTCCGCCAGGGCCGCGGCGGGGTCGAACGTCGTCGCCGCGGGGATGGTCGCGGCCGGATCGGGGGTCGCCGGGGTCGACGCGAGGTCGACCCACTCGTCGGCACCCTCGGCACCCTCGGCACCCTCGGCACCGTCGGCGTCCGCAGCGTCGGTCTCGGCAGCGTCGGTGTCAGCGTCCGCTGCCTCGGTGCCGCCGTCAGCGAGGTCCGGCCACCCGTCGAGGTCGTCCGGGGCATCGGGGGTGTGCTGCGGGGGCGGGAGGGGGACGGCCTCGCCCGTCGGCGCCGGAGGTGGTGCCGGGTCGGGGCCGGCCAGCGGAGGACCGGTCGGAGGGGGCGGCCCGCCGTCGATCACCGATCCGACGGCTGCCCGCGCGAGGCGGTGGCGCTCCGCCGGATCGGCCAGGGAGGCGGCCAGACCCTCGAGTTGCGCGGGCTCGACCGACCGGAGCGCCGCGGCCAGTTCGGTCATCTGGCGGGAGGTCAGCACCCCGGCGCCGTACCGCTGGAGCTGGGCGGCCGCCTCGGGAGCTCCGCGCTCGGCCAGCCCCTGCGCCAGCACGCGGCGTTCAGCGATGGACAGGCCGCGCAGGGTCCGCGCGCCGGTGGCGGCGACCCGGGCGCGTTCACCCGGTGACCGGGCGCGCTGCCACCGGGCGACGAGGTCGGCCACGTCCTCGATCGGCACCGCTCAGCCGACCACGTCGGTCACGCTCAGCGCGTGTCGCAGTCCCATGAGCAGCCCCCTGAGCTGTCCCACGAGCATCCCCCTCGACGGTCACGGTCCCGACGGGACGCGGTCGTCACGCTAGCCGTCCCGTACGGACGGTGACGGGAGCCGCGCCATCGGCCACCCTGCCGACCAGTACCCACCTGTGCGCGGTGCGCAGGCGGACGAGCGAGGAGGCCACGTGCGGGTCGCGGTGATCGGTGCAGGACGGATGGGCGGGACCCTGGCGAGACTGCTGGGTGCGCACGGGCACGAGGTGGTGGTGACCGCTGCCCGCGGACGCGAGGAGCTGGCGCCCGTCGTGGCCGGCTGGCCGGGGGTGGTCGCAGGCGAGCGCGAGGACGTGGTCGGCAGCGACGTGGTCGTGCTCGCCTTCCCCTGGCGCGTCGCCGAGGAAGCGCTGGCCGGCCTGGACCTGCAGGATCACGTGGTGGTGGACGCGACCAACCCGTTCTCGGCCGACTACGACATCGTGGACACCGGGCCGACCGGCTCCACCGGGGTGATCGCCGCGCTGCTCCCGGGCGCCCGCGTCGTCAAGGCCTTCAACACCCTGCCGGCCGAGCAGTTCGTCGAGTCAGCGGCCGAGACCGCACCGACGGCCAGACGCATCGGTGTCGCCATCGCCGCCGACGATCGCGAGGCCCGCGACGAGGTGGCCGACCTCGTCGGCGACCTCGGCTTCACCGCGGTGCCGGTGGGCGGGCTCGACGCGGGTCGTGACCTGATGCAGCCGGCGACCCCGCTGTTCATGGTGCCGCTGCCCGCCATCGAGCTCGAAGCGCGCGTCCACCAGCTGATCGACTGACAGCCGCCGCGCGGTCACCGTCCGATGCGCAGCAGCCGGTCCTGACCGCCGCCGTTGCCGGTGAGGACCAGCACCCCGCCGTCCCCGGACGGGACCACGGTCCGAAGGCGCCCGTGGTCGCCGACGAAGAACGACCGGCTGCCGGTGACCTGCGCGCCGTCGGTGCCGATGCGCCACAGCCGCTGGCCGCGGAGCGCGGCGACGAGCAGGGTGTCGCGGCCCGCGAAGCCGACGTTCTCGGTGGTGAAGGTGGCCCCCGACCAGGATGCCTCCGGCGGCTGCCGGACGAACACGGCGGGCCGGGAGCGGCCCTGCGCCGTGTCGGTCGTGTCGGTGCCGGTCACCAGCGGCCACCCGTAGTTCGCGCCGGGATCGATGAGGTTGACCTCGTCGTCCCGCTCGGGGCCGAACTCGGTGGCCCACAGGCGACCGGCGGCGTCGAAGGCCAGGCCCTGCACGTTGCGGTGCCCGAGGGACCAGACCTCGTTGCCGAAGGGGTTGTCGGCGGGGACGGACCCGTCGGCGTTCACCCGCAGGATCTTGCCGAGCAGGCTGCTGGTGTCCTGGGCGCGTTGCTGGGAGTCGTTGCCCGCGGGACTGTTGGGGGCCGCATCACCCGTGCCGATGTAGAGGTGGCCGTCGGGGCCGAACGCGATGCGGCCGCCGTGGTGGTTGCTGTTGAACGAGCCCGAGGTGTTGGTGACGGGGATCCCCGACACGATCACCTGCGGCGCCGCGCCGCTGTCCGGGGAGAAGCGCACCACCCGGCTGTCGGTCGTGGTCGTCAGGTAGGCGTACAGGCGCGAGCCGCCCGGTTCGAGCGCCAGGCCGAGCAGCCCACCCTCGCCCGACTGGACCACCTCGGGGAAGGTGCGGCGGACCTCCAGGGCACCGCCCACGACCTCGTACAACGTGCCGCGGCGTTCGGTCACGAAGGTGCGGCCGGCAGGGGTCCGGACCACCTCCCACGGCTGGTCGAGCCCCGACGCGAGGGTGCGGACGCGGTAGGGGGGTCGCAGGTCGCCGTGCTCGGCCACCACGTCGAGGGTCCTGGCGAGGAAGGCCGCCGCCTGGCCACGCAGGATGCTGCTGCCCGGGTCGAACCGGCCGTCGTCGCGTCCGGCCGCAACCCCGAGCGCGCAGAGCCGTTCCACGGCATCACGGTGCGCCGTCGGGATGCGGTCGCGGTCGCGGAACCGGCAGTCCGGGTCGGCCGGTACCGACAGGTCGGGGAGGGCGAGGCGGAGCGCACGGTCGACGATGCTGGCGGCCTGGGCGCGCGTGACCCGATCGCCCGGCCCGAAGGTGTGCTCGTCGTAGCCACGCAGGACCGGGGGGTCGGCCGACGCGAGCGCGTCGATGGCGGGGGCGTGCGGTCCGGCGGGATCGACGTCGCGGAAGCTCGTCAGTCCGTCGCCGAGCGGGAAGCCGTCGGCCAGGGACACGTCGAGCAGCGAGCGCGTGAAGCTCGCCAGCTGGGCGCGCGTCAAGGTGGATCCGGGCTCGTAGGTCGTGGACGTCCGTCCCCGCGTCACCCCGTACCAGGCGACGCAGTGGATCGCGTCGCGGAACGGGCCGTCGGCGTCACCGAACCCCGGGTCGGGGACCTCGCCCGGCGGGCAGGCGTTCCCGGTGCCCCGCGGCGGCGCCGCCAGCGCCGGTGCGGTCAGCAGCGGCACCACGAGCAGCGCCGCCGCCGTCACCGTCAGGGTCATCCGGGTCCACGCTCGCCGCACCGGGGCCTCCCGTCTCCGCGCGTCGGCGCACGCTAGGCATGGATCGGACCGCCGCGCCACGGCCTCAGCCGCTGGCCGGCCCGATCCGCAGGATGCGGTCGTCCCCATCGCGTGGCGAGCCGCGCCCGTCGCGGTTGTTGGTCAGCACCCACAGCGAGCCGTCCGGTGCCTGCATCACCTCACGCAGCCGGCCGTGCTCGCCGACGTACAGCTCCTCGGGTTCACCGTCGAGGGCGCCGTCGGCGAGGGGCACGCGCCAGAGGCGCTCGCCACGCAGCGCGGCGACGAACAGGTCACCCTCCCACTGCGGGATCGCGCCGTCCACCAGCACCGCCCCGCCCGACCACGATGCCTCGGCCGGCTGACGGACGAGCAGGGGATCGGTGAAGCCCTCCACCCCGGCCTCCCCGGTCACCTCGGGCCAGCCGTAGTTCGCGCCGGGCTCGATGAGGTTGATCTCGTCGTCGACGTCGGGCCCGAACTCGGGTGCGAACAGGCGCCCGTCGGTGTCGAAGGCCAGGCCCTGGACGTTGCGGTGACCGAGCGACCACACCTCGTCCCCGGTCGGGTTGTCGTCCGGCACCCCACCGCCGGGGGTGACGCGCAGGATCTTGCCCGCGAGCGAGTCCGGGTCCTGCGCCGCGGGCTGGTCCTGCGCATCGCCGGTCGCCACGTACAACATGCCGTCCGGACCGAACGCGATGCGGCCACCGTTGTGGGTCGCGGCGGCCGGGATGCCGTCGAGGACGACCTCCGGCTCGGCGTCCGCGTCGGGATCGAGGCGCACCACGCGGTTGTCACTCGAGGTGGTCAGGTAGACGTACAGCAGGTCGTCCGGCCCGGCCGCGATCCCGAGGAGGCCCCCCTCGCCGGTGCTGTCGACCTCGAAGGTGCGGACCTCACGGGTCGAGCCGTCGTCGGCCAGTTCGAGCAACCGGCCGCTGTCGCGCTCGGTCAGCAGCACACGGTCGCCGAGCCAGGCGACGTCCCAGGGGGCGTCGAGGTCGGTGGCGACATCGGTCACCGCGACCGTGACCTCGTCGGGCTGCTCGTCGACCGCGTCCGCATCGTCGTCGGGGTCTTCGTCGGGGGCCGGCTCGGTGTCGTCCGGCACCTCGTCCGGTGCATCCTCCGGCGGGGCAGCGGGGAGGTCCGGATCGTCGTCGGCAGCGCAGGCAGCGACCAGCGCGGCGGCCGTGAGCAGGGCGAGGATCGATCGGGTGCGCACGCGGGCTCCGGGTCGGCGTGCCGAAACAGGGTAGGCCGCCCGGACCCTCAGGACAGGAGGCCCTCGACGACGTCGAGCCACAGCTGGGCCGACAGGCCGAGCGACTCGGTGTCGATGCGCTCGTCGTGCCCGTGGAAGCGCGACCGGAACTCCGCGAGCGACGACCTGGCGCTGAACATGCCCGCGCCGTAGGCGGTGGCGCCACGCTCCCGGAAGAAGGCGGCGTCCGTGCCGCCGGTGAGCATGAACGGTAGGACCTCGGCCCCCGGGTGGACGGCCTCGGCTCGGCGGCTGAGCAGGTCCCACAGCGGCGTGTCGGTCCCCGAACTCGACGCGGGTCGCGAGGGGACCGCGGGGGTGACGTCGACGCGCGCCGCGAGGTCGCCGAGCGCCTCGGCCAGCATGGCGTCGACGTCGGCGTCGGTCTGCCCCGGGAGCGTGCGGATGTCGACCTCGAGCTCGACCCGGTCGGGGATGGTGTTGGTCTTGGTGCCCCCGTGGACGACGTTGGGTGAGAACGTGGTGTGGGTGGTCGCGTGGAGGTACTTGGCCATGCCCGGGTCCATCTGCGCGATCGCGTCGTCGACCCGGCCGGGGTCGAGCAGTGCGGCGCGCCCCTCGTCGTCGAGCCCGAGCGCGTCCACGTAGGCGCGCCAGTGCTCGCCGAGCTGGGGTGTCGGGGTGTAGTCGGCCAAGCGGCGCACGACCTCGGCGGTGGTGATCAGCGCGTTGTCGGCCCTGTACGGCATCGACCCGTGACCCGGCGTGCCGTGGATCGTCAGGCGGCGCCAGCCGATGCCCTTCTCGCCGGACATCATCACGATGCGTCGACCCGTCGGGGTGTCGGTCGGGATGCCGCCCGACTCGGTCAGGACGTAGTCGGCGCCCACCTCGTCCCAGGCGTGCTCGGCCAGCCACCCCGCGCCCCAGGTGCCGCCGGCCTCCTCGTCGGCGACCCCGAGGAACAGCAGCGTGCCCTTCGGGGTGAAGCCGCTATGTGCCAGGTGGCGGACCGCGACGGCCATGGACGAGGTGAGGTTGAGCATGTCGACGGCGCCACGGCCCCAGACCTCGTCGTCGATCAGCTCCCCGCCGAACGGGTCCTCGCGCCAGTCGTCCGGGCTCACGGGGACGACGTCGGTGTGGCCGAGCAGGAGGAGGGTCGGCGCGGTGGGGTCGGAGCCCTCGATGCGCGTCAGGACCGACCTCCGGCCGGGCAACGGTTCGTGGTGGGTCAGCTCGAGGCCCGGCCCCTCGAGGAAGGTGGTCAACAGGTCGCTGTTCCTGACCTCCTCACCCGACGCTGGCGTGCCGTCGTTGACGCAGGCGTTGCGGATCATGGACTGCAACAGCTCGGTGGTCTGGCCGGTCAGGGTGGGGTCGGCAGGCACACGAGCTCCTCGGCGGACGTCGGGACCGCAGGCTAGAGGAGGTCAGCGGACGGTCGCCGGTGGTGCGCGGCGCGAGCCGCGCCACCGTGGCGCACCGACGAGGCGAGGAGCGACGTGGCACGCGAGCAGCGGGTCGTGGTGACCGGGGCGACGGGCAACGTCGGCCTCCGTGTGGTCGAGGTGCTCGCGGGTGACGCGGACGTGTCGCAGGTCGTCGGCCTGGCTCGGCGGCCCCCGGCGATCGGGCCCGCCGGGGTCCGGTGGGTGTCGATGGACCTCACGCCGCGACCGCCCGGGACGCCCGGTCCCGATCCGCTCGACGCGGTCCTGGCGGGTGCGGATGCCCTCGTGCACCTGGCGTGGCTGATCCAGCCGAGCCGGGACCCCGGTCGGCTGTGGGAGGTGAACGCGGCTGGGACGGCACGGCTGCTCGCGGCCGCATCGCGTGCGGGTGTGCGCACGATCGTGCACGCCTCCTCGGTGGGGACCTACGCACCGGCTCCGCTCGGCACCGTGGTCGATGAGGGCTGGCCGACGCACGGGATCGCGACGTCGCCCTACAGCCTCGGGAAGGCGTACTGCGAACGGCTGCTCGACGCCTACGAGGCTGGCCACCCTGAGGTGCGGGTGGTCCGTCTGCGTCCGTCGCTGGTGGTGCAGCGGCGCTCGGCGGCGCACGTGCGGCGGCTGTTCGCGGGTGCCCTGGTGCCCGATGCTGCCTTCGGAGCCGTCCGGCGGCTGCCGGTGCTGCCCGACGTGCCGGGCCTGACGGTCCAGCTCGCCCACGCCGAGGACGTGGCCGATGCGTTCCGAGCGGCCGTGGTGCGCGACGTCCGGGGTCCGTTCAACCTCGCGGCCCCGCCAGCGCTGTCCGTGCCGGACATCGCGGCGCTGCTCGGAGCACGGACGGTGCCGGTGCCGCCACGGTTGGTGCGGGCGCTGGTCCGGGCGGGCTGGACGGCGCGCGTCCTGCCCGTGGACGTCGGGTGGTTCGACCTCGCGCTCCGGACGCCGCAGATGCGGACCGATCGCGCCGCGGCGGAGCTCGGGTGGGCACCCCGGTGGGACGCCTCGGAGGCGGTGGTCGACGTGCTCGAGGGGCTGGCACAGGGGGCCGGGGATCGGACCCCACCCCTCGAGGGCGACGCCGATCGGTCCCGCGTCACCGAACTGGTCACCGCGCGGCAGGGCGGTGGTGAGGTCCGGTGAGGCAGCGGGTGGTCAGCGGCGGGTGCCGGTGACCGATTCGAGGCCCCAGACCACGAGGGAGACCACGAGCGCGCCGAGGAAGGTCGCGCCGAAACCCTCGGAGGTCAGGCCGAGGTCCAGCCCCTCGGACAGGCGGATCACGATCCACAGCGTGATGGCGTTGACCACCAGCAGGAAGAACCCCAGGGTCAGCAGCACCAGCGGCAGCGACAGGACCGTCAGGATCGGCTTCACGACCGCGTTGATCACGCCGAGGATGAGTGCCACCAGCAGGAGCGCGGCGATCGACCCGTCGAAGTGGAGCCCGGGGACGATCTGGACCGCCACCCACACCGCAGCCGCCCCGATCAGGATCTTCACCAGCACGCCCACGAGGACCTCCCTGCTCGACCACCTACCGCGCCCGACCGCACCTGCTCGGGCTCGCACCGCCGGGGAGCGGCGCGGCGACGCTAGTGGGTGGCGCTGCTGACGTCGACGGACACCCCGGGCGTGACGCTGGCGGCGAGGTCGGGTGCTGACCCGAGGACGACCGCGTCCGGACCGAGGGAGGAGGACAGGGCCGCCGCGATCGTCGCGGCGTCCGCGGGTCGGGCGAACAGGTAGCCCTGACCGAGGGCACAGTCGAGTTCGCGGAACTGGTCGAGCTCGGTGTCGTGCTCGATGCCTTCGGCCACGGTCAGCAGGTCGAGGGACCGGCCGAGGTCGACGATGGCCCGGGCGAGCGCGGGGGACTGGCGGCCGCTGACGACCGAGGTCACGAAGGACCGGTCGATCTTCAGCACGTCGACCGGGAAACGGTGCAGGTAGGCGAGTGACGAGTACCCGGTCCCGAAGTCGTCGATCGCGAGCCGGACGCCGAGCTCCTTGAGCTGCTGGAGGACCGCGAGGGTGCGCTCGGCGTCGTGCACCAGCGCCGACTCGGTGAGCTCGAGGGTCAGCGCCGCGGGCGGTAGCCCGGAGGCCGCGAGGGCCGAGGCCACGTCCTCGAGGAGGTCCCCGGCCGAGAACTGACGCATCGAGACGTTGACGGAGACCGTGAGGTCCTCCGCACCCGGCAGGTCCCGGCGCCAGGCCGCCGCCTGCGCGCAGGCCTCGTGCAGGACGAACCGCCCGATCCCCACGATCAGGCCGGTCTCCTCGGCGAGGGGGATGAACTGTCCCGGAGCGACCGTGCCGCGCTCGGGGTGCTCCCACCGCACCAGCGCCTCGACGCCCACGATGCGGCGATCGCTGAGGGTCACGATCGGCTGGTAGTGGCAGCGCAGCTCGTCGTTGTCGAGGGCGCGTTGCAGGTCGGACTCGAGGTGGAGCCGCTCGACGACGGCGAGGTGCATCTGGGGCTCGAAGACCTCGAAGCGGTCCTTGCCGTCGCGCTTGGACAGGTACATGGCGATGTCGGCGTTGCGCAGGACGTCGGTGGGCTGGTCGCCGTCGTCGTCGTAGGCGATGCCGATGCTCGCGGTCACCTGGACGTCGGCGCCGTCCGCCAGGATCGGGCGACGCACGTCCTCGAGGATGCGTTCGGCGACACGGGCGGCGTCCACCGGCTCGTGGTGCTCCTCGAGCAGGATGGCGAACTCGTCGCCGCCGAGGCGCGCGACGGTGTCGGACCGTCTGGTGGCGGCCTCCAGCCGGCGAGCGACCGCCCGCAGGACCGCGTCGCCTGCGACGTGCCCGAAGGTGTCGTTGATCGGCTTGAACCCGTCGAGGTCGACGTAGAGGACCGCGTACCTGCCGCCGGTCCGGCCGAGCCGGGCGCCGGTGTGCTCGAGGCGGTCGAGCAGGAGCGAGCGGTTGGCCAGGCCGGTCAGGTCGTCGTGGAACGCCCGGTGCTCGAGCTGTGCCTCGAGGAGGCGGCGTTCGGTCACGTCGCGGGCGGAGACCACGAACCCACGGACCGCTTCGTCGTGCAGGAGGTTGCGGCACGAGGACTCGACGGGGACGTAGGTGCCGTCGGCGGCTTCGAGCCGGCAGGCCAGCAGCCCGGACCCACCCGGCTGGTCGATCAGTTCGCGGACGAAGTCGACGGCGCGGGCCCGGTCGTCGGGGTGGATCAGGTCGAGGTAGCCGCGACCCAGCAGGGTGCCGGTCGGGTAGCCCATCACCCGCTGGGTCGACGGTGACTGGTAGGTGATCTCGCCGTCGCCGATGATCAATGTCACGTCGCTGGCGCCGGCCAACATCGCGCGGATACGCGCCTGCTCCTGCGCGGTGCGCTGCTGGGCGGCCTCGCCGTCAGCCGCCAGCCGAGCGATGCGTTGGCCGACGAGGACCACCACCAGGGCGCCGAGGGCCGCGATGCCGTGGCCGATCGTCCCGGCGAGCAGGGTGGGCAGCTCGAAGCTGGCGAGCACCGTCTGGTGGGCGGCGATGGCCGCCAACGCCCAGCCGACGGCGATCGACCCGGCACGGGCCCCCGAGTAGCGGACCGTGTCGGTGACGGCGAGCAGCAGCACGGGCCCGACCAGCGCAGGGCCGGCGCCGCTTGCGGCGGCGAGGGCGGTCAGCGCCGCGACCTGCAGCGCGACACGCAGGTGGAGGGCCGAGCCGTCGGCGTCACGACCCCACCGGGCGTAGGTCGCGGCCGAGACCACCACGGCGACCACGACCAGGGTGGGCAGCAGCCAGGCGGGGCCGGGAGACGCCACGCCGGTCACCCGGACGGCGCCGAGGACGGCGAGCACGCCGAGGACCTCGGGAGCGTGTGCGCGCAGGCGCTCGGTGGTGCCGGCCGTCGTCCGCGTCACACGTTGCTCCCGTCCGAGCGCGCTGCGGCCCGCCCCCGCGGGCCACCAAGAGCATCGTCGGCACCTCCCACCGACCACTTGAGCAACAGCCCGGCCGACACCGAGTCCGGCGCGGTCGCTGCGGGCAGTAGCGTCGCCCTCGTGACCGATCCCGTCCCGACGCCGCCCGATGACCTGGCAGCCCCGTTGCCGGTCGACGCGGTCCTGCCGGCCTTGCGCGACGCGCTGGCCGAGCACGGGACGGCGGTGCTGGAGGCGCCGCCCGGGGCGGGGAAGACGACGCGGGTCCCGCTGGATCTGCTGGCGCACGGGACGTTCGCTGGGCGGCTGGTGCTGCTCGAGCCGCGACGCCTCGCGGCCCGTGGCGCGGCGCAGCGCCTCGCGGCACAGCTCGGGGAGGAGGTCGGGGGCCGGGTGGGTCTCGTGACGCGAGACGAGCGTCGGGTGTCGGTGGCCACCCGCATCGAGGTCGTCACCGACGGCGTGCTGCTCCGGCGTCTGCAGCGCGATCCGTCGCTGCCCGGGGTGGGGCTGCTGGTCTTCGACGAGTTCCACGAGCGCCGGTTGGAGAGCGACCTCGGGCTGGCCTTCGCCCTCGAGACGCGTTCCGCCCTGCGCGGCGACCTCCAGGTGCTGGTCACCTCGGCGACCCTCGACGGGGCGGCGGTCGCCAGCCTCCTCGGCGATGCACCGGTGGTGCGGGCCGAGGGGCGCGCCTATCCGGTGACGGTGCGCCACCTGCCGCAGGCTCCGGCCGACCTGCTCGACGCGGCCGTCGACGCCATCGCCGAGGCGCTCGCACCCGACGACGGGGACGTGCTGGTGTTCCTGCCCGGGGTCCGCGAACTGACGACGGTGGCACGCCGGCTCCCCGACGCACCGGGCGGTGTCCCGGCCGAGGTACGCCTGCTGCACGGGGGGCTGCCGCCACGCGATCAGGACCTCGTCCTCGGTCCGGCGACGCCCGGGCGCCGGCGCGTGGTACTGGCCACCGACGTGGCCGAGACCAGCCTCACCGTCCCCGGGGTGGTCGCCGTCGTCGACGCCGGGCGGTCGCGCCAACCCCGCTTCGACGCCGCCACAGGTATGACCGGGCTGGTGACCGTCCCGGCCTCGCGAGGCAGCGCCGAGCAGCGCGCCGGGAGGGCGGGCCGCCTGGCACCGGGCCGTGCCATCCGGCTGTGGACCGCGGCGGCGCACGCCAGCCGGGACCACCTGCCGACGCCGGCCATCCACACCGACGACCTGACGGGCGCGGCGCTGGAGGTCGCCGTCTGGGGTGCGGAGGTCGACGATCTCGCGCTGCTCGACCCGCCCGACCCCGGTGCGTGGCGACGCGCACGGCAGGTGCTCCACCAGCTCGGCGCCATCGATGCCGAGGGTCGGCCGACCTCGCACGGCCGTGCCCTCGCGGCGCTCCCCCTACACCCCCGGCTGGCGCACCTGGTGGTGGTCGGTGCCGACCGGGGCCTCGGCGGGTTGGCCGCGGACCTGGCCGCGGTGCTGGCCGACCGTGATCCGCTGCGGGGGACACACCCGCACGTCGACCTGGCGACACGCGTGGCCGTGCTCCGGGGAGCACGACCGCCCGCCGGTGTCGAGGTCCGCCGTGCCGCGCTCGATCGCGCTCGGAAGGAGGCCCGTCGCATCCGGCGTCTGGCCAGGATCGGCGGTGACGCCGAGGGGACACTGGACGCCGTGGGGGGACTGGTCGCGCTGGCGTACCCCGACCGCGTGGCTGCGGCCCGGCCCGGTCGTCGGGGCGCCTTCTTGCTGGCCAACGGGCGGGGCGCGACGGTGCCCGAGGCCGATCCCCTCGCCGGCGAGCCCTTCCTCGCGGTCGCGGCCGTGGACCGGGGCGCGGGGGGTGGGCGTGGGCCGTCGGAGGCCCGGATCCACCTCGCCGCGGCCGTCGAGCGTGAGGAACTGCTCGGGAGCCTGGCCGATCAGCTCGAGGACCGGGCCGAGGTCGCCTGGCGCGACGGGGACGTGATCGCCGAGCGCCGGCGACACCTCGGTGCGCTGGCGCTGGTGACGGGCGGCTGGGACGACGCGCCCGTCGCGGCCAGGACGGCCGCGCTGCTCGACGGTCTGCGCCGCGAGGGGCTCGCCCTGCTCGGCTGGTCCCGCGATGACCACGAGCTGCAGGCCAGGATGCTGCTGCTGCACCGCGAGCTCGGACCACCGTGGCCGGACGTGGGGGACGAGGCCCTCCTGGCCGACGCCGAGGCCAGGATCGGCCCGTTCCTCGGGCACGCGCGGCGCCGCGGCGACCTCGCCCGCGTCGACGTCCGCTCGGTCCTGCTCGCGCTCGCCCCGCCGACCGCGGCGCGCGACCTCGACACGTTGGCGCCGACGTCGCTACGCGTGCCGTCGGGTCGCCACGCCCGGCTCCGGTACGGCGAGGCCGGGGGGCGTCCGGTGCTGGCGGTCAAGCTGCAGGAGCTGTTCGGTGCCACGCGGACCCCGTCGGTGGTCGAGGGCCGGGTCCCGGTCGTGATCCACCTGCTGTCGCCCGCGGGCCGGCCGGTGCAGGTCACCGACGACCTGCCGAGCTTCTGGGCCAACGGGTACGCGCAGGTCCGTGCCGAGCTGCGGGGGCGCTACCGCAAGCACCCGTGGCCCGAGGACCCGACCACGGCTGCGCCGACCGCGCGCACCACACGGCGCCGCTGACCGGGTGCCCGGGTCCGCCGCGGAACGCGACACGAACGAGGGCCACCCGGATCAGGTGGCCCTCGTGCCGTACGACCGACCGGTCAGAAGCGGATCGTCCCGCTGGTGCCGAGGATGGCGTAGCTGATCTCGCCGCTGAGCAGAGGCAGATCGAGGTCCTCGTCGGTGTCGCCGGCAACGTCGGCATCGCTCAGCGCGACCCCGAGGGGCAGCTGCGAGCTGTCGAAGGGCTCGGTGCCGACGGCCAGCTGCGCCGAGAGGCTGGTGTGGCGGTTGGCGTAGGCGAGCTGGTTGTTCAGGTCGCTCACGCCGTTGGAGCCGGTGAAGGGCGCGAGGGCCAGCGTCGACAGGGTGCCGACGGCGCGGCCCTGGCTGTCGAGGAAGGCCGAGCCGGAGTCACCGGGGACGCCCGGGGTGGCGGTGTAGACGGTGTGGGTCCAGCCACCACCCGACTGGCCGAGGCTGACGCCGGACTTGGGCTTGAGCAGGTCGAGGCCGAGGCGCAGCGAGCTGTTGCCGTAGCTGTAGACCTCCTCGCCGGCCGACGTGGTCGACCCGAGGGCGACGGGGCCGCCCCAGTGCGGCACGGTCGGGTTGACCTTGTCGTGGTCACGCGCGTCGATCCGTACCAGCGCGAAGTCGTTGTAGGCGCAGGCGTTGGCGTCCTGCTCGCCACGCTGCTGCATCGTCAGCCAGCTGGAGTAGACCAGCGTCCCGGGGTGGTCGGCCCCCTCGATGTCGACCCGGCTGCCGAGCGGCAGGGAGCCCGCGTCGCAGCCGTTGGTGTCCGTCGCGGCCCCGAGGCCGGTGCAGTGCGCCGCGGATCCGATGAGGACGTCCGCGCCGTCGGTGAAGACGAAGTTGGCCGTGCACTGGCCGCTGTCGCTGACCAGCTGGACGCCGGGCCGCACGGTGGCGTCCGGGGCGGCGGCCCAGGACGAGGCCTGCGCCGTGGCCGGGGCGAGCAGGCTGGCCGCGAGGGCCGTCGCCATCGCGACGGCGGCGAGGATCGTGCCTCGGCGCGTGCGCGGTACCGCGATCGGATCGTTCATCTGTTCCGCTCCCTCATCACGCGTGGCCACCCGACGACGGGGGACCCACGCGGGCCGGCCCGCTCCCGCGGCACCGGCCTGTCCGGTGTGACTAGTCCCCGGATACTACGCGGTGTCCGAACGGACGGCCTGTCCGGTCGGCCAGGCGCGCTGGAACTTCGCCGCACCGCGGGTCGTACCCGGGCGCGGCGTCAGGGCAGCCCGGCCTCGTCGAGCGCCCGCGCGACGCTCGGCACGTACCTGCTCCCGAACAGGGCGACGTGGACGAGCAGCGGCGCGAGCTGCAGCGCCGGCCGTCGGCGCTCCCACCCGGGCGGCAGCGGCGCGACGGCCTCGTAGCCGGCCCAGAACGCGCGGTCGGGTCCGCCGAAGAGGGTGAGCATGGCGAGGTCGGTCTCACGATCGGCGTGGTGGACGGCGGGGTCGATCAGCCAGCGGCCCCCCACGACGTTGCCCGTCCACAGGTCCCCGTGCACCAGGCTCGGCGCCGGCTCGTGCGCGTCGAGCAACGCGGGGAGCGGCCCCTCGCACGCGGCGGCCAGCCGCCGCCGGAGCGCCGGTGGCAGCAGGGGCAGGTGGGGTCGGATGCGGCGCTCGACCACGAAGGCCCCGGAGGTCGCCGCCCACCCGTTGGGCTGGGGCAGGGGGCCGATGACGTTGTCGCGGTGCCAGCCGAACGCCGGCCCGTGGTGGCCGTGGACGCCGGCGAGGGCCGCGCCGACGTGCTCCCAGTCGGCGGGGCCGGTCACGTGCTCGATCACGAGCACGTCCGTTCCCACGGCCAGCACCGCGGGGACGGGGCCGCCGGCGGCGGCGAGCGCTCGCAGCCCCTCGGCCTCCAGCTCGGCGTCGTACGGGGTGGCCTTGATCACCACGTCCCGCCCGTCCGGCAGCTGCGCACGCCACACGTGACCCACGTCGCCGCCGTCGAGCGGCTGAGCCCGGATCGGCGTGGGTAGACCACCGGGGAGCGGCGGGAGCGACACTCAGCGCGGCCCGGGGTCGTCCCGCTCACCGGCGAGGTAGGCCACGACGCCGGTGGCGGCAGCGCGGCACAGTGCAACGACGTGGTCGAACCCGTCGGGGCCGCCGTAGTAGGGGTCCGGCACCTCGAGGTCACCGGCGGCGAGGCTGGCGTCGTCGAACGCGCGGAACAGCCGGATCGGCGTGGTCGCGCCGCTGGAGGCGGCGAGCCGTTCGAGGTCGGCGAGGTTCTGGCGGTCCATCGCGACGATCAGATCGGCCGTGGCGAGGTGCTCGGCCGTCACCTGCTCGGCCGCCCCGTCGAGGACGAGGTCGACGGCTGCTGCTGCGGCCGTCATGCGCTCGTCGGGTGGGGCACCGACGTGCCACCCGCCCGTGCCGGCCGAGCGCACCTCCACGGCCATCCCTCGCGCAGCCGCGACCTCGCGGATGGCCGCCTCGGCCGTCGGCGAGCGACAGATGTTGCCGAGGCAGATCGTCAGCACCAGCGGCGTCGCGTCGTCCCTCCTCATGCCGCTCATCCCCGCGCTGCCGCGTTGCGCCCGAGCAGCACGGTCACCTGGGTGACCGACGAGGTCTCCTCCAGGTCGACGTCACCGGGGATCTCGCTGGCGACCAGCTCGGCGCCGGCGCGCTGCGCCGCGGTGTGCTGGATCAGGGTGCGGTCGCGTGGGTCGGTGTTGCCGACGTCGGCGATGGGGTAGCCGCGCCCCTCGAGCAGGTCCGCGACCTGTCGGGCGAGGCCGGGCGCGCCGGCGCCGTTGAGCACGGTGACCGGGACGTCCTCGGGCCGCACCCCCGTGTCCCCTCCGGCCTGGTCGAGGATCGAGCCGTCGGCGAAGGCGCGGAACAGGGGACCGGCGGCGGCCTCGTCGAGGAACAGGACCGACGCCTCGCCGGCCCTTCCGATCGTGGACGGGACGGTCTCGGTGACCGAGGCACCACCTGCCAGGCCACGTGCCCCGAGGGCGAGCCGGGCGAGCCCGATGGGGGACAGGCCCCGGTCGGCGGTCAGTGCCCCGCCGGTCTCGTTGGCCAGCGAGACGAGGCGGACCGGGTTGAACAGGGTCGAGGGCGAGGCGACCTCGCCGGCCAGGGCGCGTAGGAAGGTCTGCTGGCGCTGGATGCGCTGCAGGTCGTTGTCGATCTTGCGGACCCGCACGTAGCCGAGCGCATCGACCCCGTCGAGACGCTGGCAGCCGGCGGGCAGATCGATGCCGGCGTCGCGGTCGCTGATGGCGTCCTCGAGGCAGATCTCGACGCCGCCGACCGCGTCGACGACCTCGCGGAAGCCGCCGAAGCTGACCGTGAGGTGGTGCTGGATCGGGATGCCCGACAGCTCGCGGATGGTGGTGACCAGGCACGAGGGGCCGCCGATGGCCTCCGCGGCGTTGATGCGGCCGGTGCTGCCGTCGCAGCGGGTGACCCACAGGTCGCGGGGGAAGGCGAGGACGGCCACGCGCGACCCGCGGATGGTCATCAGGAAGATGGTGTCGGTGCGCAGGCCCCCCTCGTCGCGTCCGACGGTCAGTTCGTTCTGCTGCTCGCGGGTCAGGTCCGCACGGCTGTCGGACCCGACCACGAGGACGTGCATCGGGCGACCGGCGCCGGCCAGCCCGTCGACGTCCTGACGCGGGATGCGTGAGCTCGCCCAGAAGCCGAGCGCGGTCACGGCGATCAGCGCGATCAGCACCACGATCGCCAAGGTCCGAAGCGGCCGTAGCCGCCGCCTGCGCCGGCCGCGACCCGACACCGTCGGGCCCCAGTCCTCGTCGGGCTCCGTCATCGTCCTCACCACCGAACCACCACCGACACGTCCTGACCGCCGACAGACACGACCCTGCTCCGCCGGTCGGCCATCTGGCCGTCGGCGCGGGAGAGTCTCGCACGTCGTGGCTGCCCCACCGACGAGCCGGGCCCGCCGTCGGTACCGTCGGCGCACGACCGGACGTGGAGGCGCGGGCGTGGAACTGTCAGCCCGAGCCGCCACCTCGCCCATCGGTGGCCTGGAGGCGGCGGACCCGGACCAGCTCGCCACGCTCGAGCTGGTCCGCCGTTCGGTCATCGGTGAGGACGAGGTGGTCGAGGGTCCCTACGGGCCGCGGCGGGTCGTCTACGCCGACTACACCGCCTCCGGGCGTGCGCTGACGTTCATCGAGGACGCCATCCGGGACCTCGTCCTCCCGCGGTACGCCAACACCCACTCGGAGACGTCGGGGACCGGCCGGCAGACCACCCGCTTCCGCGAGGACGCGAGGGAGCTGATCCGCAGCGCCGTCGGCGCCGACCGAGGCGAGCACGCCGTGGTCTTCTGCGGCTCGGGCTCGACGGGTGCCATCGACCGCGTGGTCCAGGTCCTCGGCCTGCGGGTCCCCCGCGGGCTCGACGACCGGTACGGCTGGTCCGCCTCGGTGCCCGACCACCACCGGCCCGTGGTCTTCCTCGGACCGTTCGAGCACCACTCCAACGAGCTGCCGTGGCGCGAGAGCATCGCCGAGGTCATCACCATCCCCGAGGACGCTGACGGGCACGTCGACCTCGGGGCGCTCGAGACGGCGCTGCTCGCCACGGCGGACCGGCCGCTGCGCATCGGGAGCTTCTGCGCGGCGTCGAACGTCACCGGCATCCTGACCGACGTGCGTGCCGTGTCGGCCCTCCTCCACCAGCACGGCGCGCTGGCCTTCTGGGACTACGCCGCGGCCGCCCCCTACGTGGCGATCGACGTCGCCGCGTCGGGGTCGGGCCCTGACGGTGACCGCGATCACCTCGACGCGATCTTCCTCTCGCCGCACAAGTTCGTCGGTGGTCCGGGCACGCCGGGGGTGCTGGTAGCTCGACGCGAGCTGTTCACCAACGCCGTCCCGGGCGTCCCCGGCGGCGGGACGGTGGCGTACGTCAACGCCCTGGAGCACCGCTACCACGAGGACGTCGAGCTCCGTGAGGAGGGCGGGACACCCGACATCGTCGGTTCGATCCGGGCCGGCTTGGCCTTCGCGGTCAAGGACGCGGTCGGCACCGATCTGATCGCGGCTCGCGAGGAGGCCCTGACCCGGTACGCGATCGCGGCGTGGGAGCAGGAGGAGCACCTCGAGGTCCTCGGCTCGCACACCGCCGACCGGCTCTCGATCGTCTCGTTCGTGGTCCGCCACGGGCCGGATCGCTACCTGCACCACGACCTGGTGGTGGCCATCCTCAACGACCTGTTCGGGATCCAGGCCCGGGGCGGTTGCTCGTGCGCGGGCCCCTACGGCCACCGGCTGCTCGGCATCGATCTGGACCGCAGCCACGCCTTCGAACGCGTGCTCGCCACCGGGTGCGAGGGCATCAAGCCCGGGTGGGTCCGGGTCAACTTCCCGTGGGCGATCACCGACTCGGTGGCGCGGTTCCTGGTCGAGGCGGTGCGCCTCGTCGCGCGTGACGGGTGGCGGCTGCTCGACGACTACCGCTTCGAGGTGGCGACCGGCCGGTGGACGCACCGTGAGGGGGTCAGCACCCCGCCGTGGTCCCTCGGCGACGTCCGGATCGAGGGCGGGAACGTGTCGTGGCCGCCGCGCCCGGCCCCCACCGACGACGCGGACCTGGACGAGGTCCTCGCCGAGGCTCGCCGGGTGTTCGCCGCCGGCGGGCCGCACGCGGCCAGCGGTGACGCCGCCGTCCTGCCGCCGGACGCCGAAGCCCTGCGGTGGTTCCCCCTGCCCGGCGAGGCGGTCGCCGTCAAGCGGTGATCTGGTCGCTCGCGAGGTGCTCGACGTCGCTGAACCGCTGGAGCCCGAAGATGTGGCTCCCGGCGATGGACGAGGTGCGCAGCCACGCCAGCGAGGCGTGGTCGGAGGCGAAGCGCTCCCACTCCCACGGTTCGGGGTCGAGCCCGAGCAGGTGGCCGAGCACCACCGAGTTGGTCCCGGCGTGCGCCACCGCGAGGATGCGCTCAGGGGCACGGTCCGGCACCGTCCACAGGCCCTGCGCGTCGCGGACGACGCCGTAGCTGCCGAGCTGGGCGTCGAGCCCCGACACGACGCGCCGGTGGAAGTCGCGGAAGCTCTCGCCGCCGGGCAGGCCGTCCCACCACTCCTCCCGCGATCGGACCCGTGCTTCGGCGAAGATGCGCTCGACCTCGTCGCTCGGGCTGCCGTCCCACGCGGGGTCGTTGCGGATCTCGTGGAGCCAGGGCGCCGAGGTCACCTGCACCGACGGGTCGAGCCGCGCGCGCAGCGGCTCCGCGGTCTCGATCGCGCGCCTGGCGGTCGAGACCAGCACCTCGTCGAACCGGATGCGGGCCAGGCGGGCACCCGCCGCTTCGGCTTGGGCGCGACCGAGGTCGGTCAGGCCGGGGTCGACCCGTGAGACACCGTCCTCGGACCACCGAGGTTGACCGTGACGGAGCAGGAAGAGGTCCATGGGGCGGGACGCTACCCGGGCCGGAGGTCGGTGTGCGGTCCGGCCACGGGCCCGCCCAGGCCGTGGCAGACTCACCCGCCGTGAGCTGACCGGTTCGCGGGACTCGGGGCGGGGCGAGCCGACGTGAGCGACCAGGACGACGACGAGCTGATCGCACAGCTGTGGCTCGAGGTCCGCCCGCACCAGCTCGTGTCGGTCGACGAGCTGGTGGCCGACGTGACCGCGGTGCAGGCCGACCGGACGTCGGCGGCCTGGCAGCGGGTGCGTGCGACGAGCCACCGGCTCGCCGGCACCCTGGGCTCGTTCGGTCAGCAGCCGGCCGGCGACATCGCGCTCGCGCTGGACCGGGTCGTCGGCGGTGTCGAGCAGCCCGACCAGACCTGCGTCGATCGCGCGGCCGAGCTGGCGGTCGCCCTGCGCGACGAGATGCACCGCGCTGCGGACGAGCGCTAGCTCGAAGGTTCGCGGCCGTCGGCCGGCGCGGTGGGGGCACCACGGCGGGTCGGCGGTGGTGCGGACGCGACCGTCGGTCGCTCCTCCTGACCGGGCACCCGACAGCAGTCGACGGGGCAGGCGTCCCAGTTCGGGCCGCGCGTCCCGAGGGCCCGCTGCGGGGCGCCGGCGTGGCGCTCGCGGACCAGCTCGGCGAGGCCCGCGACGAACCGGGGGTCGGTCCCGACCGTCCCGGCACGCGCGAACGGCAGACCGAGGCCCGCTGCGGTCGCCCGCGCCTCGATGTCGAGGTCGTAGACGACCTCGAGGTGGTCGGACACGAAGCCGATGGGGACCACGACCACACCGGGACAGCCGGCGGCGGCCAGGTCGGTGAGGTGGTCGTTGACGTCCGGCGTCAACCACGGCACCTCAGGCGGACCGGAGCGCGAGTTGTAGACCAACTCCCACGCCCGACCGGGGAAGGCGGCCATGACCAGCCGACACGCCTCGTGGTGCTCGACCTCATAGTCGCTGTGGCGCGACATCGTGCGGGGGATCGAGTGGGTGGTGAACACCATGCGTGCACCGGCGCGGGCCTCCTCGGGCAGCTCGTCGAGCGCGGCGTGGATCAGGTCCGCCTGCGGCTCGAGGAACCCCGGGTGGTTGTAGTAGGCGCGGACCTTGTCGAGCTGCGGGGCACCCGGGCCGACGGCGTCGGCCGCCCGGGCGAGGTCCTCGCGGTACTGGCGGCACCCCGAGTAGCTCGCGTACGCCGAGGTCACCAGGCACAGCGCGCGCTCGACCCCGTCGGCCTGCATCCGTCGCAGCTCGGACTCGAGCCAGGGGGCGGAGTTGCGGTTGCCCCAGTAGACCGGCAACGCGTCACCCTGCGCGGCCAGCTCGGCCTCGAGCGCCGCGCGCAGGGTCCGGTTCTGGTCGTTGATCGGCGAGCGGCCGTCGAAGAGGCGGTAGTGCTGCGACACCTCCTCGAGCCGCTCCCGGGGGATGCCACGACCCGCGGTGACCTGTTCCATGAAGGGCAGGACCTCGTACGGGGCCTCCGGCCCACCGAAGGAGACCAGCAGCACGGCGTCGTAGGTCACGTCAGGCTCCGTCGCAGCGACACGTCCGCGCCGGCGGCGCGCCAGGTGGCATCCAGGCGGTCCAGCCGGGACCGGGTCGGTCGCACGAGCAGCAGGCCGATGAGGCCCGGCAACGCCCCGGCGGTGGCCGCCCACGGCGGGCCGAGCACGAAGGCGAGCGCGACGGCCAGCAGCGCCGGCGCCTCGGCGATCGCGGCCTGCATGACGAGGCGGCTGCGCAGTTCGGCGACGGCCGCCCGGTCGTCGGCTGGCGTCGCGGCGATGAGGCCTCGATCCAGCGCGACGATCCCCACCAGCGCTGCGATGCCCGCCGCGGCGGCGAGCGCGGTCGGGAGGAGGGCAGGGACGGTCGAGTCCGGGTCCGGGACGACGAACGGTACGAGCACGGCGGCCAGCGCGACGACCGCCGTGAACGACAGCCAGAGCGCCTGGACGGAACGCAGCGTCGCACCACCAGCGGTGGGAGCCTGCTCGGTCACGGTGGTCCTGTCTGGTCGCCGCAGCGGTGGGCAGCCTAGGGTCCTGTCCGCGACGCTCGCGTCCGGCGGCGTGCGCACCGAGCCGTGAGGTGGGCCCCGAGTGAACGATGTGGGCAGCGTGGTGCCGGACTGGTTCACCGAGGCGTTGGCCGACCCCGGCGAGGCCGGCAGCGTGACGGTCGCGGGGGCGACCATCCGCTTCCTCGCGTGGGGCCAGCGGTCGGCACCGACGTTGGTGCTCGTCCACGGCGGTGCCGCCCACGCTCGGTGGTGGGCGCCCCTGGCCCCGCTGCTGGCGCGTGACCACCGGGTCATCGCGCTCGATCTGTCCGGCCACGGCGACTCCGACCACCGGGAGGCCTACCCGGTCGAGACCTGGGCCGACGAGGTCCTCGCCGTCGCCCTGGCCGGCGGCGGCGCCCGGCCGCTGACGATCGTCGGCCACTCGATGGGTGGCTTCATCACGATCGTTGCCGCGGCGACGCGCGGCGCCGAACTCGACGGCGCCATCGTCCTGGACTCGCCGGTGTTGCGCCCCGACCCCGAGACGCTCGAGGCCGATCGCACCGGTCGCAACCTGTTCCGGGCGCCGAAGACCTACGCCTCCATCGAGGAGGCCGTCGGCCACTTCCACCTCGTGCCGCCCCAGCCCCGGCGCCACCCCTGGTTGCTCGACGAGGTCGCCCGTCACAGCCTCCGCCAGGTGGAGGGCGGCTGGACCTGGAAGTTCGACCCGCGGCTGTTCGTCACCCGATCGGGGCCGCGGGAACCGAGCGAGTACGGGCCGCAGCTCGCCCGCGCCGCCTGCCGCCTCGCCGTGATCAACGGGGAACGCTCGGCCATCGTGGACGACGACGTGATCGAGCACATGCGCGAACTGGTCGCCGGTTCGCCGGCCGCCGCTGCCGGGGTGCCGTTCGTCCGCGTCCCGGACGCCCACCACCACCTGCTGCTCGACGAGCCGCTCGCGACGGTGACCGCCATCCGGGCCATCCTGGCGACGTGGTCACCCGTCGGCACCGGCCCACGCGCGGTCGCCACCACCGAAGGCACGGCCACCGGACCCGGTGCCACCGCTCCCTGAGCTCGTCAGGCCGGCAGTTCCTGGCTCCTGACAGCCAGGAACTGCCACGGGAACCGGGTGATCCGCGCCCGTCGGCGGCAACTTCTGGCGCCCAGCAGCCAGGAACGGTCACGCAACGCGCGTTGCTTCGCTCGCCTCCGGGTCCCCTCAGTGGCACCGCCGTCGAGTCACAGCTTCCTGAGCAGCACCTGCTCGACGGCGTGGTCCGGGCCCTTCTGGAGGATCAGGTCGGCGCGGGAGCGGGTCGGCAGGACGTTGTCGCGCAGGTTGCGGCCGTTGATGCGTCGCCAGATGTCGGAGGCGGTCGCGTTCGCCTCGTCGTCGTCGAGGTCGGCGTAGCGTGAGAAGTACGACCGCGGGTCGCGGAACGCCGTGCCGCGCAGGGTCCGGAACCGCTCGACGTACCAGCGCTCGATGTCGGCCTCGTCGGCGTCCACGTAGATCGAGAAGTCGAAGTAGTCCGAGACGAACACGCGCTCGTCGCTGCTGGAGCCTGACTGCAGGACGTTGAGGCCCTCGACGATGAGGACGTCCGGTTGGCTCACCACGATGCGTTCGTTCGGGACCACGTCGTAGATCACGTGGTCGTACACCGGTGCGCTGACCTCCGGCTCGCCCGACTTCACGGCCGCGATGAAGTGCACGAGCGAGGCCACGTCGTAGGCCTCGGGGAAGCCCTTGCGGTCCATGAGCCCTCGTCGTTCGAGCTCGGCGTTCGGCCACAGGAAGCCGTCGGTGGTCACGAGCGCGACCTCGGGGTGGTCCGGCCAGCGTGCGAGCAGGGCCTGGAGGATGCGCGAGGTGGTCGATTTGCCGACGGCCACCGAACCGGCGATCCCGATCACGAACGGCACCTTGGCCGCCAGCGAACCGAGGAAGGTGTCCGTCACCCGGTGGAGGTCCTGCCGGGCCGCCACGTAGAGGTTCAGCAGCCGCGACAACGGCAGGTAGACGTCCGCGACCTCGTCGAGGGTCAGACTGTCGGCCGTTCCTCGCAGCTGGTCGACGTCCCGCTGGTCCAGCGTCATCGGGGTCGCCGAGCGCAGCGTCGCCCAGGCGTCGCGGGGGAGCGTCACCCAGGGGGACGGGGTACGGCGGTGCGGCAACGAGGGTCTCCCGGCGCGAGCGCGGATCGGGGCGGCCGGAGGCTAGCGCCGAGGTCCGTGACGGCCGTGGTCGGGTGAGCGCGCGCAGGACCGCCGCGGATGCGCGACACTACGGCCACGGGGCTCCACGTCCAGGCCGAGCGCACGCCGAGCAGCTGTGGGACCCGCTCACGAGAGGTGCGAGGTGTCCGAGACCGCCACGAGGCGACTGCTGCTGCAGCGGTTGCTCGCCGCGGCCATGGTTGCCGTGCTCGTACCGCTGCTGATCGGCATCGGTTCGGTCGCCGACGAGCAGCCCATCGTCGAGGGGCAGCCGGCTCCGAGGACCGTCATCGCCAACGAACAGGTCCGGATCGAGGATCGCGAGCAGACCGAGACGCTCCGTGCCCAAGCGGCCGAGGGGGTCGCCCCGATCACCACCCCCGATCGTGACGCGCAGACCGCGATCGTCCAGGACGCCCGGGCGGCGTTCAGCGCGGCCCGCAGCGCCCGCGAGCCGGTGCAGATCGAGGTCGAGGCCGACGAGGACGGGGCTTCCCTCGCGCGGACCCCGTCGCGCAGCGAGCAGATCGACGCCGTGCTCGCTGCGGTCCCGAGCCTCGGTGAGGAGGTGGCCGAAGCGCTGGTCGCCGTCTCCGATGACGATCTCGACGCCGTCGAGCGCGAGACGCTGGGCCTCGTCACCAACCTCGCCCGCGAGCGGGTGACCGCCGAGGACCTCGACCCGGTCGTCGATGCTGCGGTCGAGGAGGAGACCGCGGTGCGGGCGTTCCCCGGCGACACCGGTCGGGAGGTCGCGGCCCCGCTCGCGCGTGCGGTGATGCGCCCGACCCTGGTGACCGACGCCGAAGCCACCCGCGAGGCCCGGCAACGGGCCGCCGAGGAGGTCGGCGAGGTCGCCCGGGTGTGGAACGCGGGCGAGGCGATCGTGCGGCAGAACCAGGTCGTCGAGTCGCTCGAGTTCCGGGCCATCGAGCGCCTCGGCCAGCTCGGTTCCTCGCCGCTGCGCGCCCTCGGGCGCAGCGGCATCGCGTCGCTGCTGCTGATCGCCGTCGCCGCCGTCTACCTGCAGCGGATGCAGCCGCGGGTCTGGGTCAGCGGCAAGAAGCTCATCCTGCTCGGGGTGTTGACGTCGGCGTTCGCGGCGTTGGTCGTCGGGACCAGCGTGGTCACCGATCTGACCTCACCGGGCATCGCGTACGTGGTGCCCGCGGGCGCGTACGCGATGCTGGTGGCGCTGCTGATCCACCCGGTGGTCGGTATCGCCACGATGCTGCCGGCGGCGGTCCTGGTGCTGCTCGCCTCGCCGACCCGCGGGGCGTTGGCGCTGTTCGCGGCGGCCACCGTGCTGGTCAGCGTCCCCCTCACCACGCGCATCGCAGCCCGGTCCGACCTGCGGTCGGCCACCCTCCGGGCGGCGGTCGCCTACCCGCTGCTCGCGGTCGGGACCGTCGCGGTGTTCGGCCCCAACGACGACCTCCTCGTGGCGCTCGGCGCCGGCGCGCTCGGTGGTCTCGCGACGGCGCTCGTGGTCCAGGGCGCGATGCCGTTCCTGGAGAACCTCTTCCGCCTGCCCACGGTGACCGCACTGCTCGACCTGTCGGACCGCAACCACCCGCTGCTGCGCGAGCTCGAGACCAAGGCGCTCGGGTCCTACAACCACTCGGTGATGGTCGCCTCGCTGACCGAGCGTGCCTGTCGCGAGGTGGGCGCCGACCCGCTGCTCGGGACCGTGGCCGCCCTCTACCACGACATCGGCAAGGTGCGTCAGCCGCACTTCTTCATCGAGAACCAGCAGGGCATCGCCAACCCCCACGACGACCTCGAGCCGGAGGTCAGCGCCGTCATCATCCAGAACCACGTCAAGGACGGGGTCGAGATGGCGACCGAGTACCGGCTGCCGCCCGAGGTGGTCGCCTGCATCGGCTCGCACCACGGCACCATGCTCGTGGGCTACTTCTACGACAAGGCGGTCAAGGCCGCGATCGCGGCGGGTGGAGACGCCGACGAGGTGGACGAGGGCCACTTCCGCTACCACGGCCACAAGCCCCGGTCCAAGGAGGCCGCGATCCTGCTGCTGGCCGACTGCTGCGAGGCGACCACGCGGGCCATGGCCATGTCGCGCGGCACGTTGCCGCGCGACGAGATCGAGGACACCGTCGACCGGCTCCTCGAGGAGCGCGTCGACGACGGACAGTTCGACGACTGCGACCTGACCTTCCGCGAGCTGCGGGCCGCGCGCGACACCATCGTCGAGTCGCTGGTGGGCATCTACCACCCGCGGATCGCCTACCCGGCCAAGCCCGCCGGCGAGGAGGGCGCGAGCGAGGCGGAGCGGCCGAAGCAGGCCCAGCGGTGATCTGCGCCGGTCACTCGCCGAGCGCGAAGCCCTCGTCGAGCAGCCGCGGCGAGTAGCTGCGGAACGCGATGACGGTCTCGGAGGTCTCGATGCCCGCGATGGCGCCGATCCGCCCGGTCACGACGTCGGCGAGGTCCTCGTTGTGGGCGACCACGACCTTCGCGATGAGGTCGTAGCGTCCGGTGACCGAGTACACCTCGCGGACG
Source organism: Nitriliruptor alkaliphilus DSM 45188 (assembly GCF_000969705.1). GTDB lineage: Bacteria > Actinomycetota > Nitriliruptoria > Nitriliruptorales > Nitriliruptoraceae > Nitriliruptor > Nitriliruptor alkaliphilus. The sequence continues at coordinate 3,097,389 of NZ_KQ033901.1, forward strand.
CCCGGCACCTCGGTGAGCAGACCGGCGACCTCGCCGACGCGGGCGACGTCCACGTCGAGCAGCACGAAGGCGGTGATCACCGGTGACCTCCTCGGGGCGGGTTCACGAGCCTAGCGACGACCCCTTCGCGGCCCGGGTGGCCGCCGTCATCGCCGCCACCTGCCCCGGTGAGGTCGTCACCTACGGCGAGGTGGCGGCCGAGGCGGGCCACCCCGGCGCGGCGCGGGCCGTCGGGCGGGTGCTGCGCGGCTCGGGCGGCACGCTGCCGTGGTGGCGGGTGGTCACCGCCTCGGGGCGGCTGGTCCCCGGGCTCGAGTCCGAGCACGCCGACCGGCTCGAACGCGAGGGCGTGGCGGTCGATCGGGCCCGCGGGCGGGTGTCCCCGCGCCGCGCCGCCGGCGGTCAGCGCTGACGGAGCAGCTCGAGCGCCTCGTCGGCGTGCCTCTCCATGTCGGTCTCGCTGTTGATCGCACCGAGCAGCGTCAGGTCGGTGTCGACCACGAACGTCTGGCGCTTGCTCCACAGGGGGCCCGGCCGCTTGGCACCGAACGCCTTGGCCACCGCACCGGCGGGGTCGGCGAGCAGCGGGTAGTCGAACCCGTGGCTCTCGGCGAAGCGCGCCTGGGTGGCGACGTCATCGCGGCTGACCCCGACCCGGTTGGCCCCGACCGCGGCGAACTCGGCAGCGAGGTCGCGGAAGTGACACGCCTCGGCGGTGCAGCCGCCGGTGAAGGCCTTGGGGTAGAAGAAGACCACCAGCGGTCCGTCCGCGGCGAGCTTGCCGAGGGTGGTGACCTCGCCGGTGTGGAGGGTCACGTCGAGGTCGGGCAGTCGCTGGCCAGGGCTGGGCACGGTGGGGCCTCGTGTCGGAGGGCGGGCACGGTACGCGGGCGCACGTGACGGGGGTTGCCCGCACCGGGCGCGTCGGTTGGCGACCTCCGCCTCCCGGGTAGGGTCCGGGGAGGCGGACGATGCGGGAGCACTTCGGTGGCCGAACGAGGCGTGCTGCACCACCTCGAACTGTACGTGGGCGACCTCGAGCGGGCCTACCGGTTCTGGGGGTGGCTCCTCGGTGAGCTCGGCTACGAACCGCACCAGGAGTGGGACGAGGGCTGCTCGTACCGCTCGGGGGACACCTACCTGGCGCTCGTCGAGGCGCCCGAGGGCGCCCGTGAGCTCGATCGCCGCGACGTCGGGGTCAACCACGTCGCCTTCCACGCGGGCAGCCGCGCCGACGTCGAACGGTTGAGCGCTGAGCTCTCGGAGCGCGGCGGCCGCTTGCTGTACGCCGACCGTCACCCGTACGCTGGTGGCGAGGACCACTTCGCGGCGTTCTGCGAGGATCCCGACGGGCTGAAGGTCGAACTGGTCGCCAGCTGACCCCGGCCGGGTGCCCGGATGCACGTGAACTATGCGCCCTGCGCGCGTTCGGCGCCGACGGGGGATGCGTCGGCCGACGGGGGGCGTTGAACCCGCTGTGCCCGTCAGGCGGCGTCGCGACCCGTCCTGACGACCACCACCGTACAGCCCGGACGCGCTCCCACTGTCCGACGGTGGGCACCACACCCTCGGCGGCTCCGAACCAGCCGTGCGAGGGTGATTCCGCTCCCACCCCGCCAGGAGGCCACGTGAACCCCGTCGAGCTGCCGACCGCCGAGATCGCGGTCGAGGAGCTGCTGGAGCGCTCGGCAGAGCGCGGCTTCGTGCTGCTCTCCGAGCTCCAGGAGCTGTACGTCCCCGAGTTGCACGGCCAGACCTGGATCGACGACGCCATCACCTCGGCCCGGGACGCCGGGGTGCAGGTCATCGACGACGTCGCCGACGACGCTCCCGAGGCGCTCGCCGACCCCACCGCGGCCCTCACCACCGACCTCGTGCGCCAGTACCTCAACGACGCCGGCCGCCACGCCCTCCTGACCAAGGAGGACGAGGCGGACCTGGCCAAGCGCTACCAGGCCGGTCTCGCCGCCGACGAGATGCTCAGGGAGAAGGCCGGGCCGCTGGCCCGCGCCCGCAAGGCGCGCCTGCGCACCGTCAGCCGGGACGGCGCCAAGGCCAAGGAGCGCATGGTCCAGGCCAACCTGCGTCTGGTCGTGCCGCAGGCCCGCAAGTTCTCGGGTCGTGACCTCGACTTCATCGAGCTCATCCAGGAGGGCAACCTCGGGTTGCTCCGTGCGGTCGAGAAGTTCGACCACACCAAGGGCTACAAGTTCTCGACCTACGCGGTGTGGTGGATCCGTCAGGCCCTCCAGCGCGGCGTGGCCAGCAAGGGCCGCACCATCCGCGTGCCGGCTCACGTCTGGGAGCTGTACGGCAAGCTGCGCTCGGCCGAGCTGCGCCTGCGCCAGCAGAAGGGCGGCGATCCCACCGAGGAGGAGATCGCGGCGGAGGTGGGCCTGACCGCCACCCGTGTCCGTGAGGTCCGCGAGGCGATGCAGGAGCTGGTCAGCCTCGACCGGCCGATCGGTGAGGACGGCGACGCCACCATGGGCGACCTGATCGCCGACCACGGCGTGGTCGACCCGGCCGACACGGCCCTCGAGGGTGACGCGATGTCGCAGATCGAGGCAGCCCTCGACGCCCTCGACGACCGCGAGCGCATCATCCTGGTGCTCCGTTTCGGGCTCGGTGGCGAGGAGCCACAGACGCTCGAGGAGATCGGCGCCCACTTCGGCCTCACCCGCGAGCGCATCCGCCAGATGCAGAACCGGGCGCTGGCCAAGCTCCGTCACCCGTCGCGGGCCCACAACCTGTCGGGTCTGCTCGACGTGCTCGACCGAGCAGCCTGAGACCGCTCGTCGCTGCGTAGGCTCCCCGGTCCCCACCCGACCGGGGAGTCTCGCTGTGGACCTCACCACCCGCACGCACCGCCGGCTGCTCGCGGTGGTCGCGGTCATCATGGCTGTGACGGTCGTCGGGCTCGTGCTGCTGTGGCCCTCCGCGTCGGCGTTGCCCGACCGCGCGGAGCCGCCCGAACCGCTGGTGTCGGGCCGCATCCTCGCGGTCGAGATCTCCGGGGTGTCGGACGACCCGATGTTCGGCGGCGGGCAGCTGGCGACCGTCGACGTGGAGGTGCTCGAGGGGCCGGACGAGGGGCGGGTCGTGCAGCTGACCGTCGACCTGTCCGGCTACCCGGACTTCGGACCGGGGGACGGGGTGGAGCTCGCCCGGTCGAGGGCTCCTGACGGCACCGTCGACTACTTCATCACCGACTTCCCGCGGTTGCCCACCCTGGCCGTGCTCATCGGGATGTTCGTCGCGGCCGTGCTGATGATCGGTCGCTGGCACGGCTTGCGGTCCCTGATCGGGCTGACGCTGTCCCTGGTCCTGGTGGTGCGGTTCATCGTGCCGGCCATCCTCGCCGGATCGCACCCACCGCTGGTCGCGCTCGTCGGAGCGCTGGCGGTCATGGTGGTGACCCTCTACCTCGCGCACGGCGTCAACGAGATGACCACGGCGGCCATCGTCGGCACGGCAGGTGCGCTGACCCTCACCGTCGTCCTCGGGCTGGTGTTCATCGATGCGGCGTCCATCACCGGCTTCGCGTCGGAGGATGCCGTCTTCGCCCGCCAGCAGGTGTTCGACCTCGACCTGCAGGGGCTGGTGCTCGCCGGTCTGATCATCGCTTCCCTCGGTGTGCTCGACGACGTGACCGTGTCCCAGGCCTCGACGGTGTTCGCCCTCCACGACACCGACCGCACGCTGCCGTTCACCGCCCTGTTCGCGCGGGCGATGAAGGTGGGGCGCGACCACATCGCGTCCGTGGTCAACACCCTCTTCCTCGCCTACGCCGGTGCGTCGCTCCCGCTCCTGGTGGTGTTCTCGACCGGCGGGCTCGGCACGGGCGAGATCGTCAACTCCGAGGTCCTCGCCGTCGAGATCGTCAAGACCGTCGTCGGCTCGCTCGGCCTGATCGTCGCCGTGCCACTGACCACCGCGCTCGCGGCCGCCGTGGCCGTGCGCCGGGCCGAGGATGCCCCCGTCGTACCGGTCCACGTCCACGCCCACGGCCCCGACGACGTGCCGAGCCACCACCCTGAGGAGGCCGACCTCGAGGAGGCCGACCTCGACGACGACGCCCGCGCCGCGCGCGCCTGGTCGCGGTACCTGCGCGAGCACGGGGTGGATCCGGACCGCACCGATGACGACGATCTCGACCGGGGGCCCGAGGGGCCGCGCGGGTAGGGTCCGCCGCCGGTCATCGCTCGGGAGGGTGCGTACGTGGACGGCGACAGCCTGCTCGTGGGGATCGGCCTGCCGGTCGCCCTGTTCGTCATCATGACGGGCATCGGGCTCACGCTCACCACCGGCGACTTCCGCCGCGAGGCCGCCGCACCGCGCGGCATGGTGGTCGGCGCGATCGGTCAGCTGCTGGTGATGCCGCTGGTGGGGATCGGCATCGTGTGGCTGCTCGGGCTCCAGGGGGTGATCGCGGTGGGCGTGGTCATCGCCGCCACCGTCCCGGGCGGGACCACCTCCAACCTGATCGCCTTCCTCGGTCGCGCCAACGTGGCGCTGTCGATCGTGCTGACGGTGGTGGCGTCCCTCGCGACGGTCGTGACCATCCCGATCGTGGTCAGGTTCGCGCTCGAGCGGTTCGGCGACGGCCAGCGGGCGGTCTCGCTGCCGGTCCTGCAGACCGTCGCGCAGCTGGTGGTGATCGTGCTCGTCCCCGTGCTGCTCGGGATGTGGGTGCGTGCCCGCTCGCCGCAGCTGGCTGCCCGCGCCGAGCGGGGCGTGTCGCTGTTCGGCGCCGTCGTCCTGGTCGTCCTGATCGTCGGTATCGCGATCGAGGTCGGCGACGAGGTGCCGAGCTTCCTGCGCCAGGCCGGCCCCGCCGTGATCCTGCTCAACGTCGCCGGGCTGGTGATCGGCGGGCTCATCGGCTGGGTCGCCGGCCTCCCCAAGCGCGACCGGATCACCATCGCGGTCGAGCTCGGCGTCAAGAACGCCACGCTGGGGATCCTCGTGGCCGGCCTGTTGCGCCCCCTCGATCCGCTGTACGCGGCTCCGTCCGCGGTCTACGGCCTGCTGATGTACGTCTCGGCGGTCCTCGTGGTGCTCTACGGCCGTCGTGTCGCTCTCATGGAGGTTCCCGACCACCCCCGGTGATGTGCGGAGCGCACCCGGACGGGACCCGATCGGGCCCGCGTCGGCCATCGCGATGACACCTCCGCCAACTCCCCGTATCCTCTGCAGGTCCCGCGCGGGGCCGCCCAGGCGGCTCCGGGACACCTTGCACCGACCGAGCACCGCCCCGAGCACCATGAGACACGCTCGTGGCGGCCCGGCCGCGGGACCCGCCACGGGGGACCGGACGCCGCGTCGCGCTCCCGCGACGCGCCCACCCCCACGCGGTCACCTGCGCGCGCCGGGCCGACACCACGAGCCCACCCGGGACGAGACGGAAGCCCCCTTGACCGACGTCACCCCCACCTCCGAGCTGTTCGAGCGCGGTGCCTCGCGCGGGTACGTCCTGCTGAGCGAACTGCAGGACCTCTACGACCCGCTGACGCATCCCGACAACTGGGTCGAGGACACCGCGCAGGCTGCGCGCGACCTCGGCATGCAGGTCCTCGACGACCTCGTCGAGGACGCCGACCGTCCCGAGGCCCAGCCGCTGTCGGCCTCGTCGGACTCGGTGCGCCAGTACCTCAACGAGATCGGGCGCACCGACCTGCTCACTCCCGAGCAGGAGGTCGACCTCGCCAAGCGGTACCAGGCGGGCCTCGCGGCCGACGCCATCCTGGCGTCGGGGGTCAAGCTCACGCCTCGGCGCAAGGTGCAGCTGCGGATGGTCGGTCGGGGTGGGGAACGCTCCAAGGACCACATGATCCGCGCCAACCTGCGCCTCGTGGTCTCGGTGGCCCGCAAGTTCCGCGGACGCGGGGTGGACCTGCTCTCGCTGATCCAGGAGGGCAACCTCGGGCTCATCCGAGGGGTCGAGAAGTTCGACCACACCAAGGGCTACAAGTTCTCGACCTACGCGACCTGGTGGATCCGCCAGGCGCTCCAGCGTGGCCTGGCCAACACCGGCCGCACCGTGCGCCTGCCCGTCCACGTCCACGAGCTGATGGGCAAGGTCCGGTACGCGGAGTTCGCGCTGCTCCAGCAGCTCGGCCGCGAACCCACCGAGCACGAGATCGCCGCGGAGCTCGGTCTGCCGGTCGAGCGCCTGCGCGAGGTCAAGCTCGCCGCCCAGGACGTCGCCTCGCTCGACAAGCCGATCGGCGAGGACGGCGACGCCACCATGGGCGAACTCGTCGCCGACGAGGACGCGATCGACCCCGAGTCCTCCGCGACGGCCGTGCTGGCCAAGCGTGAGGTCGAGCGAGCCCTCGCCGCCCTCACCGACCGCGAGCGCACCGTCCTGATGCTGCGCTACGGGCTGATGGACGGCGAGGAGCACACCCTCGAGGACATCGGTGCCCAGTTCGGGCTGACCCGCGAGCGCATACGGCAGATCGAGAAGAAGACCCTCACCAAGCTGCGTCACCCCTCGCGCGGGTTCCAGCTCCGAGGTCTGCTCGACAGCGTCGATGCGCCGAGCTGACGGGCACGGTGCCGCCACCTGGAGCTGACCGCCTGAGGCGCGGGCTGGTCGTCGGGCTCGTGCTGCTGCTCGGGTGCACGGGCGACCCGGGTTCCGACGGGTCGTCGCCCGTGGCGGCGGACGAGTCCATCGCGGCCTCCCCTGCGCCCGAACCCCGGTCACCGGAGCCGGATCCGGATCCGGAGCCGGAGCCGGAGCCGGAGCCGGAGCCGCCACCCCCACCCGCCTCGCGGCCGGCGCTCGAGGCATCGCTCGACGCCGTCGTCGCTGCCGCGGTCGCCGCCGCCCCCCGCCTCGAGCTCGGCGTGCTCGTCCTCGACGAGTTCGGCCGCGAGGTCGTCAGCCACGAGCCGGACCGGCCGCTCATGCCCGCGTCCACCGCCAAGCAGGTCACCGCCGCGGCAGCGCTCACCACCCTCGGACCCGACGCCCGCCTGCCGACCGTCGTGGATGCGACCGACGGCATCGACGGCACCGGACGCCTCGACGGCGACCTGATCGTCATCGGCTCGGGCGACCCGACGCTCGTCACCGACGAGTACGCCCGCTACATCTACCCGGCGCGGCCGCGGACGCCGCTGTCGTCGTTGGCGGACCAGCTGGTGGCTGCGGGGCTCCGCCACGTCACCGGCGACGTTCGGGGGACCGCGCCGGCGTTCGCCGCCGCATCGCTGCCGACCGGGTGGCGCGACAACTACCTCAGCAGCCTCGACGGTCGCTACGGGGCCGGACTCACCGTCGACGGGGGGCTGCGGACGATCATCGCGCTGCCCGACCTCCCCGACGAGGAGGACGAGGGGGACGAGGCGGACGGTGGTGTCGATGCCGGCTCGGGGGCAGGCACGGACGCCGAGCCCCGGACCGTCGAGGACGACGACGACCTGGACGAGCGACCCGTCAGCATCCTCGACCAGCTCGCCGCGCTCGACACCGATCTGCCACCCATCGTGCGCGTCTCCCTCGCCGAGGACCCGGTGCTGCACACCGCTGCCGAGCTGACGCGCCTGCTCGTGGAGCGTGGTGTGGTCGTGGACGGGGTGCCGACCGTGGCCCCGCCCGAGTCGCCGGTGGTGGCCCGGCTCGCGGTGGTCGCCTCGCCGCCGATGGACGAGATCCTGCGCTTCACCGTGCAGCGCAGCGACAACCACCTCGCGGACGCACTGGCGCTCACCGTTGCTCGTGCTCGGACGGGCGAGGGCAGCTGGACGGCCGCCGACCGCGCGTTCGGCCAGGTCCTGACGCGCTTCGAGGTGTCCACCGACGGGGTGGTGTTCGCCGACGGGTCGGGGCTGTCGCGCGACGATCGGTTGACGGCGCGGGCCCTGACCGAGCTCGATCGGCGGGTCACCGGCGATCCCCGGTTCGGCGGGACCTGGCGGTCCCTCCAGGCGGTCGCCGGCCGATCCGGGACGCTCCAGCGTCGCTTCGTCGGCACCCCCGCCGAGGGCCGCCTCCTGGGCAAGACCGGCACCCTGCGGGACGTCTCCGCCTTCAGCGGGCAGATCATCGGCCGGGACGCTGACGCGGCCGGACCCGCGCCACCGGGGGAGCGGCGCTATCACCTGACCATCATCGGCAACGCGACGGACACGGCCGCCGGGGTGACCCGTGCGGTCGTCGACGAGGTCACCCTCGCGCTCGTCGCCGACCTCGATGGCTGCCAGGTGGTCCCGGCCGGCGCGGACGACGGCCCCCTGGGGCGGCCACCTTCCGCCGTCCGCTGCGCGAACTAGTTCTCCGGGGCCATCTTCAACATCACCTCCCGCGGCGCGTTGACCACGGAGCGTGAAGGCGTAGCGTCTGCGCGCGCCGGGGGGCTGACGCGCTCCTGCGCCGTCGCCCGCACCCGCGGGCAGGGATGGAACGACCGGGAGTCTGCCGCGTGTCACGTACCCGCACCCTGACCGCAGGTCTCGCCGTAGCTGCGCTGCTCTTGACCGCTGTTCCAGCGGGCGCTGCGACCGAGATCTTCGCCGCTGAGAGCTCGAGCGCCGGTGTCACCGTGTCGCTCGCCGGCAACGAGGTGCTGGAGGCCGCCGGGACCTACGCCGCGGTCGTGCCGGGTGAGGCGCTGGCCATCGCCATCCCCGCCGCCGTCGCGGGCACACCCATCGGTGACCGCGAAGCGGCCTCCGACGGTGACGCGGTGTTCGACCCGGAGGACGACGCCGACCGCTGCCTCGCGGCCGTCCCCCCGCCCCTCGATGCCGTCCTCGGCGCCCGAGTGGCGTGCGGTGACGCGTACGCCGAGGGCGGTGTGCCAGCTGCCGCTGCCACGGCAGGGGTCGGTCAGTTGAACCTGTTGGACCTCGACGCCGAGGATCTGGACGCGGTCCTCGACCTCATCGCGACGCTGCCGCTCGACGAGCTGCTCGCGGCCGTCGAGGAGGAGCTGCTGGCCGAGCTCCTGGTGGCGTTCGAGGACGTCCGTGCCGAGTGTGTGGATGCCCTCACCGCCCTTGGCTCCGTGCTCCTCGATGACCTCATCGCCGCGCTCGCGGACGCCTCGCCGGACGAGATCGCAGACATCCTGGCACCCCTCGGCGGCATCCTCGAGACGCTCGATGCCGAGCTGCCCACCGCCTGCGATGTCCTCCTCGACCTCGCGGAACTCCTGGTCGACGGTGACCTGATCGGTTCGATCACCGACGGCGACATCCTCGACGCGCTCGCGGGCGCCGAAGGTGTGCTCAGCATCACCCTCATCGAGACCGCCAGCGACGCCGTCCGTGACGGCGACGACGTCCTCGCCGACGCCGGGCCCGCCGACGGCGGTGCCATCGCCATCGTCGTGGACATCCCCCTGCTGGACGAGCTCATCGCGGACCTGCTGGCCGATGTCCTCGGACCGGTCGTGGAAGCGATCGGCGAGCTGCTCGAGCCGGTCGCCGCCATCGTCGAGGACATCCCCGAGCTCGGACCCATCCTGGCCGACCTGCTGACCAGCGGATCCCTCGGTGCGCTGCTCGAGGGGCCGCTGCTGGCGATCGGGATCGCACCCGGGGAGGCGTTCGCCGAGGGTGACCTCAGCACGGGCGAGACCGACGGCGAGTCCTCGCCGTCGCTGGTCGAGCTCGGGGGGACCCTGTTCGAGCTGCCGATCCTCGCCGGCCTCGACGATGCCATCAACGAGCTGGCCGCCACGCTCGACAGCACGCTCCTCGCGGCGCTGCGCGACTCGCCACTGGCCGACATCGTGGCGATCGAGCTGCTGCCCGGGTCGGTCGAGGACGCCGAGATCGGCGAGCTCGCCGGCACCCTGGCGACCTCGGGCACGGCTTCGGTCGAGGTGCTCGGGGCGCTCGCGGACGCCGCCGACGGGCCGCTGCTGGCCGTCGACGTCGCACCGGCCATGGCTGGCGTCGGCCTCGGGGTCATCGACACCACGGACCCGGTCACGCCGCCCCCGGTCGTGCCCCCCGGACCGGACCCGGTGACGCCGACACCTGCCCCGGCTCCGCTGCCGGTGACCGGCGGGGGAGCGGCGTTGCTCGGCCTCGCGGCCCTGGGCGCGGCGGCGGCCCTGCGGCGTCGCGACTGAGCCACGCACCACCAGGACGCCCCGTGTGCGGTTCGCGCGCGGGGCGTCCTGGTGCCCGCCGGCCCCGGTTCGGGTGCGGGCCGTCCCGACGCCTACGGTGCGCGCGCCGGGTCGCGGTGCGCGAGCGACCACCCGAACAGGAGCGAGTGCATGGCGCGGTACGAGGCCGATCTGACCATCATCGGGGCTGGGCCCGCTGGGCTCTACGGCGCCTACTACGCCGGGTTCCGCGGTCTGAAGGTCGCCATCCTGGACTCGCTGCCCGAGCCGGGCGGTCAGGTCGCGGCGCTCTACCCCGAGAAGCTGATCTTCGATGTGGCCGGGTTCCCCGCGGTCAAGGGCCAGGACCTGATCGAGCGGTGCGTCGCGCAGGCCGCGCCCTACGACCCGACCTACCTGCTCGGACACCGGGCCGAGACCCTCGACAAGCAGGAGGACGGCTCGTTCGTCATCGGCACCCACAAGGGCGCCGAGGTCGCGACCAAGGCGGTGGTCATCACCGGTGGGATCGGCACCTTCACCCCCCGGCCGTTGCCCGACGCCGACGACTTCGAGGGCAAGGGCCTGGTCTACTTCGTCCGCGAGCTGGAGGTCATGCGCGACAAGGACGTGCTGATCGTGGGGGGTGGTGACTCGGCCTGCGACTGGGCGCTCAACCTCGAGGGCATCGCCCGCTCCATCACCCTGATCCACCGCCGTGACCGGTTCCGAGCCCACGAGGACTCGGTGACCAAGCTGATGGCCTCGAGCGTGCGCGTCATGACCTTCACCGAGGTCGCCCGCATCCACGGTCACGACGGGGTCGAGACGGTCGAGGTCTTCGACAACCGCACCGACGAGCGCGAGACGCTGAAGGTCCAGGCCGTGGTCGCCGCGCTCGGGTTCAAGTCCGACCTCGGTCCGCTCAAGTCCTGGGACATCGCCATCGACCGGCGGCACGTGCTGGTCGACACCCGGATGGAGACCTCCATCCCGGGCGTCTTCGCCGCCGGTGACATCACCGAGTACGAGGGCAAGGTCCGCCTGATCGCCGTCGGGTTCGGCGAAGCCGCGACCGCCGTCAACAACGCCGCCGTCTACATCGACCCGGACGCCCGCGTCTTCCCCGGCCACAGCTCGGGCTAGGCCGAGGGCGGGGCCAGCGGCGGATCCTGCGCACCGCCGCTGGCGCGCACGCTCGGTGCACCGCCCGCCCGGTCGAGGCTCCAGGGGTCGTCGAACACGCGGCGGAACGCCCGGGCGAGGGTCGCCGCCTGGAAGCCGTCGATGAAGCGGTGGTCGATCGTCGCCGTCACCGTCAGCATCGGGCGGGAGACGACCTGGCCCTCGACGGTGGTGGGCCGCTCGCGGACCGCACCGATCAGCACGTACAGGGGTACGCGGGCGAACGGGGTCGGCGGCACCCACGCCTCGTCGAGGCCGAGCATGCCGACGCTGGTGACGATGGCCGACCCGAACGGTTGACGTTCGAGACCGAGGGGCTTCGCGTCGATGCCGAGCGACGCGGTCAACCACCCCGTGGTCCACACCAGGGGGCGCAGCAGCCACGTGGGCAGGACCCGCACGATGCGCTTGCTCGCCTCCCAGTCGGTGTCAGCGCCGTCCCGCAGCCGTCGCGATCGGCTGCGCAGCTCGGCGGCGATGGTCGCCAGGTCCTTGCGATCGACGTCGTCCACCCGGGCGCGTGCCAGGTCCGAACCGTCGGGCATGGTCACCAGGAAGGCGATCGACACGCGGTCGTTGGGCAGGTACCGGCCGAACCGGATTCGGCCGTTGAGCGTCGGTTCCTCGGCCAGGGCTGCGGCCGTCGCCCGGGCGACCAGGTGGGTCATCGTCACCCGCTCGCCGGACCGCTCCCGGACCTGTTGGAGGTAGGCGAGCGCCTCGGTCGCGTCCAGCTCGAGCTTGCCGTAGATGTTGGCTTCCCGCGGCGGCCGCCACGTGGCGATCGCGAGCTTGCGGCGGACCGAGTTGTGCTGCCGTCCCACGCCGACCTCCCGAGCCGCCCCGCCGCCCCATCCCGGCGGGCGAACCTAACCGGCTCGCTCGGCCGGGGGGCGATGAGCCTCAGAGGTGGTCGACGGGGATCACGCGCAGGCGGTGGCCGAAGGCGGGCGGCCGGCGGCCGGCCGTCCCCACCAGACGAACGACCCGGCCGCGGTGCCCGGCGAACGGGGTCAGCAGCTCGAGCATGCGCTCGTCGGTGCCGCGGGGCTCGTCGGCGAGGTTCCACGCGATCTGGTTCTTGACGTGGAAGTCGCCGATCTCGACGGCGTCCGCGTCACCGGCCGCGCTGCGCAGCACCAGCTCGGCGGTCCACGGTCCGATGCCGGGCACACGGCACAGCGCCCGCAGGCGATCGGGACGCGGCAGGGCGAGCGCGCGCTCCAGCTTCGCAGCGTGCCGGGCGGCGCTGCGTACGGCAGCGGCGCGAGATCGTTCGACGCCCATCCGGTGCCAGACGTGGTCCGGGAGGCCGGCGCAGACCTCCGGGGTGGGCGCGAGCCGGAGCTCCCCCGGGCCGGGGGCGACATCGCCGTAGCGGCGTACCAGTCGGGTCCACGCCCGGGCAGCCTCGCCGCCGGTGACCCGCTGGGCCAGGATGGTCGGCACGAGCAGGTCCCACACGGTGCCGGTCCGGACGATCCGCAGCCCCGGACGGTGGTGGTGCGCCCGGGCGACGAACGGGTGCAGGTCGGGCCGGAAGCCGTCGAGGGCATCGTCGCCACCGACGAGCCGGGGGGCGTGGTCCAACGACCACCCGGCGCCCGGACCCCACGCTTCGGCGCGGAACGTGCGTGGCCCCGATCGCGTCACCTGGAGGGTCGCTGGCCCCGCTGGCGTCACGGAGCTGCGGATCACCGCCTCGGGACGCAGACGGATGGTGGGATCCTGCGCGCTGGACACCAGCGGTGACAGCGACCGCCGCAGGTCGATCTCGAGGGGCACCGTGAACGTCCGCACCCGCGCGACGCTACCCGTCGGGTGCGACCCGGCAGGCGCGGCCGGGATCGCACGGCGGCCGCCCCTCCGGTCGGCCCACGGCGTGTCGAACCACGCCTCGGCCGGTCGGACAGCTGCATGCGGTCACCGTTCGTGCTGTGGTAGCTGCTTCCGGACAGGAGCATCACGTGCCACACCAGCCACTGCGCCGCGTCCGCCGGTCCGCGCTGCCCGCCGCCGTCATCCTCGGCCTCGTCGCTGCCGGCTCCGCGGACTACGTGGTCGCGCGGGGGGACACCCTCACGGGGATCGCCCGTGCCCACGGGACCACCGTGTCCGCGATCGTGGCCGCCAACGACCTGCCCGACGCGGACCGCATCCGCGCCGGTGACCGCCTGACGCTGCCGGACCCGGCTGCCACCGCCAGGGCCGACGTCGGCGCGGTCCTGGACCGCGTCGCCCGTGAACGGGGGTGGAGTCCCGCGTTCGTCAAGGCCGTGGCGTGGCAGGAGTCGGGTTGGAACCCGCGAGCGGTGTCGTCGGCCGGCGCGATCGGGGTGATGCAGGTCATGCCGGAGACGGGCCGGTTCGTGTCACGCGAGCTGGTGGGCCGTGACCTCGACCTCGAGGACGTCCACGACAACGTGACCGCCGGGGTGGCCTTCCTCCAGCACCTGTGGGAGCTGACCGACGGTGACCCGGAGCTGACCCTGGCCGGCTACTACCAGGGGCTGCGCTCGGTGGCCCACAACGGGATGTACGACGACACCGAGCGGTACGTGGCCAACGTCCTGGCGCTGCGTGAGCGTTTCCGCTGAGGTCCGGCGTACGCAGGTGAGCCCCGGCCGCGGCCGGGGCTCACCTGCAGCGTGCGACGTAGGTCAGACGGTCGGGTCCGAGACGTAGCGCAGGTACGGACGCACGGCGTCGACCTCACCGAAGCGCTCCGCAGCGTCCTCGTCGGACACCGCCGGCACCACGATGACGCGGTCGCCCTTGATCCAGTTCACCGGCGTGGCGAGCTGACGCTCGGCGGTCAGCTGGAGCGAGTCGATGACCCGCAGCAGCTCGTCGAAGTTGCGACCGGTCGAGGCGGGGTAGGTGAGGGTCAGCTTGACCTTGTTGTCGGGGCCCACGACGAACACCGAGCGGACGGTCGCGGTGTCGTCCGCCTGCGGGTGGACCATGTCGTAGAGGTCGGCGACCTTGCGATCCGGGTCGGCGATCACGGGGAAGTTCAGCGCAGCGCCCTGGGTCTGTTCGATGTCGTCGGCCCACTTCTCGTGGTCGCCGAGCGAGCTGACCGACAGACCGATGACCTTCACGTCCCGCGCGTCGAACTCGTCCTTGAGCTTGGCGACGGCGCCGAGCTCGGTCGTGCAGACCGGCGTGAAGTCCTTCGGGTGGCTGAAGAGGACGGCCCAGCTGCCGCCCTTCCAGTCGTGGAAGTTCAGCTCGCCCTCGGTGGTGGGCGCGGTGAAGTCGGGGGCGGTGTCGCCGAGACGGATCGACATGGAGCAGCTCCTCTTCGGGTCTGGCCGGCCGTGGCAGGCCGGTCGGGGTGCGCGCCACCGGGAGAGGTGGGGCCCGGAGCTCGTCCGGGGCGCGTCGCGGTACGGCGACCGTACGGGCACGGTCCGGGCGCCGTCCCGCCGTCGGGGTGCGAACGGTGCGAACCCACGGCGGCCAGGCTGACCGCCCGGCACCGTTCAGGCGTCGGGGTCGCGGGCCTCGAGGTCGCACAGCACCGTGCGCAGCAGCCCTTCGAGCACGTCGACGTCCTCCGGCGACAGGCTCGCGAACATCTCGTCGAGCGCCGTGACGTGGGCGTCGATGGCCGCGTCGATGACCTCGCGGCCACGGTCGGTCAGGCCCACCCGGGTCCGGCGACGGTCGTCGGGGTCGGGGGTGCGAACCAGGAGGCCTGCTGCCTCGAGCCGGTCCAGGCGGTTGGTCATCGCCCCGGACGAGACCAGGAGCGAGCGGTACAGCTCGGTCGGTGTCAGCTGGTAGGGCGGCCCGGAACGACGCAGCGCCGCGAGCACGTTGTGCTCGCCCTCCGACAGGTCCCAGGGAGCGAGGTGGTCGCCGCTCGCGCGGTCCAGGTAGCGCGAGAGGCGGACCAGGCGAGCGCCGATCCGCAGCCGCGACGTGTCGAGCTCGGGACGCTCGCGCGCCCACTGCGCCAGCAGGTGATCGACGTGGTCGGAACCCGCCATCAGAACAGCGCCGCCTGTTCGCCGCTGGCGACCGGGACCGGACGCGCGCGCGTGGTGACGGTGGCCAGGACCGCATCGAGGTCGGGCTCGTGCTCCGGCGGTGGTGGCAGCGGCGGGGGTGGCGGCGCGGTGACGGCGCCCCGGAACCGTGCTCCGGCCCAGGGGATGCCGAGGTCGGCGCAGCCGGCGACGACCCGGTCGGGGTCGCAGCCCGCGGCCACGGCACCGACGACGTCGACCGCGAGGTGGGGGATCGGCGCCATGAGCACGAGGTTGCGTTCGACGTCGGCACGGGAGGCGCGCAGGGCGGCCTCGACCTTCGGGTGCAGGTCGTGGAGGGCGGCGTAGATGCCGAGCACGCTGCCGTGGTCGCGCAGCAGGCGGGCCGCGATCTTGGGGCCGATGCCCTGCGCCCCGCGCAGACCGTCCGACGGGTCGCCACGCAGGGCGGCGAGGTCGACGTACTGCCACGGTTCGACGCCGTAGCGGGCGCGGACCGCGGCCTCGTCCTCGACCAGGAGGTCGGCCATGGAGGCCCGGGGCCGCAGCAGGCGGGTCGTTGGACCGACCACCGCGGTCAGGTCCCGGTCCGAGGTGAGCAGGTCGCAGGCCCACCCGGCTTCGCCGCAGGCGTCGGCCGTCGCGGCGAGCAGGTCGTCGGCCTCCGCGCCCTCCCGCTCGACCACGTGGAACCCGCACGCGGCGAGGTGGCTGCGCAGGTCGGTCAGGTGCCGGTCGAGATCGGGGTGGTTGGGTGGCCGCTGCCCCTTGTACTCGGGGAACTCGAGCTTGCGGTGGTTGGTCGCGTGGTCGAAGCCGACGACGATGGCGTCGTAGGGCCCGTAGGACCACGCCGTGGCGAGCATCCCCACGACCGTCGCCGTTACGAACGGCCCGACCGGGGCGTCGCGGTGGGTCGCGTGGAAGGCGCGGTGGCCGAGGGAGTTGCCGTCGACGGCGAGGACGGTGGGCACGCGGGGACGCTCCATGGTCAGGCGGGGCCCGGTGCCGGCGGGCACCGGGGGGACCGTACCGGCTGGGTAGCCTCGTCCCGGCGACCCGGGCCTCGCTGCATCCCGTGCGAGGTGACCGGCAGCCACCGCCACCGTCCCTCCTGCCGAGGATCGCACGTGCCGAGCCGCATCCCACGGGTCCTGATCACCGGGGCGTCCGCCGGGTTCCCGGCGTGAGCGCGCACGGGGCCGGGGTCGGGGTCCGCACGGTCACCCTCGGCGGCCTGCCGCTGCTCGTGGCGGCGGTGCCGGTCGGCGAGGCGGGCGACCGGTTGATGACCACCGTGGGGGAGCGGGGCCTCGTGCGGCTCCCTGCCGTCACCGGTGTCGACCTGCCGCGTGGCGCTCGCGTCGGCTTCACCGTCGACCAGCGCGAGCTGCGGCTCGTGGACGAGCAGGACACCACCTTGCTCCGGGCACCACGTGGCGGCCTCGATGCGGGGTGGCTCGAGGCGGCACGGCGCCTGCGCGGGACGATGACGGTCCTCGGACGGGACGTCGAGCTGTCCGCCGACCTCGACGTGGCGACCATCGTGGCTCGCCTGGACGCCGCTGCGGTCGGCGGACACGTGTGCGGGGCGATCGTCGGCCTGGTCGAGGAACGTCCGACGCTCCCGCTGTTCCTCTGAGGCAGGCCCTTCGCGTCACCTCTCCGGTTCCTCGGCCCCCCGAGCACGTGGGGACGGATCGGTCGCCACTGGCGCATCGCCGGCGACCGCGGGTCCGACCCGGGCGCGGAGCGTCGCCACGGCGACCCCGGCGAGCACGAGCGGTGCGCCGACGGCGAAGGTGGCTGCCGGGAGCTCGTCGAGCAGGAGCCAGGCGAGCAACGCGGCGCCGATCGGTTCGGACAGCACCACCGTCGAGATCACCGTGGCAGGGACGTGCTCGAGCAGCGCGTTGAAGACGCTGTGGCCGAGCAGCTGCGGGCCGACGACGATGAGGGCGATGGCGAGCCAGGTCCCGACCGAGAACCCGATCAGCGGGACGCCGACGGCCAGGCAGGCGACCAGCAGCACGGCCGCGGCGCCCGCGTACACCAGGCACGAGTAGACGGTCGCGGGGACGTCCCGGCGTGCGGCGCGTCCGGCGAGCAGGTAGCCACTGACTGCGACGGCGCTGCCGAAGGCGAGGCCATCACCGATCAGCGCCCGCACCCCGAGGTCGACCGCCGCGAGGTCCCCCGCACCGATGGTGAGCGCGCCGACGACGGTGACCGCCATCCCCACGCCGGTGCGGCGGTCGGTCGGCTCGCGTAGGAACCACCACGCACCCAGGGCGACGAACAGCGGGGACATCGTCGCGAGGGTGGTCGCCGACGCGACGGTGGTCAGCGCGAGGGACGCCTGGAACAAGCCGAAGTGCAGGCCGAGCGCGACGCCCGAGCCGAGCAGTTGGCGACGTCGCACCGCCGTGAGGTGGACGGGGGTGCGACGGTGGGCACGCCACGCGAGCGGTGCCAGGGCCAGCGCTCCGAGGCCGCACCGCCAGAACGCGACCGCCAGCGCGGGGGCCATCCCGGCCACGGCCGTGGCCACCTGCGGCGTGTCGCCCATCGCGACGCGTGACAGGATCGCCGACGACGACACCGCCAGGGCGCCGAGCAGCAGCGCGCTGCCGAGCGCGAGGCGCGAGGGGGAGCGGTCGGACACGGGACCTCGGTGGGATCGTGAGCCGGCAGGCTAGGGGCGCGGCCCCGGGGTCCGGCGCCCGGGCCGAGCAGGCGATCCCGACGCGTACCTGCTCGACGCGGTGGCGCGGCGGGCCGTCGCGCAGGACCTGCGACGGCTAGCTTCCGTCCGCTCGCCGGCCACGAGGAGGCGCGATGCGATCACGGACGCTCGCCCTCCCGGCGCTGCTGACGGCGCTGATCGTCCTGTCCGCCCCACCGGCGGCGGCCGTGGATGATCGGAGCGTGGAGCTCGAGGTCGGCGTCTACCTCGGGCTCGGCGGCACGACCGTCGACCTGTGCGCGAGCGACGACGGTGAACCGGTCGACCTGCTCGATCCGGCCGCGACCGTCGCCGCCCTCGCGGACCTGTGGCCTGCCGTCGATGTGGGGACCGCCGACGAGGGGTTCGACTGCATCTACCTGGAGATCGAGATCTCCCGCGATGACCTCGCCACGGGCGACGGGTTCGTCGCCGCCGTCGAGGTCCCGTCGCTCGCGCCGCTCCGCGACCTCGGGTACGCCGAGGTCCACGTCGACGTCTGTGCGATCCCGGTCGAGGTGACCGTGCGCGTCGAACCGTCCGAGGCACGGGCGCCCGACGGTTGCTTCGACGGGGACGGGACGAGCGTGTCCCCGGATCTCGCGAGTCGCACCGAGCTCACCGTCCGGGCGAGCGATGCGTTCCTCCGCGGTCGCCTCCTCCGTGGCGCGAGCGTGGTGGTCGCCGTGCTGGTGGCGGCCGCGCTGGCCTACCGCGGGCGCCGCCGGCTCGCCGTGAGGTGGTTCGCGACCTCGCGACCGACCCTCTGGCTGGCGGGGGTGGGCATCGGCGTCCTCGCCGCACTGATCCCGCCCTGCGCTGCCCTGGTCTCCGGCCTGCTGGACGCGGTGGAGCTTCGATCCGGCTCCCGGGCGTCGTTGCTGGTCGCCATCGCGCTGGGGGCACCGGTGGTCGTCGTCGCCGTCGCGGTCACGGGTGCAGTCGGGCGGGCGCGTCGCGATCCGGTCGTCGCGGCCGAGGCTCGCCGGCGCGGCACGGCGCCACCGGCTCGGGACGACGTCCCGGAGGACCTCGCGCTGCTCACCCCGCCACCAGTGGTCAGCGTGCCGAGCTCGTCGTGGTCGATCCTGGTGGCGCAAGGGCCGACGGGGATGATCTGGGCGGCGGCCATGGCCGCGCTCTGGGTCGACGAGGCGGGTCCCCTGGCGGTGCTCGCCCTCGCTGGGGCGACCCTGGGCACCGTCCTGCTCGGGCTCCGCGACGCCACGCTGGTCGCGGTGCTGAGGCCGCGGGTCCTCGAGCCGTCAGGGCACGCTGCCATGCTCGCGACGGCGGCGGAGCTCGGCTGCCCGCTGCGCGACGTGGTGCAGGCAACGGTCGCGCTCCCGACCGCCGACGCGCCGACGTTGGGGCTGGTGGTCGGCCGGCGGCTGGTGCTCTCGCCGGTCCTGGCAGGGCTCCCACCGCGTCGTGCGGTGCTGGTGGGGCTGACCGGGGCCGCCGAACCCGTCGGTCTCCTCGGAGCGTGGGTGGGGATCGCAGGTCTGGTCACGGGAGCGTGGCTCGAGCTGGCCTGGTGGGTGGCCGTCCCGGTCGCGGTGCTCAGCGTCGTGACGGTCCGGTGGCTCGCGCACGGGCCCGGGACCTTCGACGTCGGATCGGCCCTGAGCCCGGAGGAGCTCGTCGTCACGGGGGTGGAGGCGAGCTGGTGGACCGTGGCCGAGTCGTTCGGGATGTTCAGCGACCTGGTAGATGCGGACGGAGATGAGGACGGCGAACCCGACCCCGACGGGGATGTCGATCCGAGCCTCGTGTGGCCGCTGGAGGTGGACAGCTGGCGTGTCATCGAGCAGGAGCTCGGCGCGAGTTCCGGCACCGCCGTGGCCACCGCTCGACGACTCGCCGCGGAAGCCCATCGACCCGATGGGCCTCAGCCGGCGAGCCCCTCGGCCTCCATGTAGCGGCGGCAGCTCACCTCGACGTGGCCGATCTCGACCTTCGTCTGGAAGGGGCCACCCGACGTGACGGCGACCGCCGCAGACGCGAGGTCGCGGTCGGGCACCAGCGAGGCGCGGTCGCGGATCCGCAGAGCGGCGTCACGGCGACCGTCCGGGTCGGACCGGTAGGGCTCGAGCGCGTCGGCGTCCGGGGTCGCGATCGCCTCGCCGCCACCTGCCGCGATCACGGCGCCGCTGGCGAACGGGCTGTCGGCGCAGGCCTCCGCGACGGCGCGTTCACGGCCGATCCAGTAGGCCTCGACGATCCACCAGTTCAGGGCGAGCCAGACCAGGCCGGCGGTCAGGGCCAGCACCAGGCCGCGCTTCAGCCAGCGCCGCAGGCGTTCCTCGCGGGCGGCGTTGAGCCACCGCTCCGGCAGTTCCGGTGGTGTCAGCCGCGGTGTCGGCGTGGCAGGCTCGTTCACCTCGACCCCCGTCGTCCGGTGGCCACCGACGCTAGTCGCTCCGAGCGCAGCGTCACGGCGGTTGCGCACGCCAGGACGAGCGGCGTCCTCATCGCGAACCCGCGGATGCGCGGGTTCCGTCGTAGCTGAGCGCCGGGCGCGGCCGTACCCGCACCGTGAACCCGCGGATGCGCGGGTTCCCTCGTAGCCGAGCGCCGGGCACGGCCGTAGCCGCACCGTGAACCCGCGGATGCGCGTGTTCACGCGTGGCCGGGTGCCAGGCGGTCCGCGGGTCAGAGGCGGCTGAGCGCTTCGTGGCGTTCGAGGACCTTCACCACGTACAGCTGGGTCTCGACGATGTTGGGGACCCCACCGGCGCTGCGGACCCGACCTGGGCCGGCGTTGTAGGCCGCCAGGGCCAGGTCGACCCGCCCGAAGGCGTCGAGCTGGGTGGCCAGGTACCGGGCACCGCCGGTCAGGTTCTGCACGGGGTCCCAGGGGTCGACCCCGAGGCCACGGGCGGTCCCCGGCATCAGCTGCGCCATGCCGATGGCACCCGCGTGCGAGACCGCGTCCGGACGGAAGTTCGACTCGGTCCACACCAGGGCGGCGAGCAGTCGCCCGTCGAGGCCCTCGCGTGCGGCCACGGCGTCGATGGTGGCGGCCCACGGGCGCCCACCGGCGGGCAGGCCCACCGCCCACGACGGTGGGGGGCCGTCGAGCGCCAGATCCTGGGGTGGGAACCGGACGGACACGGCCGCGAGCTCGAGGGCGGCGACCCGGGCCTCGAGGTCACGGACCAGGATCGCACGAGCCGTGGCGT
Source organism: Nitriliruptor alkaliphilus DSM 45188 (assembly GCF_000969705.1). Classification (GTDB taxonomy): domain Bacteria; phylum Actinomycetota; class Nitriliruptoria; order Nitriliruptorales; family Nitriliruptoraceae; genus Nitriliruptor; species Nitriliruptor alkaliphilus. Next base: position 3,118,555 of record NZ_KQ033901.1, read on the forward strand.
CCTCCTCGAGGCGCGCGAGCGTCTGACGTCGAGCAGCGGTCTCCTGCTCGATGGTGGCCACGAGCTGTTCCTGCTCGGCGACCAGCGTCTCGACCCGGCGGCGTTCGGCCGCGGCGTCACGGGCGGTCTCGAGGGCTCGACGGCGTGCGTCCCCCACACCTGCCGAGGCTGCTGCGGTCGCCCGGGTCAGCTCGACGTCGGCCTCCACGGTGGCGCGCTGGTCGGTCAGGACCCGTTCGAGCACGCCGCGCGTCACGGCCATCTCGTGCAGGTCGCCGGCCCGTACCACGCCGCCGATCAGCAGCCCAGCGGTGCGGTCGCCGCCGCGCTTGTAGACCGCGACCGCCTGCTCGGCGAGCCGGTCGCGGCCATCACGGTGCCGGTCACCGAGGTCGGCGAGGACCGTCGCGGCCTCCTGGAGCTGCGCGGCGGCCTCGCGTTCGGCAGCGGCGGTCAGCTCGGCCGCGGCGGTCGCGTCCGCCAGCTGGGCCCGGACCTGCGACAGCGAGGTGGAGGCGGTCCGCAGCCGTTCGTCGGCCGCGGCGACCTCGTCCCCGGTGCGGCGGATCGCGGCCGTGACCTCGTCGAGGTCGCGGCTGGCCGCCTGGAGCTGGTCCCGGGTCGTGTCGAGATCGCCGGTCGGGGCACCGACCGCGGCCCCTGTGGGCACCGCGAGGAGGCCCGCGGCCAGTACCGCCGCGAGCGATCGTCGGCGCACCTGAGCGCGCACGGCTGCCCCTCGATCACCGGACGCCCGAACGGTCGCCCACCAGGGCATCGGCACGCAGGGCCGTGAGCTTCAGTCGCCGGCGAAGTCGCGCAGCCCACGGCCGTGGGACGGGTGGCGCAGCTTGGCGAGCGTCTTCTTCTCGATCTGGCGGATCCGCTCCCGGGTGACCCCGTAGTGCGCGCCGATCTCCTCGAGGGTGCACGGCTCCGCGCCGGTCAGGCCGTAGCGCAGCTCGATGACGCCACGCTCACGCTCGTGCAGGTGGGCGAGGGCGGCGATGAGCTCGGTCCTGGCCACCCCCGCGGTCGCGACCTCGAGCGGGTCGATCGCCTCGTCGTCGGGGACGAGGTCGCCCAGGGTGGCGTCCCCGTCCTCACCCACGGCGCGGTCCAGCGAGGTGACCTCGCGACCGGCGAGGCGCAGCTCGCGCAGCCGTGCGGTGTCGAGGCCGAGCGCCTCGGCGACCTCGCCGTCGGTCGGGTCGCGCCCGAGCACCTGGATCAGCTCGAACTCGGTCCGACGGATCTTGGCGACCAGCTCGTGGACGTGGACCGGCAGGCGCACCGACCGGGCCTTGTTCGCCGTCCCGCGCGTCAGCGCCTGCCGGATCCACCAGGTCGCGTACGTCGAGAACTTGTAGCCCTTGGTGTGGTCGAACTTCTCGACCCCGCGCATCAGGCCGAGGTTGCCCTCCTGCACGAGTTCGAGCAGCGACAGACCCCGGCCGAGGTACCGGCGGGCGATGGAGACCACGAGACGCAGGTTGGCGGTCACGAGCCGCTCCTGTGCGGCATCGCCACCGCGGACCAGCCGCCGCAGCTGGGCGCGCTCGGTCGCCTCAGGGGGCGGGTCGGCAGCCAGGCGCTGCCGGGCCACGAGGCCCGCCTGGTACCGCTTGGCCAGGTCGACCTCCTCCTCGGCCGTCAGGAGGGGCACCCGACCGATGGCGTTGAGGTAGTGGCGGACGCCGTCGGTGGTCGACGGGGTCGTGGGCGCGGGGGAGGAGCCCGTGTCGTCGTCGGTCAGGTCGTCGACGACCTCGAGGCCGCTGTCGCGCGCGGCGCGAGCGAACTCCTCGGGCCAGTCGGCGGCGTCCTCGACCGGGTCGTGCAGGTCGTGGATCTCCGAGAGGAGCACGTAGCCACGTCCGGCCGCACGGACGAGCAGGTCGCGCAGCCCACTCCGGTCGGACGCGGTGCCGATCCAGGCAGCGAGTCCGTCGGCGCCGGGCAGCAGCTCGGCCGGTTCCTGCGTCGGGACCTGTTGGGCTGTCACGTCTCCCCCCGGGTGACGGTGGGTCCGACCCGTCCGAACACGGGCTGGCCGCCGCCTCCCTGCTGGTCTGAACGCTCAGGACCGTACCGGGACGCTCCGTCCGGCGGCGGACAACTTCCGGGCAGCCCGGCCGAACTGGACGACGTCGCTCGAACGGCCCACGGCGGCGATCGGGGGACGCCGCTCAGCCCTCGAGGTCGAGGGACAGCTCGAGCCACGCCTCCTCGGCGGCAGCCAGCTCCGCGGCGACCCCGTCGAGGTCCGACTGCAGCTGACGGAGCTGCTCGGGGTCGGTGGCCGCCCCGACCATCCGTTCGTGCAGCTGGTCGCGTCGCTTCGTCAGGGTGGTCACCCGGGTCTCGAGGGCTCGCACCTGCTTGCGGGCGGCCTGGCGCTCGCGGTTGTCGAGGCTGGTGCCGCCCGAGCGGGTCGCCGGTCCGGGGGACGTCGGTGCGGCGGACGTGGCGAGCGCGCGGTGGCTCGCCCAGTCGAGGTGCTCGGTGACGCGTCCGCCGCTCACCGCCAGGGTCCGGTCCGTGAGCCGGTCGAGGGTGAAGCGGTCGTGCGACGCCACCAGGAGCGTGCCGCTGAACCCGTCGAGGTGGTCCTCGAGGACGGCGAGGGTGTCGAGGTCGAGGTCGTTGGTGGGCTCGTCGAGGAGCAGCACGTTCGGCGCGGCGACGAGCAGGTGCAGCAGCGCGACGCGGCGGCGCTCACCGCCCGACAGCAGGCCGATCGGGGTGCGCTGCAGCTGCCCGTCGAACCCGAACCGTTCCGCCAACCGGGACGCCGGCAAGGTGGTCCCGTCCGCGAGCGGTACGTGCGGGGCGATGTCGAGCACGCTGTCGAGCACGGTCCGTGACCCGTCCAAGCCGGCCCCGGCCGTCTGCTCGTACAGGCCGAGCTGGACGGTCGTGCCCACCTTGACCTCGCCGGCGTCCACCGGCAGACGACCGGCCAGCACGTGCAGGAGGGTCGACTTGCCGCCGCCGTTCGGGCCGACGATGCCGACCCGCTCGCCCGGACCGATCCCGAGGTCGAGCCCGTCCAGGACCTGGTGGTCGCCCCGCTTGATGCTGACGCCCTTCAGTTCGAACACGTCCTTGCCGAGGCGTCGGCGACCGGTGCCGAGGTCGAGCGGCGTCGCCTCCTCGTCACCGCGGGCGGCGTCTCGCAGCACCTCGACCTGCTCGATGCGGAACCTCGGCTTGCTCGTGCGCGCCTTCGGTCCGCGCTTGAGCCAGGCGACCTCCTTCCTCAGGAGGTTGCTCGCCCGCAGGGACGAGCGCTCCCGGGCGGCGGCCCGTTCCGCCCGGGCCTCGAGCAGCGAGGAGTACGAGCCGTCGTGCCACAGCAGCCGCCCCTCCTCGCGGGCGTTCGGTGGCACCAGGTCGAGCATCCGGTCGGTCACCCGCTCGAGCACGTAGCGGTCGTGGGTGACCATCACCACCGCACCGGTCCGCCGCCGCAGCTCCTCCTCGAGCCAGTCGATGGTGTCCACGTCGAGGTGGTTGGTGGGCTCGTCGAGGATCAGCAGATCCGCCGGCGGCAGCAACGTGCGGGCGAGGTCGACCCGGCGTCGCTGCCCACCGGACATCGCGCCCGTCGGGTGGTCGGGAGCGACCCGCAGCGCCGCCAGGAGGCGTTCGCCTTCGTCGGGGCGCGCCGTCGGGTCGGCGGCGAGGACCGCCTCGAGGGCCGGCACGTCGGCCAGGCGCGGGTCCTGCGCCAGGAACGCGACCCGCAGGCCCGTCCGGGTCACGATGCGTCCGCCGTCCGGCTCGCGCTCGCCGGCGAGCATCCGCAGGAGCGTGGTCTTGCCCGACCCGTTGGGCCCGACGAGCCCGACGCGGTGCTCGGAGGACAGGCCGAAGGACGCGTCCGCGAAGAGGGTCCGACCCTCGACGGACGCGCTGACCTGATCGACCGAGACGAGATGCATGAGCGCGGGAGGGTAGGGCGCCGGACGCAGGTAGCCTGACCGCGACCCGTGAGCCGCCCTCGTGGCCTCGCCCGGGCCGTACCCCTCGTCGTCCCCGCCCCGTCCTGCCGTGAGGTTCTGCCGTGCTCAGCCTGTCCGACGTCGCCCTGCGCGTGGGGGGTCGACCGCTGCTACGGGACGTCAGCCTGCGCTTCCCCACGGGGTCACGGACGGCGCTGGTGGGTGGCAACGGTGCCGGCAAGACCACCCTGCTGCGGACCATCGTCGGGCAGCGTGAGCCGGACGAGGGCGTGGTGTCGCGTCCGAAGGGCCTCCGCCTCGGCTTCCTGCCCCAGGACGTCGTGGACTCCCTCGGGGTGCGTGGCAAGGGCGGGGCCGAGGGCACCGTCCTCGAGCACGTGCTCGAGGGGGCATCGCACATCACCGACCTCGAACTGCGGCTGCGCGACCTCGAGCAGCGCATCGAGACCGCCGGCGAGGCCGAGCAGGAGCGCCTGCTGGCCGACTACGGGCGGACCACCGATGCGTTCGAGCAGCTCGGCGGCTACGAGGTCGAGTCCGAGGCTCACCGGGTGCTGTCCGGGCTCGGGTTCCCCGCGAGCGAGCACGACCGCCCCACCCAGGAGCTCTCCGGTGGCTGGCGGGTCCGGGCGGCGCTCGCCAAGCTGCTGCTGTCGAAGCCCGACCTGCTGGTCCTCGACGAGCCGACCAACCACCTCGACGTCGAGACCATCACCTGGCTCGAGACCACCCTGCGATCGCTCCCCGGCGCGCTGCTGTTCGTCAGCCACGACCGCGACTTCATCGACGCCGTGGCGGGCACGATCGTCGAGGTCGCGGCCGGCACCGCGACCTCGTACGACGTGCGGACCGGCACGGTGGTGGCCGAGGAAGGTGGCTTCGCGGCGTTCGTGGCGCAGCGCGAGGAGCGGCTGGCCGCGCTGCGCGCCGCCCGCAAGCAGCAGGACCGTCAGCTCGCCGACGTCGAACGGTTCGTCGAGCGCTTCCGCTACAAGGCCACCAAGGCCAAGCAGGTCCAGTCGCGCATCAAGGCGCTCGACAAGGTCGAACGCATCGAGGTCGCCGACCACCGCCACCTGGTCGCCAAGTTCGGCTTCCCCGACCCGCCGCGGGCGGGTCGCGTCGTCGCCGAGACGAAGGCCCTCCGCGTCGCGTACGGCGACGAGGGCTCGGGGAGCTACAACGTCTCCTCGGGCTCGGGGAGCTACAACGTCTCCTCGGGCTCGGGGAGCTACAACGTCGTGCTCGACGGGGTCGACCTGGCCATCGAGCGGGGCCGCAAGATCGCGGTGCTCGGGCCGAACGGGGCCGGCAAGACCACCCTGCTGCGGGTCCTCGCCGGCCAGCTCGAACCGACCAGCGGCTCGTTCCAGCTCGGTCACAACGTGGACGTCGCCGTCGTCGACCAGCACCAGGCCGAGGTCCAGGATCTCGACCGGACGGTGCTCGAGGAGTTCCGTACGGCTCTCGGGGAACGGCACCGTGCGATCAACCACCGCACGATGCTCGGGGCGTTCGGGTTCCCCGGGGACATGGCCGAGCGTGTCGTCGGCATGATGTCCGGCGGTGAGCGGACCCGGCTGGGTCTCGCCAAGGTGATGGCCTCGCCGGTCAACCTGCTGCTGCTCGACGAGCCGACCAACCACCTCGACCTCGCCTCGCGCGACGTCCTCGAGGACGCGCTGCAGGCTTACCCGGGCACCGTGCTGCTGATCACCCACGACCGGCACGTGATCCGTGCCGTCGCCGACGGCATCATCGAGGTCGACGGCGGGTCCGCGCGCTTCTTCGACGGCACCTACGAGGAGCTGCTCGCCCGCCGGGCCGAGGCGGCGACGGCGTCCGGGCGGCGGCCCACACCGAGCCGCCCCGCGAGCTCGGCGTCCGCGCGTCCGGCCAGCCCACCGCCGCGGCCCTCGCCCCGCGACAAACGGCAGGAGGCCGAGCTCCGACAGCGACGCCACGCGGCCACCAAGGACCTCAAGCGCGAGGTGACCCGTGTGGAGCGCGAGCTCGGTCGGGCCGAGAGCGAGGTCGCCGAGCTGACCAGGAAGCTGGCCGATCCGTCGATCTACGAGGATGCCGAGCAGGTCAAGGAGCTGGTCGCGCGTCACGCGGCGGCCAAGGACGCCGCTGCCGACCTGATGGCGCGCTGGGAGCGGGCGTCGCTGGCCCTCGAGGAGGCTGAAGCGACCGCGGCACGCGGCTGAGCGGTCGCGGCCGACACGCACCGTCCCGCCGCCTCCGTTGCGGTCCACGCGGACGTTCCTGCGCGGAGGCCGCCCGAACGGTGCGGCTGAGGAGGGTCGCAGCGCGACCCTGCGTCCGCCGACGTAACCCCGGCCCGGACCGTTCGTTGGTGGGTGGCAGCGGGCCGTCACGGGGGTTCGAGGGCCGCGACGACGACGATGGGAGCGCGTGACATGGGACGCAAGCGACTGCTCACGATCCTGGCGGCGGTCACCACCGCCATCGCCCTCCAGGTCGGCCCGGCCGCCGCTGCGGACGACTGCCTGGTGCTCGGTGAGGACGTCTCGCTGCTCGAGCTGGCCAGCCTGAGCGAGACGACCTGCGTCGTCGACTCGGCCGGCAACCTGATCCTGGGCACCCTCGAGGATCCGGCTGGGACGGTCGAGGAGACCGTCGACGAGACCGTCGACACCGTCGAGAAGACCACCGAGAAGGTCACCGACGCCGTGACCGGCGGTGGCGCCACCGAGCCCGCCGAGCCGTCCCCGGAGCCCGAGTCTGCGCCCGCACCCGGGGGCTCGTCGGGCGGCGGTGGTGACGGAGCTCCCTCGACCGGCGGTTCGAACTCGGGCGGGTCCTCCGGCGACGTGGCGGCCTCCGGCGGTGACGTCCGCGAGCCGCAGGCCGCGGATCCGGCACGGGAGCGTCAGCTCGGTGCCCTCCGCGCCATCCGTGACGACCTGGCGGCCGGTACGTCCGCCGACCGTGGCATCGCGGGTCCGGTCCAGCCCTTCGGTGACCTGGCCACCACCGACGACCTGTCCGCCCCGCAGGTGGCCGACGCCGGTGAGGTGGTCCCCGGTGTCAGCGATGGCCGCGGGCCCAAGGTCGCGCCGGCCTCGCCGTCCCAGGAGGCCGTGCTGGCCACCAGCTCACCGATGCGTGACATCGCCGAGGCGCCACTCGCCCTCCAGCTGCTCGCTGCCGCCCTCGTCATGGGGGCCGCGACCGTCTGGACCATCGCGAGCCGTGAGCTCGGGCGCGGTCAGACCACCACCGCCTGACGCCCCGTACGACCCGAACGCCCCCGCCGATGGCGGGGGCGTTCGCCAGGGTGGACGGCGTCAGCCGCGGTCGTCGACCTCCACGTAGTCCCGCTCGTCCGGACCGACGAACAGCTGGCGCGGGCGCACGATCGCCTGCTCGTCGTCGAGCAGGTTCTCCTGCCAGTGGGCGAGCCAGCCCGGGATGCGGCCCATGGCGAACAGCACGGGGAACATCGAGGTCGGGAAACCCATCGCCTGGTAGATGATGCCCGAGTAGAAGTCGACGTTCGGGTAGAGCTTGCGCTCGGCGAAGTACTCGTCCTCGAGCGCGATGCCCTCGAGCTCGACGGCGATGTCGAGCAGCGCGTTCCTGCCGGTCACCTCGAAGACCTGGTGGGCGAGCTCGCGGATGACCTTGGCGCGCGGGTCGTAGTTCTTGTAGACCCGGTGACCGAAGCCCATGAGGCGGAACTCGCCGGCCTTGGCCTTCTCGAGGTACTTCGGCACCTGATCGGCGGACCCGATCTCCTCGAGCATCCGCAGCACGGCCTCGTTGGCGCCGCCGTGCTTGGGGCCGTAGAGCGCTGCGGTCGCGCCGGCTGCGGCCGAGTACGGGTCGGCATCCGACGACCCGATGCCGCGCATCGTGGTCGTCGAACAGTTCTGCTCGTGGTCGGCGTGCAGGATCAGGAGCACGTCCATGGCCCGCTCGAGCACCGGGTCTGGCTCGTACTTGAGCTCGGTGGTCTTCCACATCATGTTGAGGAAGTTGCCCGAGAACGACAGGTCGTTGTCGGGGTAGGCGTACTTCATGCCGATCGAGTGGCGGTAGGCGAAGGCCGCCAACGTCGGGAACTTGGCGATCAGGCGGACGATCTGCTGCTGACGGGCCTCGGCGTCGTCGATGCCCTTGGCCTCGGGGTAGAAGGTCGACAGGCCGCCGACCGAGGAGACCAGGATCCCCATCGGGTGGGCGTCGTGGTGGAACCCGTCGATGAACTTCTTGATGTTCTCGTGGATGAAGGTGTGATGGGTGATGTCGAACACCCACTGCTGGTACTGGTCGCTGGTCGGCAGCTGCCCGTGGATCAGCAGGTAGGCCACCTCGAGGAACGTCGAGGACTCCGCGAGCTGCTCGATCGGGTACCCGCGGTAGCGCAGGATGCCGGCGTCACCGTCGATGTAGGTGATCTCGGAGCGACAGCTGGCGGTGTTCTTGAAGCCGGGGTCGTAGGCCAACAGGCCGAAATCGTCGTCGCTCACCTTGATCTGACGTAGATCCATGGCTCGGATCGCACCGTCCTCGACCGGGAGCTCGTAGCGCTGCCCGGTGCGGTTGTCGGTGATGGTGAGCGTGGCCTTCTGATCACCCATCTGGGGGGGACTCCTCGTCGGTGCGGGAGGCTCGGGAGCTGCACGCGGACGCCTCGCGGTCACCTGCGAACCTAGCCGGAAGAGCCCGATCACGAGGTGGGCGGTCGCCGGGTGCCCTCGGTGCCGGCCTCCGGCCTGTCCGGTCAGACCGGCTCGTCACCGAGGTGCGCGAGGACGCGGGTGAGGGCCGCGGCCACCACCTCGGCCTCGGCGTCGTCGATGACGTCGGCGAAGTGCTCGCGGATCCCGGCCAGGTGCGTCGGGGCGGTGCGCTTGATGGTGGCGTACCCCGTCTCCGTCATCTGGGCGAAGGTCCCGCGTCGATCGTCCGTGCAGGGGAAGCGGTCGACGTAGCCCGCCTGCTCCATGCGGTCGATCAGGCGCGTGAGCCCGGACTTCGACAGCACGACGCGTGCAGCGAGCTCCTGCATCCGCAGGCGGTGGTCGGGCGCTGCGGAGAGCTGGACGAGCACGTCGTACCAGGTCAGCGGCAGCTCCTCGCGATCCCGCAGCTCGCGGGCGAGCCGGTCGGTGATCCGCGCGTGAGCCGTCAGGAACGCCCGCCAGGCAGCCATCTGCTTGGGCGGCACGAGCGGCTCGTCGGCCGGACGGGAGAGGGAGTCATCGAGCATCCGGGCACGGTAGCGGCGCCCACCGGAGGTCGTGCGGGGTCGCCCACCTCACCCCGCGGGCGTGGTGACGGCTGGTTGGCAGGTGGGACACCAGTGCACCGTCCGGGCGTGCTGGCCGAGGTGGCCACCGGCGATGGGCGCGCCGCAGCGGCGACAGGGCTGACCGACGCGGCCGTAGACCCACAACCGGCCCGGTGGTCCGCCGGCGACGGTCGTGCGCGTCGCGGTGGCTGCGAGGTTGGCACGCAGCAGCTGTCCGGCGGTGGTCAGCAGCGCTCGCCGGGTCGGGTCCGGCACCGCTCCGACGGGGGTCGCCGGGTGCAGGCCGTGCAGGAACAGCACGTCGCAGCGGTAGACGTTGCCCACGCCGCAGGCGATGCGCTGGTCGAGCAGGGCCTCGCCGATGCTGCGCTCCGGGGGGCACAGCGCCGCGAGGCGTCGCAGGGCCTCGTCGATGTCGGCCGCGGGGTCGCACAGGTCCGGCCCGAGCGCCCGCAGGGCGGGGTGCCGGGCCTCGGCACGGGCGTCGAGCACCTCCACCACCGGGCTCGCGAAGCACACCGCCACCGCTCCGGGGACGGTCAGCACGGCCCGCGCCGCCCGGGGTGACTTCCGCCAGCGCGCCCCCGGGGCGTACAGGTGCCAGGAGCCGGTCATGAGCTGGTGGGTGTGCAGGACCAGGCCGTCGGAGGTCCGGATCAACAGGTGCTTGCCCCGCGCCTCGATGCCGGTGACCGTGGCGCCGACCGCCGGCCACGGCTCGGGCAGGCGGGGCAGGTCGACGCCGGTCAGCGGCTGGCCGACGAGCACCGACCGCAGGCGGGCGGCGGTGCGGTGGATGGTGTCACCCTCGGGCATGCCGCGGAGCCTACGGGGGGGCGGACACGCCAGGTCTCCTCGGGACGCGCAGGCCCCGCTGCGAAACGCCGGAGGGGACCGCCGGAGCGGCCCCCCCAGGGTGGTGCTGGTGCTGCGTCGGGCGTCGCGGACGACGCCCGGGGATCACAGGTCGTACGGGCGCAGCGTGCCGCGGTTGTTCGACTTGGCGCGCTCGGCCGCTTCCTTGAGCATCGCGGCGATCTTGTCGTTCACCGCGTCGCCGAGCGACGAGTCCATCCGCAGGTCGAGGCCCTTGACGGCCTCCTTGAGCTTGCTGTTCACGACGAGCGAGTCAGCCATCGGTCCGCCTCCAGGGTTGGGGTCTGGGCAGGAAGCGCAACCTACGGGGCCGGAGGGGGTGGTAGCGAGCACCCGACCCTGTTCCGACGGAGGAACCGTGCGGTGTGCGCTCAGGTGTGCGCGGAGCCGGCGGGGGTCGGGCCCCGGTAGGTCAGGCCCCGGTAGCCGGCCGTGAAGCCCTCCAGGGCGAGCCGCGCAGCCCACCCGGTGTCGTGCACGGGCAGCCCGTCGACCTTGACGATCTCGAGCTTGCGCAGGCGCCGACGGTCCACCAGTCCGCGCAGCGCCGGGGCCCACCGGTCGACGTCCGCCGCACGCTCGAAGGTGGTCAGGCTCCGGCCGCTGCGCTCGAGGACGACGGCGGGTTCGCCCTCGAGCAGGACGACCAGGGCGCCCGCCGTCCTCGCGGGGCGGCCGCCGGAGGCCGGCCACGCCAGGGCCGCGCCGTAGGGCTGGGCGGGATCGGTCGCGGCGAGGACGACGGTCTCGGTCGGTGCGTCCGCGCCGATCTCGCCCACCGGTGCCCTGAAGGCCCGGAGCCGGTCGATCGCCCCTGGAGCGGCGAACTGGGCCCCTCCGAGGCCAGCGACGACGTAGCCGCGCCGGATCCGTCCCGCCTCCTCGAGCGCCTTCAGCACCGGGTAGACGGCCGAGTAGCCGCCGCGCACCGCCTCGGTCCGCATGGCCTCTCGGGTCAGGACGCCGTGCCGCGTCAGCAACTGTTCGGCGAGCGCGTGGGCGCGACGTGTCCCGGCGGGCTCCGCGTCGGACGCGGGGTACAACTCACGGGTCAGCGACCACCGTCCGCGGGCGGCAGGGGTCCCGCCGCGACCGAGTCGACCCGCACGCGGGCGGCCGCCCCGGGACGCGGCAGCCCGGGGTCGCGCGTTGCCGACCAGGTCCCGGACCGGTTGGTAGGTGTCGTTGGTGACCTGCCCCTCCCACACCAGGTCCCACAGGGCGTCGAGCGCCGCCTGCGGGTCGCTGCCGTCGGTGGCTGCCTGCAGGTCCGGCCAGAACGACGCCCCGCGGGCGGCGAGGTGACCGAGCAGGACCCTGTGCACGGAGCGGTCGGCCGCCTCGTCGGGCTGCGCACCCTCACCCTGGTCCCCGGCGTCGCCGAGCAGCGGTGCGAGGAGCGGGACCTGGTCGCGGAAGCACAGCACGACGCGCCCGTCGCGCCGTCCGAGTGGTTCGACGCCGAGCCAGACCACCTCGCCCGCCGCGATGAGTTCGTCGAGGTCGCCGGGCCGGTAGCCGTCGATCCTGGCCGGGAGCACGTCGGTCTCCAGGACCGATGCGGGGATCGGCGCCCCCTGGAGCTGGGCGACCACGTCGGTGAGGGCGTCGAGGCCGCGGCGCTGACCGACGCCCGCCGCGCCGCGCACCCCGTGCCAGGCCGGCAGGAAGCGTCCGAGCGCCGCCGGCTCGACCGGTTCGACCTCGCGGCGGAGGGCCGCCAGCGACCGGCGCTTGGCCCGCCGGAGCACCTCGGTGTCGATCCACTCGCGGCCGGCCCCGCCCGGTCGGAACTCGCCGGGCAGCACCCGGCCCTGGCGTTCGAGGTGGCGCAGCGTGGCCTCGACCCGCTCGACGGGCACGTGGAGCCGCCCGGCGCACGCGTGGACGGTGAACGGCCCGTGGGTCCGCGCGTAACGGCCGACGAGGTCGGCGAGCGGATCGTCGACGGGCTCGGTGAAGGCCTGGGGCAGGCCCGGGGGGAGGGCGACCCCGATGGCGTCGCGCAGCCGGGCGGCGTCCTCGGCGGCGGCGATGCGGACCTCGCCACCGACGCGGACCTCGATCGCACGCCGTTCGGCCAGCAGCTGTGTGACCCACTCGGTCGGTGGGGCCGTGGTGCGGGCGGTGAGCTCCTCGGCGGTGAGGTCGCCGACGGCCCGCAGCACGTCGTGCAGCTCGTCGACGTCGCGCGCCCGGCGGTCGCTGGCGGCGTGGCGTGCCGCCGCCTCGTCCGCGGTCTCGCCGCCACCGCGGGGGTCGGCCCCCTCGGGTGGTGGGGCCAACCGCTGGAGCTCGCGTTCCATCGCGTCGAGTACGTCGCCGTCGAGCAGGTCGCGCAGCTCGTCGCCGCCGAGCAGCTCGCGCAGCAGGTCGGCGTCGAGGGCCAGTGCGGCGGCGCGCCGCTCGGCGAGCGGCGCGTCGTACTCGTACATGTACTGGCCGACCCAGCCGAACAGCAGCGACTGGGCGAAGGGGGACGCGGACGGGGTGTCCACGGTGACCACGCGCACGCGCCGGGAGCGCAGGTCGCCGAGCAGGTCCTCGAGCGCCGGCAGGTCGAAGACGTCCTGGAGGATCTCGCGGGTGGCCTCGAGGAGCATCGGGAACGTCGGGTAGCGCGAGGCGACCCCGAGCAGGTCGGCGGCGCGTTGCCGCTGCTGCCACAGCGCCGTGCGCTTGCCCGGTCGACGCTTGGGCAGCAGCAGCGCCCGGCCGGCGGCCTCGCGGAAGGTGGTGGTGAATAGGGCCGTGCCGGCGAGCTGGTCCACCACGAGCTGCTCGACCTCGTCGGGATCGAGCAGGAGCTGGTCGACGATGGCGGGTGCGCCGGCCGCCACGACGTCGCCGTCGGTCCCGGCGACCGGTGGCTCGTAGACGTCCCACGCCTCCTGCACCCGCAGGACGATGCCGTCGTCGGCCCACATCACCTCGGGGTCGAGGCCCGCGTCGGTCAGCCGGCGTTCGAGGGCCATGGCCCAGGGCGCGTGGACCTGGGCCCCGAACGGCGACAGGATGCAGATGCGCCAGTCGCCGAGCTCGTCGCGGAACCGTTCGACCACCACCGTGCGGTCGTCGGGCAGCACACCGGTCGCCTCGAGCTGCTCCTCGAGGTAGGCGACGAGGTTGTCGGCCGCCCAGTCGTCGAGGTCGTGCCGGTCGCGCAGGCGCGCCACCTCGGTCGGGCGGTCGTCCTCGGCCGCCCGACGGACCTCGCGCAGGAACGTGCCGATCGCGGCACCGAGCTCGTAGGGACGCCCCGGGCCGTCGCCGTGCCAGAACGGCAGCTTGCCCGGCTGCCCGGGCGCCGGGGTGACCACCACACGGTCGTAGGTGATGTCCTCGATGCGCCACGTGGACGCACCGAGCACGAACGTCTCACCTGGCCGCGACTCGTGGACCATCTCCTCGTCGAGTTCGCCGACCCGGGCGCCGTCGGGCAGGAACACCCCGAACAGCCCCCGGTCGGGGATCGTGCCCGGGTTGGTGACCGCGAGGCGCTGCGCGCCGGCCCGGCCGCGGATCGTGCCCGCCACCCGGTCCCAGACGATGCGGGCACGCAGCTCGCTGAACTCCTCGGAGGGGTAGCGGCCGTCGAGCAGGTCGAGGACGGCGTGGAAGACCTCCTCGGACAGCTCGGCGAAGGGGGCTGCACGGCGCACCAGGGCCAGGAGCGCATCGACCTCCCACTCGTCGACCGCGACCGCCGCGACCACGTGCTGGGCGAGGACGTCCAGGGGGTTGCGGGGGAAGCGGGTCGACTCGATCAGTCCGTCGCGCATGCGGCGGACGACCACGGCGGTCTCGACCAGGTCGCCGCGGTACTTGGGGAACAGCACGCCCCGGGACGGTGCGCCGACCTGGTGGCCGGCGCGGCCGATGCGCTGCAGCCCCCGCGACACCGCGCCGGGCGAGGACACCTGGACCACGAGGTCGACGGCGCCCATGTCGATGCCGAGCTCGAGCGACGACGTCGCGACGAGGCCGCGGAGCTGGCCGGACTTGAGCTGGTCCTCGATCAGGAGCCGCCGCTCGCGCGACAGCGAGCCGTGGTGGGCCATGACCAGCTCGGGACCGTCGGGCTGCGTGGGCGCGCCCATGCCGCTGCCGGCAGCGGCCTCCGCGAGGGCGGCCTCGAGGTCCGCGCCCCCGAGCCCCTGGTCCCGCAGGTCCGCCTCCAACAGGCGTTCGGCGTGCAGTTCGTTCAGCTTGGCGGCCAGGCGTTCGGCGAGCCGCCGGGCGTTGACGAAGATCAACGTGGAGCGGTGCTCGAGCACCAGGTCCAGCAACCGGGGGTGCATCGCCGGCCAGATGCTGCGACGAGCCGGGCCGGCGGCAGCCGGGCCGGACAGCGTGGCCTCGAGCATCCCCCCGTCCCCGGTGCGGGGTACCTCGGTGCCGAGCTCGGCCAGGTCCTCGACGGGGACCACCACCTCGAGGTCCAGGGTCTTGCGGCTGCCCGCGTCCACGATCGTCACCGGGCGGGGCTTCGGGGTGCCCTCGGCGTCGACGGTGTAGCCGCCGAGGAACCTGGCGAGCTCGTCCAGCGGGCGCTGGGTGGCCGACAGCGCCACCCGCTGCGGCGCCGGTCGCGGCGCCTGCCCCTCCTCGAGCCCGCCGCGGGTCACCTCCTCCTCGAGGCGTTCGAGGGTGAGCGCGAGGTGGCTGCCACGCTTGGTGGCCGCGACGGCGTGGATCTCGTCGACGATGACCGTCTCGACGTGGCGGAGCGTCTCGCGCGCCTGGGAGGTCAGCAGCAGGTACAGCGACTCGGGCGTGGTGATCAGCACGTCGGGTGGGGTGCGCTTCATCCGCTCGCGGTCCCGTGCCGGGGTGTCGCCGGTGCGGACGCCGACCTCCGGCCGGTGGACGGGGGCCCCCGCACGTTCGGCGGCCAGCCGGATGCCCTCGAGCGGCGCCCTCAGGTTGCGGTCGACGTCGACCGCGAGCGCGCGCAGCGGCGACAGGTACACCACCCGCAGCCGCTCCAGCTTCGCCGGGACCGGTTCGGAGATCAGCCGGTCGATGGCCGCCAGGAACGCGGTCAGGGTCTTGCCGGAACCCGTCGGTGCCAGCAGGAGGGTGTGGCGGCCGTCCGCGATGGCCGGCCAGCCCTGCACCTGGGCGTCCGTCGGCGTGGCGAAGGTGGTCCGGAACCACTCCCGGACCGGTGGGCTGAAGCGCTCGAGCACCGGGTGCGGTGCCTCGGCGGCGGCATCATCGACCATCCGCTGGACGCTACCGGGCGCCCGTGACAGCCGGCCGTCCGGCGGTCGGCGATCCGGCACCCTCGCCGGTCCCGAACGCTCGTCGTCCGACCGCGACCCGGAGCGCTGGTGCGTACCGCCCTCGTCCTGTTCACCCGCGATCTGCGCGTGCACGACCACCCTGCCCTCGTGGCCGCCTGCAGGAACGCCGCCCGGGTCGTGCCGTTGTTCGTCCTCGACGACGAGGTGCTCGGCGGCCGGTACGCCGCGCCCAACCGGGTCGCAGCGCTGCTCGAGGCGCTCGAGGACCTGCGCACCTCCCTCCGCGCGCGGGGAGGCGATCTGGTGATCCGGTGGGGCGACCCGATCGAGGAGGTCCGCAGCCTCGTCACGGAGACCGATGCCAGCGAGGTGCACCTCAGCGCGGACGTGTCGGGCTACGCCCACCGCCGCCAGGCCGCGCTGGAGCAGCTCGGCGAGGACCTGAGCGTCGAGGTCACGGCCCACCCGGGCGTGGTGCTCGTCGAGCCCGGCGAGGTCTCGCCGACCGCCGGTGACCACTTCCGCGTCTTCGCCCCGTACTGGCGCCGCTGGATCGACCACCCCCACCGCGACCCGCTGCCGGCACCGGAGCGGGTGCCGACGCCGTCCTCGGTCCACAGCGGCACGATCCCGGCCCGTCGCGAACTGGTCGACGGCGACGAGGCGCCGGACCGGCTGCGCACGGGTGAGACCGCGGCCCGCGACCGGCTCGACTGGTGGTTCGACGGTGCCATCGGCGAGTACGACCGCGCGCACCACGACCTCGCCTCCGACGCGACCTCGAAGCTGTCACATCACCTGCACTTCGGCTGCCTGTCGGTGGCCGAGGTCGTCAGCCGCATCGACCGTCGACGACCGGGGCACGACGCATTCCTCCGGCAGCTGTGCTGGCGGGAGTTCAACCACCAGTTGCTGGCCGCCAACCCCGATCTGCCCCGTCAGGATCTGCGGAGCCAGGGCGACGACTGGCGGCAGGACGACGACACGCTCGTCGCGTGGCGGGAGGGTCGGACCGGCTACCCCGTGGTCGATGCCGGGATGCGCCAGCTGCGCCAGGAGGGCTGGATGCACAACCGGGCCCGCATGCTGACCGCCTCCTTCCTGACCAAGCACTTGCGCGTCGACTGGCGGGTCGGGGCGTGGCACTTCATGGATCACCTCGTCGACGGCGACCTCGCCAACAACTTCGCGCAGTGGCAGTGGGTCGCCGGTACGGGGACCGACTCGCGCCCGAACCGGATGTTCAACCCCGTGACCCAGGGCCGGCGGTACGACCCCTCCGGGGCGTACGTGCGTCGTTACGTCCCCGAGTTGGCGAACGTCGACGACGTGATCGTGCACGCGCCTTGGGAAGCGGCGGACCAGCTGTTCGGCGAGGTGGACTACCCGCCGCCCACCGTGGACCACGCCGAGGCCCGGGAGCGATTCCTGGCTGCACGCGGTCGCTGACGCCGGTCCGCGGGCCGGGGTCCGCACGGCCGTCGGCGGTACGCTCCGCGCCCGGACGAGAGGGTGGCGGTGCAGGCGACGGGCGAACGCGTGGCGCCGACCCGGGAGCTGCGGGTCGTGCTCGCCGACGACGACGCCGACTTCCTGCTCATCCTGCGTGCCCGCCTCAACCTCCTGCCCGGCATCGAGGTCGTGGCGACGGCGATCGACGGTGCCGAGGCCATCGCCGCGGTGGAGCGCACCCGTCCGGACGTGGTGGTCGTCGACCTGCTGATGCCGGTCGTCGACGGGTACGCGGCGCTCGAGCAGCTGCGCACGCGAGCGCCGGGCACCGCCGCGGTCGCCTACAGCGGGGTCGCGACCGGGTCGGCGCGCGAGCGGGTCGGTGCGTTGGGCGCCGAGCTCGTGCTCAAGACGCGGGACACGACGGTGCTGGCGGACGCGATCCGTCGCTGCGCGGCCACCGGCCCCCCGTCCGCCGGCACGTGAGCGGCGACCGCGGCGTGCGCCGCGTGACGAAGCCCGACCTGGCCGAGCTGACCGGCGAGCTGCCACGTTTCGTCCGTGACGTGCTCGGGCGGCCCACACCGGTCGACGAGGATGGCCGGGCGCCACTGAGCGACGAGGACGCCGCGACGGTGCGCGCGCTGGTGGATCTCGGGCTCGACGAGGACGACGCCCGCGCGGCCGTCGACGAGGGCCGGGTCGCGCTGGTGCTCGCCCAACGGGTCGTGGGCGGTCGGCCGCGCTACACCATCGAGGAGGTGTCAGACCGATCCGGCGTCCCGGTGGAGCTGCTGCGCCGCATCCGGGTCGCGACCGGCCTGCCCGTCCCCGATCGCTTCGGCCGCGCCGATCTGCAGTGGGCGCGCCTCCTCGCACGGCTGCTCGAGGTCCTGCCGGCCGAGGCCGTCGCGTCCAGCGCCCGGGCCCGGGGGACCGCCCTCGCGATGGTCGCGCGCTCCGATCTCGGCATCGTCCGCGACGAACTGCTGCTGCCGATGCGGCAGGCCGGGGCCGACGAGCTGACCGTGGCCGTGACGCTGGCCGAGACCGCCAAGGAACTCGACGCGATCGCCCGCGAGGTGCTGCAGATCACCTACGGCCTGCACCTCGAGCACCAGCTCAGCTCTGAGCTGTCCGCCACCCTCACCCGGGCCGACGTGCCCGAGATCACCCTCGCCGTCGGGTTCGTGGACGTCGTGGGCTGGACGTCGCTGTCGTCGCGCATCGATCCCCAGGGCCTCGACGAGGTCCTCGACGCGTTCGAGGACCGCATCATCGAGGTCACCGCGCCACGCACCGAGGTGTCGGTGGTCAAGTTCCTCGGCGACGCGGCGATGCTGGTCGCCGCCGACCCGCTGACCCTGGCCGAGGCCATGATCGAGCTGACCACCGCGGTCCCGGCCCTCGAGGACGTGCCGCTCCGAGGTGGGCTGGCCTGCGGGCCCACCCTGGTCCGAGAGGGCGACGTGTTCGGTTCGCCCGTCAACCTCGCAGCCCGCCTGACCGACCTGGCCCGGCCGTGGCGCCTGCTGGCCGACGAGGACCTGACCGACGTGCTCGAGGGTGGCGGCCACCGAACGCGGCGCCTGCGTCCGGTCCGGATCCGTGGCATCGGGACGCGGCGGCCCGTCGCGGTGTCCGCGGCCGATCTCCCCGGCTGAGCGGCTGCCGGTCGACCCTCGCGGCGTCGCTAGGCTCGGGGGACGGCTTGGGAGGCGGGACCGTGGAGGACACGACAGCAGACCAGCCGAGCGCCTCGAGCGGCCATGGCGAACGGCTGTCGTCGATCGACGCCGCGTTCCTGGAGATGGAACGGCCGTCGATCCACATGCACGTCGGCGGGCTGCTGGTCTTCGACGCACCACCACGGTTGCCCGACGACGCCGCGGGCTCGCGGTTCGCCCGGTTCCTCGCGCTGGTGCGATCGCGGCTGCACCTCGTGCCGCGCTACCGCCAGAAGCTGCTCCACCCGCCGCTCGGCCTCGGGACCCCAGTCTGGGTCGACGACCCCGACTTCGACCTGAGCTACCACGTCCGCCACGCGGCCCTGCCGAAGCCGGGCACCACCGCTCAGCTGACCGAGTACAGCGCCCGGATCCTGTCGCGTCCCCTCGATCGTGACCGACCGCTGTGGGAGACCTACGTCATCGAGGGGCTCGAGGACGGCCGGTTCGCCATCCTCAGCAAGTCCCACCACGCGATGATCGACGGACTCGCGGGCATGGACATCGCGACGGTCATGCTGGACGCGACCCCCGATGCCTCGGACGACCTGCCCGACCCGGCCCCCTGGGCGCCACAGCCGACGCCGAGCCCGACCGACGTCGCCGTGGAGACCGTCCGCGACCTCGCTTCCTCGCCCCGCGAGGCCTACCAGGCCACGCGGCGCCTGTTGCAGGCACCGGCGAGGTCCGCCGCCCGGGCGACGAAGGTCGGGCGGGGTGTGGTGTCGGTCGCCCGGGCCAACCTCGGGCACCGGGCGCCGCGGTCGCTGCTCAACCAGCCGCCCGGTCCGCACCGCCGGCTCGCGATCCAACGCATCGCGCTGGCCGACGTGAAGGCGATCAAGGACGCGTTCGGGACGACCGTCAACGACGTCGTGCTGGCCACGGTGGCGGATGCGACGGGCCGGTACCTGCGGTCACGCGGTGCCCGGACCGACAAGCTGTGGCTGCGGGTCATGGTGCCGGTCTCGACCCGTGACGCGAGCGGGGCGCACGCCCTCGGCAACCGGGTGGTGTCGGTGTTCGTCGACCTGCCCATGTTCGAGATGGATCCGGTCGAGCGGCTGCGGGTCTCCCACGACGCGATGGCCGAGGTCAAGTCGTCCCACCACGCCGTCGGGGCCGGGTTCCTCATCGGGCTCGGCCAGTTCGCACCCCCAACGATCCACGCGATGGCGTCGCGCGCCGCGTCACGCAGCCGGTTGTTCAACTTCCTGGTGACCAACGTGCCGGGACCGCAGGAGCCCATCTACTGCCTCGGGGCGCGGCTGCTCGGCTTCTTCCCCTTCACGCCCCTGTCGGACACGCAGAGCTACGCGGTCGGCCTCACGTCGATCGACGGGTGGCTGAACTTCGGCCTCATCGCGGACTACGCCGCCCTGCCGGACCTCGAGCGCGTGACCGGCTTCCTGGTCGATGCCGTCGCCGAGCTCGGCCGTTCAGCCGACGCGGTGGACGTCCGCGGTGAGCTCGTGCGCGAGAGCCGGCGGGCCGCACGTGCGGCCGACGACGGCCCCGCCGGTGAGGGTGCCGCCGACGGCTGACGCGCCGCGGTCAGGCGACGGCGGCGAGCTGTGCCGGGGTGGCGCGTCGCAGCTCCTCGAGGCTGGTCAGCAGCCCGAGGCCGCGCGCACGAGCGTCCTCCAGAGGGCCCGCGAGGGACGCGTCGGCGACCTGGTCACGTGCGGCGTCGAGGGCCTCGGCGAAGCCGAAGCGGTCGTCGCCGCCGAGTCGGTCGGCGAGCAGCTGGTTGTAGCCATCGACGTCCCCGGCCTCGAGGCGGGCGACGGCCTCGTCCGCGAGGTCGCCCAGCCCGTCGACGAGCAGCCGGTGGGCGTCGGCGAGCGGTGCGCTCGCCTCGTGCTCGCCGGCCTCGTCGACCGCACCGGCGTACGCCGCGATCCGGTCCCGTTCGGCGCGCCACGCCGCGGCCAGGGCGTCAGGATCGCTGCCGCCCTGGAGCTCGTCGGTGGAGTCGGCGTACCGGACCGCGGCCTCGTCGAGGTCTCGGACGGCGGCGAGCCAGCCACGCGCGTGCTCGGCGGCAGCGCGGAACGTGTCGGCGACGTCGGCAGCTTGCGCGTCGAGGCCGTCGAGCTGGTCGAAGACGGGCCCGACGATCGCGGCCGACAGGAGGTCGGAGCGCTCCGGCGCCGGCGTGTCGGCCGCGTCGTCGAGGCGGTCGGCAGCGGCGGTGAGCTGGTCGACCAACCGATCGCCGACCGACGGGTCGGGTGCCTCGCCGGCGATGAGGACCAGCTGGTGACGGAGCAGGCCGGTCGCCGCCGTCTGGCCCTCGCGGGCGGGGTCGGCGATGGATTCGCGCACCGTCTGGACGTCGCGAGCGAGCTCCGCGCGGGCGGTCCGCTCCTCGGCGGCGGCCGCGTCGGCGCTCGCGCTGCGCAGCTGCTGGACGGCAGCGGCGCCGGTGAGGACGAGCAGTGCCACGAGAGCCGCCACGATGGCGCGGTTCGGGCGTCGGCGCCCGCCGGTGCCGTCGGGGCGTGGCTCGGGTGATTCGGGGGGCCCGGCGGCGACGGGGCTGTCCGGGGCCCGCTCGGGAGCGTGCAGGCGCGTGGAGGTGGACACGGGTGACCTTCGACGGGGGGTGAGGCGGCGTGTGGTCGCCGAGGAGGGCCGGGCGCACGCGAGCCGGTCGGGGGACCGGCCGGGACGGATCGGGCGGAGGGATCAGGGTGCGGTCCGCAGCCTCGGCGAGGGTACGGTCCGCCCGTCCACACCCGGTTCCGGACGCGGTGGCCGTCCGGCCCGGGGTCGGACGGCCCCGGCCGTCCGACGGGTGCCGAGCGACGGAGGTGACGGCGTGATCGCAGGTGACGGTGGGGAGCGGCTCGAGCTGCGCGTGGTCCAGCTCGACCCGGAGCTGCCGCTGCCGAGCTACGCCCACGAGGGGGACGCCGGGCTCGACCTGATCGCCGCCGAGGAGGTCGACCTCGCGCCCGGTGCCCGCGCCGCGGTCCCGACGGGCCTCAGGGTCGCGATCCCGGCGGGGTGGGTCGGCCTCGTGCATCCCCGGTCGGGCCTCGCCCGGCGGCACGGGGTGACCGTCGCAAACGCACCCGGCACCATCGATGCCGGGTACCGCGGCGAGGTGCAGGTGCTGCTGATCAACCTCGGCGACGAGGCGGTGACGCTGCACCGCGGTGACCGGGTCGCCCAGCTGCTCCTGCAGCGGGTGGGACGCGCGACGGTCGTCGCCGCCCCGGACCTCGACGACTCGACGCGGGGCGCTGGCGGTTTCGGATCGTCGGGACGCTGACGCGCTCGCCGCACGCCCTCCGGACGAGTTTGCTGGCGCTCTGACGGACGAGTACCGTCCCCCGCCGCAGCAGCACGCGGATGTAGCTCAGTTGGCTAGAGCGCCACCTTGCCAAGGTGGAGGTCGCGAGTTCGAATCTCGTCATCCGCTCCACGGAACCCCGCCTCGGCGGGGTTCCGTCGTTCCGTGGCCGTGCGGGCGTAACGACCGAGCTCCGTGTATCGCTGCCTCACGGCGCGGCGCGACCACAGATCTGACGCTGGGTGCCGAGCCCGGCGATCCCGAGCTCCATCACGTCGCCTTCGGTGAGGTACTCGGGCGGGTCGGATGCGAGCCCGACACCTGCGGGTGTGCCGGTGTTGATGAGGTCTCCGGGCTCGAGCACCATGAACTGGCTGAGGTAGCGGATCAGGTACGGCACGGAGAACACCATGTGTGCGGTGTTGCTGTCCTGTTTGCGGTGGCCGTTTACGTCCAGCCACATGTCGAGCTTGCCGGGATCGTCCACCTCGTCCGGTGTGACCAGCCACGGACCCAGCGGGTTGAAGGTCTCGCAGGATTTGCCCTTGACCCACTGGCCGCCACGCTCGAGCTGGAAGCTCCGCTCGGAGAGGTCGTTGGAGGTGCAGTAGCCGGCGATCGCCGCTGCGGCGGCCTCGTCGTCGGGCAGGTACCGGGCGGTGGCGCCGATGATGACGCCCAGCTCGATCTCCCAGTCGGCCTTCTCGCCACCGATGGGGAGCAGGACCTCGTCGTTGGGCCCGACCACGGTGTTGGGAGCCTTGAAGAAGACGACGGGTTCGTCGGGCGTCGCGGCCCCGGCCTCCGCCGCGTGATCGGCGAAGTTGAGCCCGATGCAGACGATCTTGCCCGGTCGGGGGATCGGCGCACCCAGCCGGCGTCCAGCGAGGTCGAGCTCAGGCAGCTCTCCGGCGTCCAGAGCGTCCTGGAGCCGGCCCGGACCTCCGGTTGCGAAGAACGCCGGGCCGTAGTCGTCCGGTGCGATCGTGCTGGCGTCGTACGCCCGCCCGTCGGGCGCCAGTACCGCCGGACGCTCGTTCTCACGGGGGCCTACACGGAGCAGCTTCATCGGGATCCTTCCACGGAGGGGGCGGTCGGTGAGGCAGGCCGATCGGTGAGCGGCCACACGTCGGCGAGGTGTCGGTAGGGCAGCCGTCGCAGATCGGCATCGGTGATGCCGCGTGTGCCGGCGTCGACGAAACCGGTCGTGTGAGGGGCCCAGCCGGCGCGCAACGCGGCGGCACCCTTCAGCAGCACGAGCGCGTACGACGCGGGCTCCATGCCGACGCTGCGGAACATCTCCGGGTCGTTCGGCTGGACGGGCTGGGTCTGCAGCAGCAGGTCGAGGTTGTGGAGCGAGACCACGGCGGTCCGTCCCATGTCGACGCGGGCACCACGGGCCATCGGCCCGGTGTTGACGAACGTGCACTCGCCGACCCACCGCACCGTCGCCTCGCCGGTGATGGGCGGGCCACTGAGCCCGTCGGCCTTGCCGCCGAGCTCGGCCTCGAACCGCCCGCCGATCCCGACGGTTCCCGCCGCGGTGACGGCGGTGGGGTCCGTGAGGGTGGCGGCGACGCGCATGGATGGCTGCGTCAGCGCCTCGTGCAGGAGCCAGGTCGTGTCACCTGGGCTGCCACCGTTGATGTTGTCGCCGGTATCGGCGACGGCGACCGGGCCACCGTCCTGCTCGGCCACCACGGCAGCCCGGCGGAGGGCTTCGGCGGCGCCGGGCAGCTCCACGGTGAACTCGCCGCGGTGATGCCAGGCCTGCTCCGCGAGGACCGCGAGGGCCTGCTCCGCGGACCGCTCGGCGGTCGCGGCCGCGGTCACGGTGAAGGACATGCCGGCGTTCGGGACGTCGGCGTAGGCGTAGCCTGCGGAGACGGTGACCTCGACCAGGCGGTGACGTCGTTCGAGCGCCCGTGCCGTCGCCAGGAGCCGCAGCAGCGGGAGCTCCGCGGTCCGTTGCGCGATGGGGGCGGCCAGCACGGGCAGCGCGTGGTGCCGCACGATCGTCGACAGGCCGCCGGTGACGATCCGGGCGAGGTGGGCGGCCGCCCGGTAACCGGACTCGTAGGTGTCCACGTGGGGGTTGGTGCGGTAGCCGACGAGTACGTCCACGAGGTCGGTGGATCTGGCCGTGAGGTTGGCGTGCAGGTCGGTCACGACGGCGATCGGTCGGTCGCCGACCGCCTCGCGGACCGACCGCAGCAGCCGCGTCTCCGGGTCCGCATCACCCTCGACGACCATCGCGCCGTGCAGTTCGAGCAGGACCCCATCGAACCCGCCCTGCGCGTGCAAGGTCGAGCACAGCTCGGCGACGATCCGTTCGAAGGTGTCGGCGGTGACGAGCCCGGCCGGCGTGGCGTAGGCGCCGAAGGTGGGGACCAGATCGAGATCGTGCTCGGTGGCGCCGTCGATCATGCCGCCCACGACGGTCTGGGTGGCGCCGTAGGCGTCGAGGAGCGCCGCCCCGTGGAGCCACCCACGGCGGCCGAAGGCGGCGACGTCGGTGGTCGACCGAGCGAACGTGTTGGTCTCGTGGAAGCAGGCCGCCACCGCGATGCGTGGGCGCCGACGGGTCGTCGTCACATCCGGTCCGTGCCCCATCAGAAGTACGTCCGCGCAGCGGACACGACGTGGAGGTCGTCGTCGGTGACAGGGATCGTTCGCCACTTGTCGAACGTGGTGCACGGGTGCGAGATGCCGAGGACGACCAGATCGCCGACCCGCAGCGGCTCATCGCCCGTCGCCCGGAAGGAGACGTAGCCGTGCTGGTCGTTGAGTCGGTCGACGACCGGATCGTGCTGGCCGAGGACCCCGGCCGGCACGTACTCGCCGTCGCGGTAGCGAGCCTCGACGACCGGCATCTGCCCGTCGGCGGAGACGTCGCGCTTCCCCGCATCGATGATGGCCAACCCGGGTTCCGGGGTCGCGATGACGCGCGCCCACACGTGCAGCGCAGGCCGGAACTCCTGTGCGCCGTGACCGCGGAGAGGGGAGGAGCGTCGGTACACCACGTGATCGTGGGTGATGTAGCACCCGGGTCGGATGACCACCTCCACGTCACGCTCGTAGGAGGTTCGATCACCGGCGAGCACCTCGACCACCTGATCGAAGAACGCGCTGCCACCAGCGGTGAGCAGGACCGGACCGTCCGACCGGAAGGCGTCGGCCCGCAGCAGTTCCTCGGCCACGTGTCTGGTGGTCGACAGCAGATCCTGCACGGATCGCAGGACGCTCGGCGTCCGCTCGGCGCCGAAGACCCCCTCGAAGCACCCGACCCCCGCCAGCTGCAGGTCTCGCGACCGTGCGACGGCACGTCCCACGTCCACCGCGGTGGACGGGTCGCGCGCGCCCGCCCGGTGTCCGGTGGCCCCGACCTCGACCACCACGGGCAGTGGCCGGGTCAGGCGTCCACGCAGGCCCTCGACCATGGCCTCGACGGCACCGACCGAATCGACGAACGCGTGGACCTCGAGCTCCACGCGCTCCTCGAGCTGATCGGCGAGCATCCGCAGGCCGACCGGATCGATGCACTCGTTGGCGATCAGGATGCGTCGTACGCCGAACTCGATCATCACCTGGGCCTGCCACGCCGTGGCCACCGTGACCCCCCACGCACCGTGCTCGAGCTGGAGGCTCACCAGCTCCGGTGACATCGTCGTCTTCCCGTGCGGCGCGATCTGCACGTCGTGCTGCGTGCAGTACTCCCGCATCCGCCTCGCGTTGTGCTCCAGTGCGCTCCGCGTGAGGGCGGCGATCGGGGTCATGAAGTGCTCGCCGATGCGCCAGCCCTGTTCGCCGATACGCGAGGCGGCGATGCCCGCGGCCGAGGGCGGGAAGCTCTTGTCGGTCCAGTCGATGGTCCAGTCGCCCGTGTCCGCCATGTCAGTAGTGCACCCATCCGCCGTCGACGTTGATGACCTGTCCGGTGATGAACGAGCTCTCGGGACTGGCGAGGAAGACGAACGTGCCGGCGACGTCCTCGGCGTAACCCCGACGGTCGAGCGCCTGGCGCGATGTGACTCGCTCGAGGATCTCCGTCGCATCGGGGGCGTGTGCGACCTCGTACTCCGTCCGGATGGCGCCGGGCATGACGGCGTTGACCCGTACGCCGTCAGGGCCGAGCTCGCGGGCGAGCGCTCTGGTCAGGCCAACGAGCGCCGCCTTGCTCGTGATGTAGGACAGGGCCCCCGGGCTCCCACCGGTCTCGACCATCACGCTGGTGACGTTGATGACCGACGCGTTCTCGCTGTGACACAGATCCGGGTAGGCAGCCCGGGCGAGGAGCCAGGCACCCCTCGTGTTGACGTGCTGGACGTGATCCCACTCCTCCACGGTCGTCGCTCGCCAGTCCGACCGGGGAGACGCGGCGGCGTTGTTCACGACGATGTCGATCGGACCCAACTGATCGCGGATCTCGACCACCGAGCGGTCGATCGCCGCCGGGTCCGCGAGGTCCGATGCGACCGCGATCGCTCGGGCTCCTCCTCCGGTGAGCTCGGCGACGATCCTGGTCGCCTGAGCGACGGGTTCGGGTCGGGGTTCGCACGCCACCGCCACGGACGCACCCTCGGCCGCGTAGGCGCGCGCCACGGCGGCGCCGATCCCCCGGGAGGCCCCCGTGACGATCGCCACCTGGTCGGCGAGCCGCGGCCGGCTCACGCGCACACCCCGGGCGAGACCGTGCGCGTCGGCACCCCAGGCACGGTCGCGCGGGCCCGGTACAGGCGCCCGGCGGTTGGTTCGGCGAGGGAGCGTGCGCGGTCGTAGCCCTCGCGTGCGGTGGTGATCAGCACGTCGCGACCGTCCGGCCCACCCAGGGCGATGCTCGTGCACTGGGGTGGCTCCACGGTGATGACCTGCGTGACGTCGCCGCGCGCGTCGTAGCGTCGGGCCTCACCGCGTCCGTAGACGGCGACCCAGACACCAGCGTCGACGTCCGTCGCGATGCCGTCAGGGAGGCCGTCGTCGCGGTCGAGCGTCACGAACGCCTCCGTGGCGACGACCTCACCGGACGCCACGTCGACCTGATGGGCCCACACGGTCCGCTCGAGGGTGTCGACGTGAAACAGCGTCGTGCCCGCAGCGTCCCAGGCCAAGCCGTTGCTGAGCGTGAAGCCACCGGCCGCCCGTGTCACGGTGCCGTCGTGGTCGACGCGGAGCAGCGCCCCGCCGTACCGGGCTCGCCCCGGTGCGATCGAACCGATCCAGAGCCGACCTACCGCGTCGGCGGTGCCGTCGTTCACCCGCCACGCTCCGCAGGAGCCGAGGTCGCACCAGCTTCCGGCGATCTGCCACCCCTGGTCGCCGCCGCGCCCGAGCACGAGGAGGGTCTGCTCGCGCGCGATGACGACGCGTCCGGGCACCCCCGGGTGCACGAGGGAGGTCCGTCGACCGCTGCGGTGAGCGAGGACGGCTGGGCTCCCCGGTTCTCGCGCCCACACGTCACCGGTCGCGGCGTCGACCCACCACCACGAGTCGCCGTCCCACCGTGGGCTCTCGCCGAGGTGCGTGCGCGGCCCGTCGGCCCCCGCGGTCACCTGGGCTGCCACGATCGGCGCGGGTCGTCGTGGTTGGGCCGTCCCTACGTCACCTCGCACGCAGGACCTCCCCGGGCCGGGCCGGGGTCTGCACGCCCGCTTCGACGACGATCGTCCCGTTGACCACGACGAGGTCGATCCCGACCGGTGCCTGGCACGGCTCGAGGAAGCTGGCCGTGTCCGCCACCGTCGCTGGATCGAACACGACCACGTCAGCGGCCGTGCCGGGTCGCAGGACGCCCCGGTCGGTCAGGCCGAGCCGGTCGGCGACCGCCCCGGTCATCTTGCGCACCGCCGTGGTCAGGTCGAGATCGCCGAGTTCGCGGGTGTAGCGGCCGAGGAGCCGCGTGTGGGCGCCGAACCCCCGGGGGTGCGGCCGGGCGCCACCGGGCTCGAGCGGGACCGCGGAGCCGTCGGAACCCAGCAACGTGAGGTCCGACCGCAGGAAGGTCCGCACGTCCTCCTCGCTGCGGTAGAACAGCACGACCTGGACGAGGTTGCCGCCCTCGCGGCACAGCTCGAGTACGTAGCGGGCCGGCGACAGGCCAGCGGCAGCCGATGCCTCTTCGATGGTCCGACCCTCCGCCGCCGGGCCCCCTGCCACGGGGACACCGCGCGAGATGACCACGCGGTCCCACAGCCACGGGATCCGCCCGTCCGGGCCCCAGCCGGAGGCGAGCTCGTCCTCGGCGCGACGGCGCACCGCGGGTTCGCTGAGCCGGGAGCGCATCGCGCCCACGCCGCCTTCCTGGACCCACGCCGGCACGTACTGCGTCAGGGCCGACGCTGATGCGGCGTAGGGGTAGACGTCGCAGCCGACGTCGGCACCTGTCCGGCGAGCCTCCTCGAACCGCGCGAGGACCGTGGCCGCGCTGCCCCACACCGCCGGCTCGTTCAGGGCGACGTGCGAGTACTGGATCCTGGCCCCGGTCGCGCGGCCGAGCCGGCTCGCTTCGTCGATGCCGACCTCGACGTCCGCCCGGGAGTGGGTCGCGTACACGGCCCCGTGTGCAGCGAGGACCGAGCACAGCGCCACCAGCTCGTCCCACGCTGCGTACCGGGACGGGACGTACGTCAGACCGGTGGACATACCGAACGCGCCCTGTTCGAGCAGGTCGGCGAGCCGCCGACGCATCGCGGCGATCCCGTCCTCACGGACCTCCTCCGCCATCCCGAGCTCCGCGATGCGCAGCTGACCGTGCCCCACCAGCGGGGCGACGTTGATGGCCACGCCGCTCGCGGTGACCGCATCGGCGTACCCGTCCAGGTCCGTCCATGTCGGCGTGACGGGATCGTGACCGAGACCGGCGAGCAGGTCCAGATGGTCCTCGAGGTGGTCGGCCACCAGCGGGAAGGGCGAGAAGCCGCAGTTGCCGGTCACCTCCGTGGTCACGCCCTGGTGCACCTTGCTCTGGGCACGTCCGTCCAGCAGGACGCTCACGTCGGAGTGGGTGTGGATGTCGATGAAGCCGGGAGCGACCGCGAGCCCCTGCGCGTCGATCACCCGGGCGGCCTCGGGGTCACCCGGGTGGCTCGTGACCGCGACGATCCGGCCGCCGTCGATGAGGACGTCGGCGGGGAACGGCGCCCGTCCCGTCCCGTCGTGGACCGTCCCGCCACGGATACGCAGGTCGACCGTCACGTCGGCACCCTCCCTCGTTCCGCGATCGTCTCGCGAGCCAGGTCGAGCGCTGCCTGGAAGAGGACCCCTCCGGCTTCCGGCTGGTACGGACCGGAGAACAGCTTGGAGCTCCGGTAGGCCATCTCGATCTCGTACCCGCCAGCGGCGTGGTCCCCGACCCGCAGCGGGATGTAGCCGGGAACACCTCCGGTGTAGCCCATGACCAGCAGGTCCGGCACGTCCAGGGAACGACGCAACTCGAGGGCGAACTCCACGAAGGGCTCGCCGGGGAGCATCACCAGGCCGACGTCGCCCCACCAGTGGACCGAGATGGGCACCTCGAGGCCGCCGGGGGAGGGGCGGTCACGCCAGTACCGTGCCCACTCGATCCACGTGGTGAGCAGCCCCCGCTGGGGACCGGACGTCGCCGCCACCTCGAGCTCCCAGTCACGGATCCACTCGCGCAGGGTCGCGGGGTCCGGGAGCGGACGGATGGGCAACCAGACGCCGCGGGATGCGGCGTGGACCTCGCTGACGGGGACCTCGCGTGCCGACCGCAGGGCACGAGCCACCGCGTCGCCGACCTGTGCGCCGATCGCGTCAGCGGCCGCGAAGGTGCGCTTCGGGTCGGGCTCACCGGTGAAGCTGGCGGTCGCCAGGTGGCCCGTGTTGATCTGCCCGCAACAGCCCTGGACGAACATCACCTCACCGTCGACCGTGGCCCGGACGTGTCGCCGCGCCGCTCCGGGCCAGTCGGCCGTGATGGATCGGTTGTCCGGCCCGAGCGTCACCGGGTGGCAGGCGTGCGAGAAGAGCGTCGCGATCGGCTCGTCGGCCTCGTCGGTCCACTGGATCGCGAACACCAGCGGATCGATCACGCCGGTGCCGCGACGGTTGTGCGCCACCGAGTCCAGGTGCGCGGTCCCGGACCGTAGCCGTGCCGGTCGCCGCGCTCGCCACGCCAGCCGGGCTGCCTCCTCGGCGCTGGCGAACAGCGATCGGACGTACCCTTCGTCGCGTGGCCGCCCGAACCCGTGGGCCTTCACCTTCGGGCCACCGTGGGTGTGGCTGACGGTCACCGCCACGGCACCGGCCGGGATGCCGAGGTCGTCCGCGATCCTCCCGCCGATCTCGGCAGCGTCCGCGGGGTCGAGACTGATCAGGTCACAGGAGACGACGACCGACGTGTCGTCGCCGGCGGACACCGCGACCGCGGTGGCGAACAGCGGATCGTGGACGTCGACGGCGGGTTCGACCCGTACCGCGAAGCCCGCCATGAGCGATCCGACCGGAGGGGTGATGTCGACGCTCGCAGCGCCGACCAGCGTCAGCTTCGATGGCCCGCTCACAGCCACCGCACCCGGGACCGGAACCGCGCGAGGAAGGTGGCGTGCTGATCGTCGCCACCGGGCGCGTTGCCGCTGCGCCAGATCGGCGGTGTCACGCCGCGGCGCACCAGGGCGGCCGTCGCCGCGGCGGTGATGCTGTTGAGCACGAACGCGTTGGTGAACGTGGAGATCGCCGCCACGTTCTCGTCCACCCCGGCCAGGCGGAGGACGGCGTCTCCCACCGGCACCTTGGTGTCCACGTGCACGTCGACGAGGTCGTGCAGGTCGCGCTTGGAGGGGTGCCTGGCGGGGTGGTCCGGCGCCGTCGACTCGGCGTGCTCTCGCGACGAGACCCCGATGACGGTCGCCCCCGTATCCTTCGCGTAGAGCGCCGCGTCGATGAGGGCTGCGTTGATGCCGTAGGCGTTGACCAGGATCAGGAGGTCGCCGCGGCCGATCGCGTTGTCGCGCATGACCACCGTGGCGTACCCGGGGGTGCGTTCCATCGCCATCGAGCGCAGCGCACCGTCGGAGAGCAAGGTGCCCCCGTCGAGGATGGCGCTGATGTGGACCAGGCCTCCCGCGCGGAAGAACACCTCCTGCGCCGCCAGGTTGGAGTGGCCGCCGGGCCCGTAGACGTACACGAGTTCGTCCCGGGCGATGTGATCGGCGATCAGCTCAGCGGCCTGGTGTACGGCCGGGGCCTGCTCCTGGCGGATGGTGTCCAGCAGGTCGGTCACCTTCCCCAGGTACTCGGCCATCAGCGCCGTGGTCGTCGGGTCGTGGCTCGTCGCCTCGGAGGCTGCCGCGTTCAGTCGCATCACCCGGCACCTCCCGCCACCTCGGCGGGCGCACTGGCGTGCGACACGGACACGCGGATCGAGGTCTCACCCGCGTCCAGGTCGGCCGTGATCTCCACCATGCGGCGACCGTGCCGCTGCACCACCGCGTGCTCCAGCTCGGTGCCATCAGCCGTGCGCGCAGAGGCGGCCGATCCGGTGCCGGTGCCCGGCAGCGCGAGCAGGATGGCCGCACCCGGCATCGGACGGGGCGAGCGTGCGATGACGTCGACGGTGTCGGGGGTGGCGGCCCGGACCGAGAACGACACCTCGCGGCGCTGCCGCTCCCAGGCGTTCAGTTGCGCGGCCGTCCACCACGGCATGCCCTGCTCGCGGGCGACCGCCACCAGATCCCGGCAGGCGTCCTGCACGTAGGTGCGGCGGTGGAGGTGGACCGGGTGGAAGAGGAAGTGAGCGACACCGTGGTGGACGAGCGTCTGCTCCAAGATGACGTCCCGCACCGATTCGTGCGCCGCCCACGCGAGGTCCTGGGCGTGCAGCGGCAGCACCAGCACGTCCAGGACGTGGCCGGCCTCCGCGTCGCTCGCCAACGGGAAGGACAGGTGCGTCGTTCCGAACGGGAAGCCCACGTTGCCCTGCTTGCTCGGGCCCCTCGACTCGTCGATCTGGATGCCCAGCTCCTGGCACCACCTGTAGAACTCGTCCCAGCCCTCCCACCTCGTGTAGTGGTTCTTGTTCGAGACGATCTGCTCGTCGCCGGTCATGGCCTGGGCCCACGCGTACTGGGCGCGTAGCTGCGCGAACCCCCAGGTGGCGATGTCGGCGTCACCGACCGCGTTGTAGTGCAGGGCGTGCTCGTGCCCGTGCTCGGCGATCGCCCGGACCACCTCCGGGGTGTAGCCGCCGGGGTACACGTGGCACCACGTGGTTCGGACATCGGCGTCGTCGAACAGACGCAGCGTGGTCTGCGCCTCCTCCGTCACGTTCCGATCGGAATCCACCGACAGGTGCGCGACGGCCGGCACGCCGGCGGGCCAGTAGTGCAGCCACGGGAGGATGACGTCCGCACGTGCGGCGGCCTCGAACAGCACCTGCAGGAGGATCTGGCGCCACAGATCCGCGTGCGGCCGGTGGAAGACCGGTACCGGTTCGAGTCCGTCCCTTGCCTCCGTCCGCACCTGCCACGGTCCTGGCGGCAACGACCGGTCCGATCCGTACGAGAGCACGATGCCGTCGTCACACTTGAGGACACCGTCGTCCACGGCAGCGGTCCCGTCGGGCGCCGGCACCCCGTCCTCGTGGACCGGGTCACCCTGCTGGATGCGCACGATGCTCTGCCACACATCGACCCCCGAGATGACCACGAAGCCCTGGCCGTGTCGACGCGCGATGATCGCCGGTGAGCCGTCGTGCTCCCACCTGGCCAGGACCACCTCGGGCTCAGGGCCCGGCTCGCCGGGTGCCAGGCTCACGCCGCCCAGCGCGTGCAGCGGGACCTCCGGCTGGTCGATCCAGCCGTTCGCCTCGGTCACCGTGACGTGTCCGGCTGGGACCTCGCCGTCGCCGGTCACACCGAACAGGGCGGCGAGCGGTCCGATGCCGACGCACAGGGCGATGCCTCCGTCGGCGACCCACCGCCGCACGGCCATCGACTCGTACTCGTCGAGGTGGTCCGACGAGGGGAAGACGGCGAGCCGAAGCTGGTCCAGGGCGGCGATGGCCGCGGGCGACACCACCTCGTACGGGAGACGGAGGTGGTCGAGCACCTCGGTGCAGTAGGACCACCACGGCGGTGTACTCGCACCAGCTCGTTGGTCGGTTCCACGTCGGCCAGCCACCACGGCGAGCGGCACGGTTCTTCCCCTCACGTCAGGACTCCTTCACGTCGTCAGGCTTCGCGCACGAGGTGGCCCGGAGCCACCTCGCGGAGCGGTCGGTCATCGGGGCCGGGCGACCACGGTGTCTCCGGTGCGGGCAACGGGTCCCTGGTCACCGGCAAGATGGCCGACAGGAGCTGCTGGGTGTACGGGTGCCGCGGCTGGTTGAAGAGGACCTCGGTCGGTGCGACCTCCACGATCTGCCCGAGGCACATCACGGCGACCCGATCGGCGAAACGCTCCACGACGGCGAGGTTGTGCGAGATGAAGACCAGGGTCAGTCCGAGGTCCGTCCGCAACTCATCGAGGAGCGCGAGGACCTGCGCCTGGATGGAGACGTCGAGGGACGACGTCGGCTCGTCGCACATGAGCAGCTTCGGTTCGAGCGCCAGGGCCCGAGCGACGGCGACCCGCTGCTGCTGACCGCCGGAGAACTGTCGCGGGTAGTGGTCGGCGAAACGCGGGTTGACCCCGACCCTCGTCAGCAGTTCGATGGCGCGTTCCTGACGCCACTCCTTGTCGCCGCGCTTGTGCAGCCGCAGTGGTTCCGCCACGTTGCCCGAGACGGTGAAGTGCGGCAACAGCGATCCGTACGGGTTCTGGAACACCATCTGCATCCGGGAGCGCAGTTCACGCATCCTCTTGCCCCGCACCGTCGACAGGTCGACACCGTCGAAGCTGATCGTCCCGCGGGTCGGAGCCATCAGCCCCATCATCAACCGCGCGACCGTCGACTTGCCGCTTCCGCTCTCCCCGACCAACCCGAGCGTCTCGCCCTCGCGGACGGAGAGGGAGACGTCACGCACCGCATGCACCTCACCAGCCCGGCTGGTGAAGGTCTTGTCGACCCGATCGGCGACGATCACCAGTTGCCGACCAGCTGCGCTGCCAGCGGGGGAGCCGTCGTGTTCGGTCATGATGTCAACCACGGGCCACCGCCTTCCAGCAAGCTGCCTTGCGTCGGTCGGACGTCACGTCCTGGTCGACGTCCCGGTTCGGAACGACATCCACGCCACGGCCGCGCCACGGGAGCAACGGCTGATCCTCCTGCGTGCAGCGGTGCTCGGCCCAGGTGCACCGCGGGTGGAAGTGGCAACCGGACGGTCGATGCGCGAGGTCCGGGGGCGCTCCGGCGATCGGGACGAACGCGCGGTGCCGAGCACCCACCTCGAGCGTCGACTCGAGCAGCCCCGTCGTGTACGGATGCACCGGGTCGGCGAGCAGGCGACGTACCGGTCCTTGCTCGACGACGCGCCCGGCGTACATCACGATCGCGTCGTCGCAGAAGTACCTGGCGACACCGAGATCGTGGGTGATCATGACGATGGCGGTGCCGCGGGACTTCAACGCCGCGAGCAGGTCCAGCAGCTGTCGTTGGACGGTGACGTCGACCGCGGTGGTCGGCTCATCCGCGATGAGCACCGACGGCTGGGCGACCATCGCCATCGCGATCATGGCTCGCTGTCGCATGCCACCCGACAGCTGGAAGGGGTAGGTGCGGATCCGCTTCTCCGGGTCCGGGATGCCCACATCGCCGAGGGTCTGGACGGCACGTCGCTTGGCTTCCGAGTGGTCGCAGATGCCGTGCCACCGGAGGTGCTCGGTCAGCTGTCGTTCCAAGGTGAGCGTCGGGTTGAGCGCCTCCATCGCGTTCTGGAAGACCATCCCGATGTCGCGGCCGCGGACCTTGCGCATCTGACGCTCCGAGAGCGTCAGCAGATCGGTCCCACCCAGACGGGCGTGCCCTCCGGCGACCCGGCCGGTCTTCGGCAGCAGGCGCATGACGCTGCGCATCGTGACGCTCTTGCCACTACCGCTCTCGCCGACGATCGCCAGCGCCTTGCCCGGCTCGACGGTGAAGCTGACATCGTCGACCACACGCAGGACCCGGTCCCGCAGGACGAACTCCGTGCGGAGGCCTTCCACCTCCAGCGCTGACGCGCTCATCGGTCCTCCCCGCTGGTGTCGAAGGCGTCCCGGATGCCGTCTCCCACCCAGGTGAACGCCAACAACGTCATCGCGAACAGTGCGGCGGGTAGGAACAGCAGGTGCGGCGCAGCCAGGACGTAACTGGTCCCCTCCGCGATCATCGATCCCCAGGACGGCGTGGGCGGCTGCAC
Source organism: Nitriliruptor alkaliphilus DSM 45188 (assembly GCF_000969705.1). Classification (GTDB taxonomy): domain Bacteria; phylum Actinomycetota; class Nitriliruptoria; order Nitriliruptorales; family Nitriliruptoraceae; genus Nitriliruptor; species Nitriliruptor alkaliphilus. Next base: position 3,153,707 of record NZ_KQ033901.1, read on the forward strand.
GCCCAGGCCCAGCAGCGCCAGGCCCGCCTCGGCACCGATGGCCGCCGGTATGGCGAAGCTGGTGGTCACCAGGAGCGGCCCGATCGCGTTCGGGAGGATGTACCGCACCGAGATGGTGATCCCGGATGCTCCCATCGAGCGCGCTGCCTCGACGTACTCACGTTCCTTCACGGTGAGGACCTGCGCCCGTACCAAGCGCGCCTGGGTGACCCAGGAGGAGATCCCGATCGCCAGCATCACCGCCCAGAGGCTGCGTCCCATCACGGTGACGAGGACGATCGCGAACAGGTAGCTCGGGAAGGCGTACATGACGTCGGTGATGGCCATGAGAGCCTGGTCGACCCGGCCGCCGATGTACCCCGCCGACAGCCCGATCAGGATGGCCACCACCAGGGAGGCCAGCTCGGCGCCGAAGGCCACGAACAACGCGGTCCGCAGGCCGAAGATGAGCCGGCTGAAGATGTCCCGGCCGAGGAGGTCGCTGCCGAGCAGGTGCCCCTCGGTCAGCAGCGGCGCGAGCCGCGCTTCCGGGTCGGTCTCGGCGAAGTGGTACGGAGCGATCCATGGTGCCGCGACCGCCGCCACCACCAGCAGGCCGCAGAAGATCAGACTCACGTACGCGAGCCGGTTGGCGCGGAACCTCGCCCACGCCCTGGCCCAGTGGCTCCGCGCCTCGGCTTCTCCTACGCCGGCTGCCGCGACAGGCTCTTCTGTGATCGTCTCCATCGGCTGACACCTCCTACGGCTCGTATCCGGGGATCGAGACGCCCGTAGACGAGGTCCACGATCAGGTTCATGGTCATCAGGATCAGCGCGAAGAACAGCGCCGTCCCCATCAGCAACGGCATGTCACGACTCGCTGCTGCCTGCGCGAAGTACAGGCCGAGGCCGGGGATCCGGAACAGCGCCTCGACGAAGACCGTTCCGGTCATCAACGACGCCAGGAGGGGGCCCAGGACCGTCACGATCGGGATCAGCGAGTTGCGCAGGGCGTGCCGCATGATCACCGTCGACCGAGGCCCACCCTTGGCCAGGGCAGCGACCACGTACTCCTCGCGCAGGGTCTCCAGCATGCTCGACCGCACGTACCTGGCGAGCACCGCCGTCGGCCCCAGGACCAGCGCCATGACCGGCATGATCATGTACTGCGGACCAGCCCATCCGCTCGACGGCAACACCCCGAGCGTGAGGGTGAAGAGCAGCATCAGGAGCACGCCGGTGAGGTAGTTCGGCAGTGCCGTCCCGAGGGTGATCAGGAACATCGTCCCGTGGTCGGCTGCGGAGTTCTGTCGGACCGCCGCGTAGACACCGATCGGGAGCGCGATCAGGAGCGATATACCCACCGCGACGAGCGCGATGGTCGCCGAGATCGGGAACCCCTGCGCGATGATGTCCTGCACGTTCTGGGTCGGGTACTTGTACGAGGGGCCGAAGTCCCAGGTGACCGCACCCTTCATGAAGATCAGGTACTGGCGCCACGCTGGGATGTCGTCGGCGTACCGGGACGAGAAGGCATGGACCATGTCCTCGGTCCCGGTGCCGCCGAACTGTCCCGCTCCAGCCGTGATCCGCTGGATGTCCGCGAAGTTGCCTGGCGCCAGCTGCAACAGGGTGAAGGTGATCATGGAGACGACGACCAGGGAGAGCACCATGCGTGCGACACGCTTGGTCAGGTAGGACGTGAAGCTCATCGGGCACGCTCCTTGGTCGTCGTCGAGCCGTCCGGGCCCGGGTGCGGTGCCTACTGGTCGTCAGCGGTGATGCTGAGGCCCTTGAAGTAGTACGCATCGAGCGAGGGCCGCAGGTTCAGACCCTGGATGGTCGGCCGGACCGCGAAGTAGCGGTCCTTCCAGAGCACCGGGATGATCAGGTGCTGCTCCTCGCGCAGCTTCGCTGCCTCCTTGAACAGGCCGTCCCGCTCGGCGGGGTCGGTCGCGCTCATCGCGCGGTCGACGAGGTCTGCGAACTCGTGCGCCGCCTCGCTGGCGTGTTCCTCCAGGAGCGCGTCGAGTTGCTGGTTGCGTTCCGGGATGGTCAGGTCGCCATCGCCCTGGATCGCTTCGTACTCCGCCCAGATGTCCGCCGGAAGGCTGAACTCCTGGATGGTGCGTGGCGACCACAGCGACCCGACCATGGTGGGCCAGTCCGGGTTGCCGGCGAAGGAGCCGTAGTAGAAGCCGACGTAGTCCTCGTCGTGGACGGCCCAGCGGCGTTCGACCAGGACGCCGGACTCCACCGTGTCCGCCGTGGCGCTGATGCCGAGGTTCCTGCGCCACGAGTCCACGATCGCCTCGACGTCCACGTTCGACGTCCCGGCCAGGAGGTTGATCTGCGGGAACCCCTCACCGTCCGGGTACCCGGCCTCGGCGAGCAGCCGCCGCGCCTCCTCGAAGTCGTCGTCGACCTCGATCCCTTCGTCGTACCCGGGGACGATGCCCAACACCAGCGAGCGACCGGGCTCGCCATCGGGAGTCACCGCCGCCACGTAGTCGCGGTCGATGCCGAGCGAGAGTGCCTTGCGGATGTTGACGTCCTCGAGCAGCGGGTTCTCGCTCCGCAGGGTCGCCAGGTACACGTAGGACACGGACGGGGCCACGCGGACGTGGCTGGCCAGCTCCGTGTCGTTCTCCATCCGAACGATGTCCGCGTTCGCCAGGCCGACGATGTCCACCTCGCCGTTCTCGTACGGGACGGTCGCCGCGCCCGTGGTGCCACCTTCGAGCAGCGCGATCTCGATGCGGTCCAGGTGCACGTTGTCGAGGTCCCAGTAGTCGAGGTTGGGCACCAGGACCATGCTCGAGTTGGTCACCCACCGATCGATGACGAACGGACCGTTGCTGACGATGTGCTCGGCTTCCTGCCAGTCCTGCGGGTGCTCCTCGACGGTGTCCATGTGCAGCGGCAGCATCGACGGATGCGTCAGCGCCATCAGGAAGCCCGGCGTCGGGGACTCCACCTCGATCTCCAGCACACGCTCGTCCACCGCGCGCACGCCGACATCGGACCAGTCGTCCGTCGCGCCCTCGAGGAAGTCCGCGGCACCCTTGATGTTGGTGGAGCTCTGGTAGGAGTTCGCGCCGCTGGTGGCCCCGCCGGTCTCGCCGGCCTCGGGGGTGAACAGTCGCTGGTAGGTGCGCTCGAAGTCCTCGGCCGTCACCGGATCGCCGTTGGACCAACGGGCATCCTCGCGGATGCGGAAGGTGTAGGTGAGGCCGTCCTCCGAGACGTCCCAGCTCTCGGCCATGCCCGGCAGGACGTCGGTGCCCTCGTCGTTCTGCACGACCAGTCCCTCGAAGATGCCCTTCGCCGACATCCACATCCCGAAGGTGACCACCTGGGGATCGATGATCGGCAGGTTGCCACTGGACAGCCGGAGGACCTGTTCACGCTGATCGTCGGCAGCAGCGGGTTCCGAGCTCCTGCTCGCGTTGCCGCCCCCGCCGTCGCCGAACAGGTTGCATCCGGACAGCCCCACGGCGGCTGCCAGCACGACCGCTGCCGTGCGGAGCCCCGCGGAACGTCGCCGGGTCGGTGTCGTACGTGCGCTCATTGGCTTCTCCTCGAACCTGTGAGACGGTCGTGCACGGAGGCGGATCAGAGCTGCGTCGAGTGATCCAGGACCTTGCGGATGGCCGCCGCGATGGTCTCGGCGTCCTCGTGGGTGCCGAGGAGCGTCTGCGGCGACAGCCACATCGCTTCGGCCACCACGTCATCGGTGGCTGGGAGCTCGGAGACGGGCTCCGGCCGCCCGAGGCGTCCCGTGATGGTGCGGATCTCCCTGCGGATGGCCTCGTTGTGGTGCAGGCCGACGTAGCCGCCTGACACGGGGATGCCCTCGGCCGCGAGTGCACGCACGAAACGCTTCTTGTGGGCCAGGCCCTCGAGGCCGGCGACACGGAAGGTGAACAGATGCCGACCGTGCGCGGTGACCCGCTCGTCGATCACGGGCATGCTCAGGCGTGGCACACCCGCCACCTGCTCGGTCAGGCGGTTCCACTGCGTCTCGCGGTGGCGGGTCTGGGCGGGGTGCCGGCGCAGCTGTTCGCGGAGGATCACCGCCTGGAACTCGGTGAGCCGCAGGTTGAAGCCGACGTGTTCGTGCTGGTACCAGTCGCCGTCGGGAACCCGCCCCACGTTGGCCTGGGCGTACAAGCGACGCCCCACGTCGGCCGAGTTCGTCGCGACCGCACCTCCTTCACCGGCCGTCATGTTCTTGCTGGTCTGGAAGCTGAACATGCCTGCGTCGCCGAGCGCACCGACCCGCTGGCCACGCCACTCGGCACCGTGGCCCTGTGCTGCGTCCTCGACCACGGCCAGGCCGCGGCTGCTCGCGACCTTCAGCAGCGCGTCCATGTCGCAGGGCTGGCCGGCGAGGTGGACCGGCATGATCGCCGCCGTGCGGTCGGTGATGGCCGCCTCGGTCGACCTCGGGTCGAGCAGGTGGGTCGATGGATCGACGTCGGCGAACACCGGGATCGCGCCGATCATCAACGCGGCGGTCGCGCTGCCGACGAACGTGTACGCCGGCATCACCACCTCGTCGCCGATGCCCACGCCCAGCGCCTTCAGCGCGGCGGTGAGCCCGAGGGTTCCGTTGCAGACCGCGACGCAGTGCTCGGCCTGCTGGTAGTCAGCGAACTCGCGCTCGAACGCGCGGACCTCGGATCCGTGGGTGCTGCTCCAGCGCCCCGATGCGAGGACCGCTCGCAGGGCGCGTTCCTCCGCGTCGCTCGACACCGGCCAGGCAGGGAACGGGTCGGTCCGCACGGGATCGCCGCCGTGGATCGCCAGCTCGTCCATCACGCGTCACCTGGCTCGGCGTCGGACCGGGCGATCGCGCCGCCGACCTGTTCGATCGCCTGGAGGTGGTGGTCCTCGAACTCCCTGGTCGTCGGCTTCCACGTGGTCTGGAGGAAGCCGAGGAGGCGGGATGGGTCGAGTCGACGCCGGCAGAAGTCCACGGTCGACTCGAGGCTCTTCGCCTGCCGGTAGTTGCTCGCCGTGGGGATCTGATCGAAGCCGTGGTCGTCGAGATCGAGGTAGGTCAGGTACCGCCAGTCACGAACCTCGGGCACGGGCTGCACACGGGGCCGATCGCCCTCGTCGGCGTCGGTGAAGTTCAGGTCGTAGTGCCAGTTGCTCTGAACGATCGACCTCGGCATCTTCCAGTAGAAGTCCTGAGGGTGCCGCCACGCGTGGTCCGACCACACCCACGGGCGGGCGCCCGTCTTGGTGACCTCGTCGGCGAGGAAGTTCAGGTCCTCCCACCACAGCTCGTGTTGCCGGATCACGACGAGACGTGACCTCGGCTGGTTGGCGGCGGTCTCCTCGTCCATGCCGAGGTGGAACAGCCGTGGCCCCCCGAACAGCTCACCCACCTCGGCGATCAGGTCCTGACAGACCTCGTAGTAGACCGGCGTGGAGACCTGCCGCTGGTAGGTCCCCAGCCACGCATCGTGGCCGGTGCTGAAGTTCAGCTTCGGGACGGGCTCGAGCCCGATCTCCCGGAGCCGCGCCAGCTCGTCCTTCAGACGGGCCGTGCTCCAGGCGTCCTGCAGTGCGATCTCTGGGTGCGACTCGTACCGGATGGCGTCGCCGAGATCGAGGACGATCGTGTTCAGGCCGCTGTCGGCCATCTGCTGGGTCAGCTCGGCCCACAGCCCGTCGTCGAACTGCATGCGGTCGCGGTAGGCGCTGAGACGCCTCGGCTCTGGCGTGTCGCTCCAGAAGTTGTAGCTGATGTGCACCAGCTGCGCCCAGGTGGTCATCGCCGCGGTCCGCTCGCGTCATCGCGGTCGGGGTTGCCGCCGGCAGGCGCCCACGCGGGTGGACTGCCCCGGCCGTTGCGGGCGGCTCGGCGTGCTCCCCAGTTGAGCATGGCGACACCGAGCAGCCGGGTCCCGCTCGTGGGGGTCGGCTGCGTGTCGCGGTCCGCGTAGATGTCCAGGCAGTGCTCGAAGATGGCTGGGTCAGCCGTCGCGAGGGCCATCCAACGGGTCGCACCGAGCGGGTTCGCCCGCAGCGCGCCGGTGCCGTTGACCACGTAGCGGACGGTCGCCACGCCGCTCGTGTCGACCGCCGCGAGGTTCTCGGTGAAGGTGGCCGCGATCCTCGCGATGTCCTGGTGGGTGAACACGAACCCGTGCTGGTGCGCCAGTGCGGCGAAGTCCACGTCGATCGCCCCGTGGCTGTAGTCCTCGAAGTTCTTGTAGCCGTTCGCTTCGAAGTACTGCGGCTTGTGCATCGAGATGTCGGTCTCGGCCGAGCCGGTCTTCCCGTAGCCCTCCCAGGCGGCCGAGTAGGTGGGGAAGTAGTGCCAGATCGAGGTCGTGACGCCGTTGGTCTGCTGATCGATCAGCTCCGCCTTGAACATGGTGGCCAGGGCGGTGGCACGGTGGACGTGCTGAGGATCGCCGGTGATCGCCGCCAGCTCCAGCACGGTCCGTCCGAGGGCGAGCATCTGGTTCGTCGGCTGCGCCTGCCCATCGAACCCGACCGGCGTCCCCTTCGGCCAGAAGTAGTAGCCGCGCCCATCGGGCGTCTCGCGGAAATCGTCGTCGTGGACGGCGACGGCCGCCTCGACCGCAGCGAGGTACTCGTCGGCCTTGCCCCGGTAGTACGGGTCGTCCTTGAGTCGTGGGTCGGACCGCACGATCCGGACGAAGCTCGCGATGGGGTAGGTGATCATGCCGGTGTGCACGCCCAGGATCACCGGCTGGGCGAACATGTCGTAGGTCCCTTCAGCCGGCCTGGTCCCGCGGTCCTGGTCGTGCGCGGTGCACAGGATGGTCCCGGGGTAGTCGTCGTAGATGCGCTTCACCGCGTAGTCGGCGCTGGACGGGTCCATGGTCAGCCCGTCGAAGGTGTCGGTGAAGTCGAACCGCTCGTTGCGTACCACCAGCGAGAAGGTGTCCCCCGCTCCGTGGGTGACGGTGACGTGCGCCGTGTCGGCGTGGTTCCGTCCGCTGCGGATCTCGAGGGTCGGCTGCCCGCTCGCGTCGGTGAGTTCGCACACGCCGAGCGTGTACGGGTTCATGGTGCGCCAGGCTGGCAGCGACAGGCCGCGGTGGTCGGTCACGCCCCGTTCGCTGTCGCGGTGGGTCAGCATGATGTCGACGTTGCTGATCAGTCGGTCGAGGTAGGACGTGTCGCCGTGCGCGAGGTACATCACCACGAAGCTGCGCAGCGCGTACGACTGTTGCCACGCCAGGGCGCCGGCCTCGTTGTTGTTGTCGGGGCCCTGGCCGCCGCTCTGGTACGCCGCGTCGAAGGCCGCGAACGCCGTCGGCGTCGTGTAGTCCAGCGAGGTGGCTGCCAGGGCGGGACTGGCCAGCGCGCCGCGGAGGGACGCGGCGACCAGCCCACCAGCCGTCAGTCCGGCGGCGTTGTGGAGGAGCCGGCGTCGGGTCATACCCGTCGGCGCTCCCACACGCGGTGTCGGATCCTGTCGCGGTCCCACCATGGCGTCTCCCTTCGCTCGCCAGCAGGTCGGGCCTGTGAGCAGGGAGTCTTGTCTTGCATCTAGCTGCTTGTCAACTGCTTTCCTCTGGATCGCTGGCAGGTCGCCTCTCCTCGGTGGCCCGCGCGCCCCGTTCCGGGTGGCGAGGCGTGGTCACGTCGAGGGGTGCCACGCACCATCGGTCGGGGCACCCGGCGCTGTCCGATCGGGCGAGTTGGCGTCGAGAACGCCCTCAAAGGGGAGCTATCACGACGTTTTGGCCCGCATCGTCGTGCCCGCAGAAGGCCTCTCACGGGCTGCGGTGTACGCGGTTCGACCGCCCGAAGGGCGGGTTCCGGCCCGTGCCCTGAACGCGCGGTAACAGTAGGAAACAGTCCGCTAGCCGGTCACGGTTGCGCGCTGACCGCGGCAGGGTCTGCGGAACCTGGCCACCCGTTGTGCGAGTCGACGCGTCGGATGACTGGCATCGGGAGCCGGCGATCGACCGGCGGGCCCGTGAGCCGGCCGTTGCGGCGCTCCCAGAGCATCTGTGCAGCTTCCCGTCCGATGTCCTCGCACGGCACGCGAACGGAGGTCAGGTTCCCGACCGTCGTCTCCGCGATGTCGTCGAACGCCACCAACGACGGCCACCCTTCCGGCGGCACCGCCGCGTCCCGCAGGGCGGCGAGGAGTCCTGAGGCGACCTTGGGGCTGGCGCAGACGACCGCGCTGATGTCCCGGCGCAGGACGACCGGCCGGGACACGGTCGTCGCGGTGGCGACCTGGTCCTCGTAGGTCGGCGGGGGAGCGTCCGGCAGGAAGGTGACGTTGTTCACGCGCTCGCCGTACTGCTCCATCGCTTCCGCCCACCCCTGCATGCGCAGCGCCGACCAGTGGTACCTGGGGTCGTCGTCCGTCGCGGCGTGCAAGCCGATGAAGGCGATGCGTCGGTGACCCCGGTGCCAGAGGTGCCTGGTCGCCGCGCGCCCCCCGTCCTCGTGGTCGGCGGCGACCATGTCGATGACCATCTCCGGATCGGGTGGGGTCATCGCGATCGACGCCCACCGAGCTCGTGCCACCGATCGGTCACCGAACGCTGCGAGATCCTCGCCGCGGTCCGGCATGGCCAGGAACACGCCCGCGACGGGAGGCAGGGTCCCATCCACGGCCCGGCGGAGGGCGGTGTCGATGTCCATGGTGGCGCTGGCAGCACCGAGTTCGGTGACCCGCTCCTCGAACCCGAACCGCACCCGGTCCACCGGTGTCGTCGTCCCCGGGTGCCGGCCGGGCTCGACGAGCATGAGGTAGCTGTCCGGCTCGGCGTTCGCCGTGTCCGCGACGAACACGCCCACGCGCGGGACGGTGCGCAGGAGACCCTCATCTGCGAGCCTGCGCAGCTCGGTGGTGACCGTGCGGGGGGAGAGCCGGTACCGCTCCTGCAGCTCGCGGACCGTCGGCAGCATGTCGCCCGGGCGCAGCTCACCATCGCGGCACGCCCGCCGGAGGTCCTCGACCAGCGCCCGCCGCTGCTTCTCTGATGTTCTCCTGTCAGCCACCCTCACGACCCCTTCTGCTTCCCGCGCGTGATGCACAGCGTACGTCCACGCCGGCGGTACGTCACGCGGGACGGCCGGATACACGGCCTCCGGCCACCTGGAAGGCGTGCCCGCCGTATGGGTGAGGCCGGCCCGGTTCCGGGACGAGCCACCGGAGCTTGCCCTGGATAGGCAGGTGGTGCGCACTGCTTCTAACGATGCTACGTTCTGAAACCGAGAGAGGGAAGCACGTCGACGACCGGGAGACGACCATGCGGTCCATGACCTCGCAGCGACGCGACGGCTCCGATCGGCTCAGCCGCCGTGCGCGCCAGCTGACCCCTGGCGGCGTGCACTCGAACGTGCGGCTGACCGGGCCATCGGTGTTCTTCGAGCGTGGCGTCGGTGCCTGGCTCTACGACGTCGACGGGAACGACTACGTCGACTACCTCCTCGGCCAGGGGCCGAACTTCCTCGGCCACGCCCCGGCCGCCGTCAACGAGACCGTCGCACGCGAGATGGAACGCGGCTCGGTCTTCGGTGCCCAGCACGTGCTGGAGAACGAGGCGGGTGAGCTCTTCCTCGACACCCTCGGGTGGGCCGACAAGGTGCGGTTCGGCGTGACGGGGACCGAGTCGGACCAGGCTGCCCTGCGGCTCGCGCGGGCGGCCACCGGTCGAACGAAGTTCGTCAGGTTCGAGGGGACCTACCACGGCTGGCTCGACAACGTCCTGGCGACGACCGTGGACGGCGTGACGTCGACGGCCAGCGAAGGGCAGCTGCCCCACCACCTCGACGACACGTGCTTCGTCCCGTACAACGATGCCGACCAGCTCGAGGCGACCCTCGAGGACCGGGACGACATCGCCGCCGTGATCCTGGAACCGGTGATGTGCAACAGCGGCGTCATCCCGCCCCGACCGGGGTACCTCGCCACGGTGCGCGAGCTGTGCGATCGGCACGGCGTCGTGCTGATCTTCGACGAGGTGATCACCGGTTTCCGGCTCGCACCTGGTGGGGCCGCGGAGCGCTTCGGTGTCACGCCTGACCTCGCGGTCTACGGGAAGGCCGTGGCCGGAGGGTGGCCGGTCTCCGCCCTGGCCGGCAAAGCCGAGCTCATGGATCTGCTTGGGGAGCGGGTCGTCCACGCCGGCACGTTCAACGCGTCCGTGCCAGCGTGCGCCGCCGTCATCGCGACGCTGACAGCGCTGCGTACCGACCCCCCGTACGACCGGGTCGAGGCGCACGGCAACGCGCTGATGGACCGGATCGGTGAACTGGGGGCCCGACACGGGCTGGCGCTGCGGGTCCAGGGTCTGCCGGCCGCCTTCCACGTCTCGTTCGGACCGCCGGAACCGATCCACGATCACGCCGGGCTGGCCACCTTGGACCTCGCTCGCTACGCCCGACTCGCACACACACTCGTGGATCACGGGCTGTGGGTGGCGGCCCGCGGCATCTGGTACGTGTCGGCCGCTCACGGCGATCACGAACTCTCCGTCGCGACCGCTCGTCTGGACGCGGCGCTCGCGGCCGACGCAGCGCGGTAGCGGCCGCCTCCGCTGCGCGACGCGCGCAGACCTGCACCACGATCACCGCTGGAGTGCACATGCCCGCGAACGCCACCACCACGACCACCACCAGCACCGACCGGAGCAGCCGAGAACGCTGGCTGGCACTGCTCGAGGACCTGGTCAACACCGACAGCGCGCCGGACGACCACGCCGGGATCAGCGCCAACTACGACCGTCTCGTCCCGGTCGTCGAGGGCCTCGGCTTCACGGTCGAGATGCTCGCGTCCGAGGGGGCTCCCGACGTCATGCTCGCGCGTCGCCTCGGGGCCCGGGCTGGCGCTCCGCGCGTGCTGATGCTCGGGCACGTCGACACCGTCTTCCCGCCGGGCACCGCAGCGGCTCGCCCGTTCCGTGTGGCGGGCTCCCGGGCTTTCGGCCCCGGCGTGGCGGACATGAAGGGCGGCCTCGTGGTCATCCTCGCAGCCCTGTCTCGGCTCATCGAGGATGGGGCAGCGGCCCCCGACGTCACGCTCCTGTTCAACGGCGACGAGGAATCGGGTTCGCTCGCTTCACGACCGCTCATCGAGGAGGCTGCCACCGGCCAGGACGTCGCGCTCGTCTTCGAAGCGGCCCGCCGGTCCGGCGCGATCGTCAGCTCCCGGCGGGGGGTCGCCCGGTACCGGCTCCACGTGACCGGTCGTGCAGCCCACAGCGGCTCGAACCCCGATGCCGGAGCCAACGCCCTCGAGGCCCTGGCCCACACCATCATCGACATCCAGGACATCGGCCGCCGGATCGACCACGCCAGCGTCACCGTCGTGCTCGCGGAAGGCGGATCGCGGCCCAACATCGTGCCAGCCGCCGCGTCGGTGGACGTCGACGTGCGGTTCGACGACGAGGCAGCCGACCACGCGGTCGCGAGCGCCCTCACGGCGTTGTCCGGGGACGGCCGGGTGCCGGGGACGGCGATCCGGCTGACACGCTACGGCGGCCGGCCGGCGTTCGGACGACCGTTCCCCGACCTGCTCGGTGCCTACACCCACGCGGGCCGGTCGCTGGGGGTCGACATCGAGGCGGTGGCGGCCGGCGGTGTCTCGGACGCCAACCTCACCGCAGCGCTCGGTGTCCCCACACTGGATGGACTCGGGCCCATCGGTGGCCACGCCCACACCGACGACGAGTTCATCGAGGTCGCATCGCTGTTCGAGCGCGCAGCGGTCTGTGCGCACCTGCTCACCGAGCTCGGGGCGCAGCGGCAGGTCCAGCAGCCGTGAGCATCCAGGCCACACCGACGAGGTGGAGGACCAGCATGGCGGTACGACTCTCGATGGGGGGCACCTTGTCGGTCGCCCCGACGCCACGCGAGGCATCGGCGAGCGCGGCCGCAGCCGCGGCCGCGGCGATCGTCGCCGCGCAGGCAGCGGGACGGTCCGCCAGGGTCATCTTCGCCAGCGCCCCCTCGCAGGAGTCGATGCTCGCGGCGCTCGGTGTCGACCCACGCATCGACTGGGCACGGGTGCAGTCGTTCCACATGGACGAGTACGTCGGCCTGGACGGCGACGACCCGCGCTCGTTCGGCCGTTGGCTCGAGGAGCGTCTGCCGGTGGCCGCGCAGGCGGGCTTGCACCGGATACGTGCCGGGGTCGCCGGGGAGGCGCGGCGGTACGCCGAGCTACTCGAGGCGGCGCCCGTGGATCTCACGTGCCTGGGCATCGGGGTGAACGGACACCTCGCCTTCAACGAACCGGGGTCCAGCTTCGCCGATGATCACCCGATGCGGTCGGTGAGCATCACCGACACCTCGCGGGCACAACAGGTCGACGACGGGCTCTTCGAGCGAGTCGCCGACGTCCCGTCGGTCGCCCTGACGTTGACGATCCCGGCGCTCCTGAGCGCCCGGACGATCGTCGGGACGGTCCTCGGCGAGCGGAAGGCCCCGGCGGTGGCCGCAGCCGTGGCCGGCCCGATCTCCGAGCGGTGTCCGGCGAGCGCGTTGCGGACCCACGACCACGTGTCGGTGCACGTCGATCTGGCCGCAGCCTCGGCGCTACCGGTGCTCGCGCCACGGTGCCCCGATGCGTGACGGCACGATCCGCAGCTACCCAGGGTTGGTGGACCTGCAGGTCAACGGCTACGCCGGCCACGACGTCAACGCCGAGGACCTCTCGCCAGCGGACGTCGTCGCCCTGACGCGGGCGCTGTGGTCGCAGGGCGTCACGACGTTCCTGCCGACGATCATCACGGCCACCGAGGAGCGGATCGAAGGCGCCCTTCGGGCCATCGTGACAGCCCGCGACAGCGACCCTCAGGTGGCCCACTCGATCGTGGGTGTCCACGTCGAGGGTCCGGCCCTCAACCCGGAGGACGGTCCTCGGGGTGCCCACGATCCCGCCCTGATGCGCGACCCGGACCTGGGGGAGCTCGATCGGTGGCAGGCCGCCTCCGGCGGGCTCGTCCGGATCGTGACGTTGGCTCCCGAGCGACCGGGGAGCTTGGAGTACATCGCCGGCGCGGTCGCTCGCGGCATCCGGGTCGCGCTCGGCCACTGCGCGGCGACGCCACCGCAGATCCATGCGGCGATCGACGCCGGGGCGACGCTCAGCACGCACCTGGGCAACGGGACACATCGACGGTTGCTCCGCCACCCGAACCACATCTGGTCGCAGCTCGCCGCCGATGCGTTGACGGCCATGTTCATCGCCGACGGCCACCACGTCCCTGGCGACGCGTTGACCGCGATGATCCGGGCGAAGTCGCCGACGAGGTGCGTCCTGACCTCCGACGCCGCAGCCCTCGCAGGATCGCCTCCCGGCACCTACCGGACCCCGGTGGGCGGGTCCGTCACCGTCACGCGCGAGGGATCGCTGATGCTCACCGGCACGGGCCTGCTCGCCGGTTCGGGGGCGTCGCTGCTCGGTTGCGTCGACTGGGCGCTCGCGAACCTGCCGTTCGACGAAGCGACGATCGTGTCGATGGCCACGACGACGCCGGCACGGATCCTCGGGCTCGACGAGCGCGTTGCCAGCGCCGGGGACGAGGTGGTGATCGAACGAACCGCCGGCGTCAGCCGCGTCGTGTCGACGTCCGTCGGCGGCACCGAGGTGTACCGGGCGGGCTGACCGCCTGGCAGCATCGGGTGGCGCGGACCGATCGTCGTCAGGCGAGCCAGCGATCGAGGTTCTCGGCGACGAACCTGTCGTCGCGCAGGTGCGGGTGGGATGCCCAGATGCGATCGATCTCGGCGCGTTGGCCAGGTCCGAGCTGCATCTGCTCGTCCAGGCACCACGTTCCCGTCAGCAAGCCCTGGCGGCGGAGCACCTCGTGGATGCCCGGGATGCAGCCACGGAAGTCGTTCCTGGCGTCGAAGATGGCCGCGTTGGCGTCGGTCAACGCCGCGTCGATCCCGAGCAGCTCACGGAGAGCGGCGTCCTCACCTGACCGGGCGCATCCGGCCAGTCGCAGGATCTCGACCGCGTTCTGGACCCAGACGGCCCACTGTCCGAGCAGGCCTCCGACGAACCGGACGCCGTTGGGGTAGGAGGTGATGAGGTCGCCGACGATGTGGTCGTCGTTGCCGGTGTACATCGCGATCTCGGTCGCGCGATCCGACCGGCCCACGCCGTGCACGACCTCCAGGGTCGCGTACCGATCGAAGGGCGCGACCTTGATCCCCACGACGGTCTCGATGTCGGCCAGTGACGCCCAGTACTCGCGGGAGAGGGCACGTCCACCGACCGCGGGCTGGAGGTAGAAGCCGATGACCGGGAGGACGTCACCGACGGCGCGGGTGCGCTGGAGGAGCTCCGCCTCGGTGAGGTGGTCCGCCCCGTACGGTGCGAGCAACGCCAGGTGGTAGCCGAGCGAGGCCGCCAGTTCGGCTTCCGCGACCGCCTGTCGCGTCGAGCCGCAGAGTCCGGCGACGAGGACAGGGGAGCGCGACGGGTACTCCTTCGCCGTCGTCGCCGCCAGCTCCAGGACCGGTCGGAGCAGGCCGGAGGATGGCTCGTGGATCTCGAACTGGGTGGTGTGGACGCCGACCGCCAGCCCACCGGCACCAGCTTCGAGGTAGTACCTGGTCAGCGCGCGCTGCCGCGTCTCGTCCAGGCTGCGTCGCGCGTCCAGGGCCAACGGGTGGGCGGGGATGACGGTCCCGGCGCGGAACACCTCCCGCGGGTCGACGTCGGACGCCATCAGAACCGTCCCTCCCGGGATCCGAACTTCGTGGGCTTGTCGAGCAGCGGCCGCCCCGAGGCGACCCACTCGGCGGTGGCTTCGAGGAGTCGGCCCAGCGGGACCTCGGGGTAGCCGAACAGCCCGTGACAGCGGGTGGCGTTCGACAGGAGGGCGGTCGGCGCCTCGTCCCCGACGTACCGGACCGCGCGCCCCATGAGCCGGCCGAGCGTGGCCGCGACCGCACGGATCGACACCGTCTCCGGGCCAGTCAGGTTGAGGATGAACGGCGGGACGTCCGCGTGCAGGAGGCTGCGGAGGATGACCTCGTTGGCGTACCCCTGCCAGACGACGTTCACGTAGCCCATCGTCACGTCGACCGGCTCCCCGGTGTGGACGGCCCGCGCGACGTCGACGAGGACCCCGTAGCGCATCTCGGTCGCGTAGTTGAGGCGGATCAGGGCGGTCGGGATCCGCAGTTCCTGGGCGAAGTGGGTGAAGATGCGTTCGCGACCGAGGCACGACATGGCGTAGTCGCCGATCGGAGCGACCGGATCCTCCTCGGCCGGACCTCCGCTCCCGTTCGGCCAGAACGGGTACACGTTCCCGGTCGACAGCGCCACGATCCGCGATCCGGCGTAGCGCTGCGCGACCCGCCCGGGCAGGTAGGCGTTCGTCGCCCACGTGCCGGCCTCGTTGCCCGCGGTGCCGAACTTCGCGCCGACCAGGTAGATGACGTTCGCGGCATCGGGGAGCGCGGCGAGTCCGGCATCGTCGGTGATGTCCGCACGGATGACCGTGGCCCCCGTCGTCGCCATCTCGTCGGCCGCTCCGGGTGCGGTGAACCTGGACACGGCGAACACCTCGCTGTCCGTGCCGGCGGCGTCGATCGCCTGGACCGCCAACCGGACGAGGCTCGGTCCGAGCTTGCCGGCGGCACCGAGAACGACCACATCACCTTCGAGCGCCCGCAGGTCCTCGATCAGGGCGGGCCGTGGCTCCGACAGCCATGCGTCCAGCTCCGCCACGTCGCGAGGTCGACCGCCCGCCTCACCTGCGCTCGATCCGTCCATGGAGATCTCCGACCGGGGGGGTGGACGGCTGAGACTACTTCCGGCCGCCCCTAAGTCAATATCAAGTACGGCGTAAGTTTCGCACAGCTGGCCGTGCGTCTCGTGGTGCGCCCTCCGACGCCTCGTGCTGATCGAGCTTCTCCACCAGCAGCTGGTACGGGCGCGGCGGACGTCCTGCTCTGCTGGAGCGGGCCGGCGGCATCGGCCAGGCGAGGCCCTCATCGACCAGGGCGCTGAGCGAGCGGCGTGCTGTCCGGGTCGTCACCCCGAGGAGCGCTGCGACCCGCTCGGCGTCGACGATGGCTCGGGAGTCGCCCTCGGCCCTGAGCCTGCTCGCCAGCTCACGCAGCGTGCCGACCGCCTTCGACTCAGGGACCGGCGGGGGGACGTCCGGCTGCTCGTCGGCGGTGCGTCGGGCGGGCAGGCGTAGGACCGTGCCCCGTGGGCCGACCAGGTAGGCGGCCCGACCAGCCCCGGCCGCCGCCTTGTCGACGGCCGTCTCGGCGTTGAACTCCGCCTCGCGGGTGGACCTGCCGAGCCCCACGCCCACCTCCACGTCCATCGAGAGCGCCGACGAGATCGCGTCGACGAACGGTGCGAGCGTGAGGTCGTCGCTGGCGACCCCGAGGGAACCCATCGTGGTCACGACCAGGTAGCTGCGCTCATCGCGCGGCAGCACCGTCGCGTCCATGGAGCGGGCCAGCTGCAGCAGTTCCGCCTGGAGCGAGAGCCTGAGCTCCTGGTACCAGTAGTTGCTCGGACCTGCGTGCTCGGGGACGACGCCGCTCGGGATCCGGACGATCATCGTGGCGATGCGCGACTCCTCGGACAGCGCGCCACTGCCGCTGAGGGCCGCTCTCGTCAGGGCGTGGCGGATGGCCGTGACGGTGGGCTGCATCTTGAGCGTCGGGACACCGGCGTCCGACAACGCCACCGCGACCGTGGGGACCGTCGTCACCGCGCCAGTGGTCTCACCGGCTCGGTACCGCTCGAGGTGGAAGTCGAGGAAACCCGCGGCGGAGGCGGGATCGTCGTACGGCGCGACGTGCACCCCGCTGGCGTCGAGGCCGACCTCCTCGTAGGCGGTCCGCACCTCCTCGAGACTCACCGAATCGATCGTGATCCGTCGTGGATCGACGGCGTCCTCCACCAGGGCGCGCACCAGCACGGCGAACAACGCCGAGCCGCCGACAGGAACGTGGTCCGCCGGTACAGGCAGCCCACCGTGGCGCATCGCGAGGTCGTGCGGCAGCGGGCCAGCGAACAGGTAGACGTCGACGCGACCAGCGATCCGCATGGCGTGGGCGTGAGCGTCGTCCTCGCGTTCGTACACCGATGGGACGATCCGCCACCTCGGGCCATCGGCCGTGCGCGCGACCGCCATGGTGCGCTGGACGGCGTCGTCGCCCCCGACGACACCGATGGTGATCTCCTCGTGGACATCGCGATCACGCATGTCATCACTCCAGGGTTCCGGCGCGCCTCTATTGCGGTGATAAGGGGGACGTTAGTAGGGTCACGTGCTATGCGCATCGGTGTGATCGATCTGGACACGTCCCATCCTGCGGCGTTCTCGCCGCTGCTGCGCGACCAGGGACACGATGTCGTCGCCGTCCTCGGGGGTCGCACGGTCGTCGACGACGCCTCCACGCGGGCCTACGCCCGCGAGCACCGGATCGCTTCCGTGGTCACCGATCCGGTCGAGATGGCTGGCCTGGTCGACGCGGTGTTCGTGCACAGCGTCGATTGGAACCTGCACCTCGATCGCGTGCGGGTCCTCGCCGAGCACGACATCCCCGTGCACGTCGGCAAACCGTTCGCTGGACGTGCATCCGACCTCCGGGAGCTCGTCGAGTTGGAGGCGGCGGGTGCGCGGATCTGCGGCGGCTCGGCCCTGCGCTGGTCCAGTGTCGTCCAGGCGTGGGTCGAGGCGGGCCGGACCGCCCGGATGGGGTTCGCCGCGAGCTTCGGTCACCCGCTCGACTACGGGGTCCACGCCTACTCGTTGCTGCAGGGGCTCCTCGGCCCCGGCATCGAGGCTGCCCGCACGGTGGACGGGCGGGACCGACTGGTGGAGCTGCGGTGGCGCGACGGGCGGTGCGCGGTCGTGGGACTGGTGACCGACCGGCGCAGCCACCGCTACCCAGCCACCGTGGTGACCGACGACGGCGTGGAGCACCTCGACGCTGCGGACGGTGGGCTGTACGGACCGTTCCTGGACGTGACCGTCCCGTACCTCGCGGGGGAACTCGAGCTGCCCATCACCTTCGGTGAGCTCGTCGAGCCGGAGCTGGCGGCGATCGCCGCGCTCGCCTCGAGCCACCACGGCGGCGCGTGGATCGGCCTCGTGGACGATCCCCGCATCGATGACGTCAGCTTCGACAGCACACGCTTCGTGGCCGACTACCGGGCGGCGCGCCGCGAGCGGCTCGGGCTCGCACCGCGGTGACGCGGCGACCGTCCAGCCCTCCAGGTGTCACGGGTCGCCGCGCAGCCGCGCGGTGGCAACCTGCCGCGCGCAGTCGACGACCTCGCCGACGCGTGCGGTCACCTCCTCGGCGTCGCCGCGCGAGAGCTGCCCGCCGAGCCCCACCGCCGCGGCGCCGGCGCCCAGCCATCGTCCAACATCCGCCGGTCCGATGCCGCCCGTCGGGATGAGCGGTACCGGCGGCAGCACCGCGTGGAGGGAACGGAACCAGTCGATCCCGTGGACGCCGGCGGGGAAGAGCTTGACCGCATCGGCGCCACACTCGATGGCCGTCACGGCCTCGGTGACCGTCGCTGCCCCCGGGATGGCGACGACGCCGTGACGGTGTGCGACGTGGACCGCGGCGACCGACAGGTGGGGGCTGACGATGAACCGGGCGCCAGCACGCACGGCGCGGGCGGCCGCATCCTCGTCGAGGATCGTGCCCGCTCCGACGAGCACGTCGGTCCCGGCGCAGCGGTCGGCGAGCTCGGCGATCAGATCGGTGGCCCCCGGTGTCGTCAGGGTGATCTCGATCACCGTGAGGCCCCCCGCGAGGAGCGCGTCCGCGACGGTGCGCGCCCGTTCCCCGTCGCGCTCACGCACGATGCCGATGACGCCGGCCGACGTCACCTGTGCAGCCACGTCGCGCCGACCAGGCGTCCCGGTCACCACACGGCCACCTCCTGGACACCGGTGCCCGGCGCATCGGCGACGATGGCGCCACGGGCCGTCACGACCCTCGCGGCGAGGCGGACCCCGTGGCGGGCGGCTGCCCCGGGGTCCTGCCCCCTGATCCTCGCCGCCAGGTACGCACCGTTGAAGGCGTCGCCGGCTGCGGTCGTGTCCACGGGCCGGTCGACGGGCTGCGCCGCGACGGCGCGGGTGGTGGCACCGTCGCTCAGCACCACCCCCTTCTCACCCACCTTGATCACGACCTCGCTGGCGCCGGCGGCCAGCAGCCGTTCGACGGCGTCATCGGGGGTGGCGGCGTCCCACAGCGCCCGTTCGTCCTCGAAGCTCGGTAGCGCCAGGTCGGTGGCTTCGAGGAACGGTGCGATGCAGCGCCGAGCGGACCCGCGGTCCGGCCACAGGGCGGGCCGGTAGTTGGTGTCGAAGGCGACCCGGCCGCCCGCAGCGCGGGCCTGTTGGACCGCCGCGAGGAGCCGCTCGCGGGCAGCTTCCTCCAGGACCGCGAGCGTGATGCCGGTGAGGTAGATCCAGTCGGCCTCCGCGGTCGCGCGGATCACCTCCTGGTGCCGGGGGGTGGTCAGCAGCCGCCGCGCCGCCGAGGCCCCCCGGTAGTAGAGGAAGTGCCGTTCGCCGTCGGGATCCACGTGCACCAGGTACAGGCCGGGGTGCCGATCGTCGACGCGTTGGACCAGTCCGACGTCGAGCCCTTCGGCCGTCATCGCCTCCAGGATCCCATCGCTGTAGGGATCGGTGCCGAGCACGGTCGCGTACCCGACCGAGATCCGCCCTGCACCTTCGCGTGTCAGGTAGACGGCCGTGTTGTAGGAGTCACCTCCGACACCCAGGATCGTCGCGCCGTCCTCCTGGCGCAGCTCCAGCATGCACTCGCCGAGCGCGATGACGGTCGGGGTCGTCACGCTCCCTCCCGGGTGGCCTCGATCGCGGTCTCGATCCCGTGACGATCGAGCGCGTCGAGCCAGCCGACGACGGCCCGACGGAACACGGGGTCGGCCGTGAGCTCGGCGTCGACCCCAGCGGCCGAGAGCAGCCGGGAGGTCACCTGGGATGGCGAGCCGCTGCCAGCTGCCCTCAGGAGCAGGTCGTGCAGCGGGTCGACGATCGACTCGCCCCGATCCGCTGCGAGGCGCACGTAGCGGATCCACGCGGCGATCCCCAGAGCCGACCACGTCGGCTCGCGACCCGCCGCGACGCGGCTGGCCGCGACGGACACGAGGCGTCGGGGCACCTTCTGGCTGCCGTCGGCGGCGATCTGTGTCAGCCGGTGCCGGATCGAGGGGTCGGCGAACCGCTCGAGGATCGCATCCTCGTACCCCGCGAGCTCGGCGGGTCGGTCCTCCAGGGTCGTGGCGGCTTCGGTGAGGTAGCTGCGGAGCAGCGCGGCGATCCCGGGGTCGGCGACCGCGTCGCTGACCGTCACGTCCCGATCGGCGCACAGGAGGTAGGCGAGGAGCGAGTGGCCCCCGTTCAGCAGCCGCAGCTTCGCCTCCTGGAAGGGTGCGACGTCCGTTGCCAGCACGGCGCCGACTCGTTCCCACGCTGGCCGGCCCGCAGCGAAGTGGTCCTCGATGACCCACTGCCGGAACGGCTCCGCGGTGACCGCTCCGTGATCGGCCAACCCGAGCCGATCCTCCACCTCCACGAGGTCCTCGGGCACGGTCGCGGGGACGACACGATCGACGACGGTGTCGGCGAAGGCGACGTGCTCGTGTACCCAGGCGCGGACCGCAGGTGCATCGGGGAGCGACGCGCGGGCGCAGAACCCGTCGACCAGGCTGGCGAGCAACCGACTGTTGCCGGGCAGGTTGTCACAGCTCAGCACGGTGACGGGGCCAGCATCGGCTCGCCGGCGCTCGGCGAAGCCGCTGACGAGTTGGCCGACCACGCTGCGGAACGGCTGTGACGTGGCGAGATCCGATCGGATCACGGGATCGTCGAGGTCGAGCGACCCCGTCGCCGGATCGGCGCGGTAGCCCTTCTCGGTGACGGTGACCGTCACCACACGGACCCGCTCCTCGGCGAGCCGCTCGCGGACGAGGAGGGCATCCGCCTGCGCGTGGAGGACCTCGCGGACCGCCCCGACCAGTCGGAGCTCGGAGGCGCCGACACGCTTGGTGAGCACGGTGAAGAGCCCATCCTGCGGCCGCAGTTGGTCCACGACGTTCGGGCGGGTCTGGGTCACGCCGCAGATGCCCCACCCGTCCATCCCGCTGCCCAGGACATCATCGGTGTAGACCGCCTGGTGAGCGCGGTGGAACGCACCGATGCCGAGGTGCACGATGCCGACCTGCACGTCGGCCGGGTCGTAGGCGGGAGGTCGCACGCCCGGGGGCACCTGCGGCAGCGTCCGCAGGCTCAGGCGTGCTGTACGGCGATCGTGCTCCATCACCGGGACCGCCATCGGGGCCATCGCGTCCTCTTCACCACGATGTGACGGTCCCGTCGACCGACCTGGCGACCGGCAGGTACGCACGCTCGTAGGGGAACCGTGCCGCAGCAGCCTCGTCGATGTCGGCCCCCAACCCCGGCTCCGCACCCGGGACGAGGTAGCCGTCGTCGAAGGCGTAGCTGGACGAGAACACCTCGGCGGTCGCGTCGCTGTGACGCATGTACTCCTGGATGCCGAAGTTGTGCACCGCGAGGTCGACCTGGAGCGCAGCGGCCATCGTGATCGGGGACAGGTCGGTCGCGCCGTGGCTGCCGAGGCGGACCTGGTAGGGCTCGGCGAGGTGGGCGATCTTCATCAGCGGCGTGATGCCGCCGGTGCGGAGCACCGTGGTTCGCAGGTAGTCGACCAGCTGTTCGGTCACCAGCTGGTGGAGCTGGAAGACGGAGTTGAAGACCTCACCCACGGCGATCGGCGTGCGCGTGTGGCGGCGCAGGTGGCGGAACCCGTCCTGGAGCAGATCGTTGACCGGATCTTCGAGCCAGAACAGCCGGTAGTCCTCGAGACGGTGGCCGAGCCACCCGGCTTCCGTCGGGGTGAGCCGGTGGTGGGCATCGTGCAGCAGGTGGACATCCCATCCGAGCGCCTCGCGTGCCTCGGCGAACAGCCGCGGGACGTGGTCGAGGTAGGTCTCGGTCGACCAGACGTGCTCGGGTGGTGACCCCGTCTCGGCCGGTTCGTAGAACAGGTCGCCTCGTCCGACGCCGTAGGCGTGCTCGAGGCCCGGGACCCCGGCCTGCAGGCGGATCGCCCGGTACCCGAGATCGCGGTAGCGCTCCGCGGCAGCGATCGTCTCGGCGTTGTCTCGACCGTTCGCGTGGCCGTACACCAGCACCTTGTCGCGGGAGCGGCCACCGAGCAGTTGGTGGACGGGGACGCCCAGGCGCTTGCCCTTGAGGTCCCACAGCGCCATGTCCACCGCAGCGATGGCGGACATGGTGACCGGTCCCGCACCCCAGTAGCTGCCCTTGAACAGGTACTGCCAGGTGTGCTCGATCCGATCCGATCCCCGGCCGATCAGGAGGGGGACGACGTGCTCCTGCAGGTAGGCGGCGACGGCCATCTCCCGACCGTTGAGGGTCGCGTCACCGACGCCGTACAACCCCTCGTCGGTCACGATCTTGAGCGTCACGAAGTTGCGACCGGGGGAGCAGACGATGACGCGAGCCTCGGTGATCCTCACCTCGCCCCACCTCCGAACGGGAGCGCAGGGGCCGCCGGGACGTTCGGACCGCCGGTTTGGAAGCAGTAGGGAAACATGACGTCGCTCCGTTGGAAGCAGGAGATGCAACGTCTAGTCCACTGCTACCCCGGTGTCAACGGATGGCCGCTCGGTGCCGCCGCGACGACCGAGGAGTTCGCACGGCGGCCGGCCGGGGTCGGGCGGCGCACGCCGATGGCGACGCCGGCGACGACCAGGGCGCAGCCGAGCGCGGTCGTCGGGGTGAGGGTGGCGGTGCCGACGAGGGCGGCGGTGCCGAGCGCGGTGACGGCGACGGTGCCGACGAGGAGCCCGGCGCGGTCGGCACCGAGCCTGCCGAGGGCGGTGTACCAGGCGACGAAGGCCACGACGGTGACGAACACGGCCATGTGTGCCAGCGCGCCGGCCTCGACCGGGGTGGGCCAGCGCAGGGCGTCACGTTCGAGGAGCAGCGCGCCGACGGTGAGTTGGACGGCGGCGATCCACGTCGCGTGGAAGGACACGCCGACGGCACCGATGCGGACCAGCGGGCGGACCGCGAGCAGGGAGAAGCCGACCTCGCCGGCGAGCACCAGCAGGGCGAGGGCCATCCCGACGGGGTCGAGCGGCCCGGACGCACGCTCGACCAGCAGCACACCGGCGGCGACGACCACGGCACAGGCGAGGGTGCGCCGGGCGATCGGGCGGCCGACCTGGAGCGGGCCGAGGATGGCCAGGGCGATCGGTGTGGCTCCGAGCACGGCACCGACCACGGAGGCGTCGATGCGGGCGGTCGCCTCGATCAGCACGATGTTGAACCCCGACAGGCCGATCAGCGCCACGCCGAACACCCACGCCGCGTCGCGGCGGGTCAGCGGCGGCAGGCGCCGGCCTCGCAGCCGGGTGAACGCCCACAGACCAGCGGCCGCGACGGCGTAGCGGAGGGCCTGACCGGTCAGGATCGGGTAGTCGGTCAGCAGGCTGGCCGCCGCGACCGAGCTGCCGACGAAGACCATGGCGAGCTGGCCGAGGGCGAGGGCACGTCCGTGTGAGCTGTTCATGCCCGCACGATGCCGCGGCTCCGGTCCAACGACATGGTCCAGTTCCGGTCGGCTACGTTGGACCAGTCGAGCCAGCGAGGGAGGTGGGGGCGTGGACCTCGCGCTCCAGCTCGACCCGTCGCTCCCGCCGGGACGCGCCTTGGAGCTCGAGCTGCGGGGCGCCATCCGAGGCGGCCGGTTGCCCGCCGGGCAGCGCCTGCCGTCGACGAGGGCGTTGGCACAGGACCTCGGCGTCGCTCGCGGGACCGTCGTCGCCGTCTACGAGCAGCTGAGCGCCGAGGGCTGGCTCGAGTCGCGACAGGGCGCCGGCACCGCGGTGGCCGCCGTCCCCACCGCCACCGCGCCACCGGTGCCGCCGCCCGCGGCGCCAGCACCCACCTCCTGGCGTCCGCTGCGTCCCGGCGTGCCCGACCTGTCCCGCTTCCCGCGTCAGGCGTGGGCCCGGGCGGTGCAGCGCTCGCTCGCCGACGCGCCGACCGACGCCCTCGCCTACGGCGAGCCCGGTGGCCCTGCATCGGCACGCCACGCGCTCGCCGGCTACCTCGGACGCACCCGCGGCGTCGACACCGACCCCGACGACCTGCTGTTCACCACCGGCCTGGCCCAGGGCCTGTCGCTGGTGGCACACGTGCTCGCCGCCCGCGGCGCCCGCCGGGTCGCCCTGGAGGATCCCGGCTCCCCGCCGTTCCGGACGCTGCTGCAGGCGGCCGGGCTCGAGCCGGTCCCGGTCCCCGTCGACGGCCAGGGACTGGTGACCGACGCGCTGCCCGACGCGGCCGCCGTCCTCGTCACCCCGGCCCATCAGTTCCCCGTCGGCGTGGCGCTGGCCCCCCAGCGACGACACGACCTCATCACCTGGGCCGGGACCGGCGGACGGCTCGTCCTCGAGGACGACTACGACGCGGAGTTCCGCTACGACCGGCGCAACGTCAAGGCCGTCCAACCCCTCGCGCCCGACGCGGTCGTCCACCTCGGCTCGGTCAGCAAGACGCTCGCGCCGGCGCTGCGCCTCGGCTGGGTCGTCGTCCCCCCGCGGATGCGCGAGGAGGTCCTCGCCGCCAAGCGCCACCACGACATCTCCTCCACCACCCTCAACGCGCTCGCCTTCGCCGAGCTGCTCGACAGCGGCGCCTACGACCGCCACCTGCGCACGCTGCGTACCCACTACCGGCGGCGCCACGAACGCGTCGCCGCGATCCTCACCGACCACGGCTGGACGTTGCCCGGGGTCCCGGCCGGGCTGCACCTGCTGGCGGTCGAACCCGAACCCGGCCTCGCGCGAGACACGGCGCGACGGGCCGACGAGCTCGGCCTCGACCTGCCCACGCTCGCGTCGTACCGGACCACACCCTCCGACGAGCCCGACGGACTCGTGATCGGGTTCGCCGCCATCCGTGCCGGCGAGGAGCGCGAGACCCTCACCCGGCTCGACCGCGCCCTCCGCCGGACCGGCCCGTGAGGTGGGCGATCACGTCCCGTGCGCTGTAGGTGGTGGCACCCGGGGACAGGAAGCGGGAGAGGTCGGCGGCGCCATCACCCGCGGTCACGAGCGCCGGCTCGGTGTCCTCACGGGGGTGGGTCTGGCCGAGGCCGATGGTCGCGGTCAGTGCGTTGCACAGGCAGCGGCGCTGATCGGTCTCGGCGAGGTTCCCACCCTTGGCGAGGTAGTCCTCCACCGGTTCCGCGGGGCAGCGGTAGCCGACACGGCCGTCCGGTCGCTGGTAGAGCTCGCGGAGGTAGCCGAGGTCGCAGCGCCGTGGTCGCTGGTCGTAGACCGCCTGATCGCTGAGGGTGCCGGGGAGGTCGAGGACCTTGAACGGGTAGCCGGTGGGGGAGGCGGCAGGGTCGGTCCGGACCGCGACGCGGCCCTCGCGAGCAGCGTCCAGGGTCGCCGTCCGCAGCCGGGGATCGATCCCGGACTCGTCGCAGAACGCGAAGGCGGTGCCGACCTGGATGCCGTGCGCCCCCGCCTCGCGCGCGTCGGCAAGGCCGGCCGGGGTCGCGTAGCCGCCGGCGAGCCAGTACGGCAGGCCGAGCGCCGCGATGGCGTCGAGGTCGATCGTGTCGCGAGGGCCGTAGACGGGCTCGCCGGCGTCGTCGAGGCGGAGCCTGCCACGGGGTGGCGCGTTGTGACCACCCGCCGCAGGGGTCTCGACGACGAACCCGTCGGGGCTCCCCGCTCGGTGGCCGGCGAGGAAGGTCGCCATCGTCGCCGACGACACGATCGCGAGGAACCACGGGCGCCGCACGATCGGCAGCGGGTCGCCGCCGGCGAGCGTCGACGGATCGAGGCTGATCTCGTGGCGCTCGCCGGGAGGTGCGTCGGCCACCGTCACGGGCAGGGTGACGGGACGGTGGTCGGCGAGGCGGTCGAGGACGGCGGGGATCCGCGCCGGGACCCCGGCTCCCATCAGGACGGCGTCGACCCCGGCGAGCAGCGCGCCGTACAGCGATGCCAACGTGGGCAGCTGGATCTTCTCGAGGTAGTTGATCGCGACCTGCCCGTCGTGGCCGTGCTTGGCCAGGTGGACCTCGACGAAGTTGGCGACCACCGTGAGCTCGGTCGCCGCCGGGCTCGCCGCGAGCGACGGGCGCGGGACCGCCTTGAACCGGCGGCCGCCGGCGCCCGGCCGTGCGCTGTCGAGGTAGCGGGCGCGGACCCGCTCGGCGACCGCCGGGAAGGGGAACTGGTCCAAGGCGCGCTGGACGTGTCCGCCCGGATCGCCGAGCCCGAGACGACGTGCCAAGGTCACGGCCGCAGCCGTGCCCGACACCACGCCGAGCTGTCCCTCGAGCGCGACCGCACGAGCCAGCTGCCAGCTCGAGACCCCCACGCCCATGCCGCCCTGGATGATGGGTGGAAGCACGCTGTCTCCTCGGACGCAGGTGGTCGCCACAGGTCGGTATCCGGGGAACTTACGGTGACGTAACCGTAGGGTCCTAGGGGCTGAAGCCCCTACATCGAGGGGCGTCTGCGATCGGCCCGCGTCGTCCGCCCGGATGTGTCAGGGTTGAGGGGGCGAGGGGCGGAGGGGTTCATGACCGAGGGCAGCACCCGGGTCGCCTCGGGAGAGCTGGGGGTCCCAGTCGCCGAGGCGTGGGCGCTGCTCAGCGACACGCCCCGGATGATCGCCGTCGACCCGCTGCTCGTGGCGTACGAGCCGGAGCGGGGTGTCCTCGAGGAGGGGACGCTCAACCGCGTCACGGCCCGCGTCGGCCCGTTCCGGGCTCGGCTGATGACCCGGACCGAGGTGCTCGAGCCGGGTCGGCGGGCCGTGTTCGTCTCGGTCCGACCACGCTTCCCGGTGCGCGTGCGTGCCGAGGACACGCTCGAGCCGACCGGCTCGGGCTGCCGCTACACCGTCGCGATGACGGTCACCGCGACCCTGCCGGTCGTCGGGCACCTGCTCGCACCGCTCATCGCGTGGCGGATGGCCCGACAGCGGCAGCAGCTGATCGGGAGAGTCCGTGAGGAGCTCACCCGGCGTGCGCCGGGTGCGTCGTCGGGCGACGGCCAGGGGCGTGGTTGACGGTCCCGGCCGCCCGTAGATAACCTTCCGGTTATGGACAGGGACGAGCGGCTCGACACCACCTTCGCGGCCCTGGCGGATCCCACCCGCCGGGCGATCCTGGAGCGGTTGCGGACGGGCGAGGCGACGGTGACCGAGCTGGCCGAACCCTTCGCGATGAGCCAGCCGGCCATCTCCAAGCACCTCAAGGTGCTGGAGCACGCGGGTCTGATCTCGCGGCGCCGGGACGCGCAACGGCGACCCTGTCGCCTCCAGGCTGCACCGCTCCGCCCGGCGACGGACTGGCTGACCGACTACCGCGGGTACTGGGAGGAGAGCTACCAGCGGCTGGATGCGGTCCTCGACGACCTGCAGGCGGCTCGTGCGGCCGAGGGCGCTCCCGCGGCCACGTCGGACGACGGTGCCGACGGCCACGGGACGGAGCCGGTGTGAGCACCGCACCGCAGCCGGTCGAGGTGACCACACCGGGCGATCGCGACATCGTCCTGGTGCGGTCCTTCGCCGCGCCGCGGGAGCTGGTGTGGGAGGCGCTGACCACCCCCGAGCTGCTCGGGCGCTGGTACGGCGCCCGCGGCTGGCACCTGGTGGTGTGCGAGGTCGACCTGCGCGTCGGCGGTACCTACCGGTTCGTCTCCGAGGACGGGGCCGGACAGCAGCTCGGGCAGTCGGGAACCTTCCTCGAGGTGGTCGCGCCCACCCGGCTGGTGGCGACCGAGGTGTTCGACGCGCAGTCGTACCCGGGCGAGTCGGTGGTCAGCCGCGGACTGGTCGACGCGGGAGGGCGGACCACCGTCACCACGACCGTCCGCCTGCCGTCGCCGGCGGCTCGCGACCGGGTGCTGCGCTACCCGATGGCTGAAGGCTTCGGTCAGGCGTGCGAGCGGCTCGATGGCCTGCTCGCCGAGATCGCCCCCGATCCGTCAGGAGCTCGACGGGTCACCGGTACCCGACCAGGAGGAGCCCGATGAACTGGACGCTCGAGGTGGTGGTGGTCCCCGTGTCGGACCTGGACACCGCGAAGGCCTTCTACGCCGAGCAGCTCGCCTTCCACGTCGACCACGACACGGTCGTGGGGCCGGGCCAGCGGCTGATCCAGCTCACCCCGCCCGGATCGTGGTGCTCGATCGTGATCGGCGAGGGCGTGGTGCCCCCCATGCCGCCCGGTTCGCTCAAGGGGCTGCAGCTGGTCGTGCCGGACATCGAGGCCGCGCGCGACGAGCTCCTCGGCCGTGGGGTCGAGGTGAGCGAGGTGACCGTCCTCGGTCAGAACCCGCGACCGGTGCCGCACCCGCTCGACAACGTCGGGTTCGTCTTCTTCGACGACCCCGACGGCAACAGCTGGGGCGTCCAGCAGATCTCCTCCCGGGCCGGATGAGCGTGCCGGGGGACGGGATGTCGACCGAGGCGCCCACGGCCGAACGGGTGATCGACGCGCTGCTCGCGGCCCGGTCCGAGGACCAGCTGCCCAAGATCCGGCAGCGGCTCGCCCCGGACGAGCCGGCCTTCGGGATGCGGATGCGCGACCTGTTCGACGTCGCGAAGGCGCACACGCAGCTGCCGCTGCCCGAGGTCGATCGCCTGCTGGACCACCCGGCGTACGAGCCGCGGATGGCGGCGATGTGCATCCTGGACTTCCAGGCCCGTCGGCGCCTCGACGAGCAGCGCTCGCGCGAGCTGTACGAGCTCTACCTGGCGCGCCACGACCGCATCACGACCTGGGACATGGTCGACCGCTCCGCCCCCCGGGTGGTCGGCGGCCACCTCACCGGCAGGTCCCCCGAGCCCTTGCGGCAGCTGGCGGCCGAGACCGACCCCTTACGGCGCCGCACCGCCATCACGGCACCGCAGTTCTTCGTCCGGGCCGGGGCCGATGACGACCTCGCCGCGGGGTTCGCGATCGCCCGCCAGCTGGCTGCCGACCCCGAGCCGGTGGTGCACAACGCGGTCGGGATCTTCCTCAAGCACGCCGGGACCCGCGATCCCGACGGCCTCCACCGGTTCCTCGCCGACCAGGCCCCCTCGATGCCGCGGCCGGCGCTCCGCCTCGCCATCGCCAAGCTCGATGCAGCGGACCGGTCCCGCTACCTGCGCTGATACCGGCGTCCGTCGAGCGGCCAGGTGGACGGCGCGGCACGTGGTGGTTGACTCCTGCCGCACCGCGACGGGAGGCCACCGGTGTCCGATCAGACCGCGCTCGAGGGCGCACGGCTCGTGGTGCGTGGCGAACGCGGCGAACTGGCCGTCGACCAGGGACGGATCACGATCAGCAAGCAGGCGCCGACGCGGGACGCGCCCACGACGGTCGAGTTCGGCGTCGACCAGGTGCGCGGCACGGACCTGCAGGCACCATCACGCGGCGGCCGTGGCTGGTTGCACGTCGGGGTCGTCGGGGGCTCGCCGGCACCGCCGGGCGACCTCGCGGCCGCCGGTGATCCCTACACCCTGCCCTTGACGTCCCGGTCGGTCGGATCGGCGCGCCGGTTCGCCAAGCTCGTGGACCGCCACGTCCAGGCCCGTGGCATGCCGCGCGAGACCGGCCTGAGCGAGGGCCGGTTGTCCTCGAGCGTGGCCATCACCCGGGCGCCGGTCACGCCACGTCCCGCCGCGGCGCAGGACACCACGCCGGCACCCGCGTTCCCCCCGCCGCCACCGCCCACCGACGTCGAGGACGGCGATCGTACGGAGCCGTCCGACCTGGTGGCGGAGCTCCAGGCGTTGGCGGAGCTGCACGGCAGCGGTGCCCTGACCGACGAGGAGTTCGAGCGGGCCAAGGCTCGCCTCCTCGGCTGAGGCCCGGCGGGTTCAGGTCGGGTCGTCACCGGCCACCAGGGGCACGAACCGGACGGCCGTCAATCGCCGGACCGGCACCAGCTCGCCCGACCGGCACACGTAGAGCCACACCTCCTGAGCGCCGGGGGGCCCGACGGGCGCGATGAGCCGACCGCCCTCGACGAGCTGCGAACCCAGCGCCGCGGGGACCTCCTCGGCCGCCGCGGAGACCACGATCGCATCGAACGGGGCATGGTCCGGTAACCCGCGGGTCCCGTCGCCGACCACCACGTCGACGTCGCCGAGCCCGTAGGAGGTGAGGTTCGCGCGGGCCTGGGCCGCCAGACCGGCGAAGCGTTCGATCGAGTGCACCTCGCCGGCGAGGTGGGCGAGGAGGGCGGTCTGGTACCCGAAGCCCGTGCCCACCTCCAGCACCCGTTCGGTCCCGGTGAGCTCGATCTCGGCGAGCATCGCGGCGATCAGCGACGGCTGCGACGTCGTCTGCCCCTCGCCGATCCGTACCGGGCGGTCGAGGACCGCCTCGCGGCGGGCGGCAGGTGGGACGAAGCGGTCGCGTGGCACCGCCGCGACGGCCGCGAGCACGCGCGGGTCGCTCACCCCGACGCGGCGGGCCGCCGCGACGAGCGGGTCATCACCTCGTCGACGCATACCCGAGTATGCGCTGCTCCAGGGCCCCTCGCAGCAGAGCAGATGGTCCCCCGGAACGGGGACCTGTGGTGGCTTCGCGCGGCCGTCCCTCTCCGTAGCGTCGGAGGTGCTGGAGCAGGCGCCCCGCCGGGGGCGCGCTCGGCCCTGGGCAACACGTCCTGGAAAGGTCCACCGTGCCGCCGCTCTGCATCGATGGGAACGAAGCCGTCGCCCGCGTCGCGTACGCGCTGAGCGAGGCGGTGACCATCTACCCCATCACGCCTGCGTCGCCGATGGGCGAGCACGCCGACGCGTGGGCCGCGGCCGGTCGACGCAACCTCTGGGGTGCGGTGCCGAGCGTCATCGAGATGCAGTCCGAGGGCGGCGCCGCGGGTGCGCTCCACGGGGCGATCCAGGCTGGCGCGCTCGGGGTGACGTTCACCGCCTCGCAGGGCCTCCTGCTGATGCTGCCCAACATGTTCAAGATCGCGGGCGAGCTGACCCCGACGGTCATCCACGTCGCCGCCCGGACGCTCGCGACCCACGCCTTGTCGATCTTCGGTGACCACTCCGACGTGATGGCCGCCCGCACCACCGGGTGGACGATGCTCGCCTCGGCCACCCCGCAGGAGGCACAGGACCTCGCCGCCGTCTCGCACGCCGCGACGCTGGCCTCGCGCGTGCCGGTCATGCACTTCTTCGACGGGTTCCGGACGTCGCACGAGCTCGCGGTCGTCGACCCGCTGACCGACGACGACCTCCGGGCCCTGCTCGACGAGGACGACGTCGTCGCCCACCGGCTGCGATCCCTGGACCCCGACCGGCCGGTGCTACGGGGCACGGCACAGAACCCGGACGTCTTCTTCCAGGCGCGCGAAGCCGCCAACCGGTTCCACGACGCGGTCCCCGGCATCGTGCAGACCGCCATGGACCGGCTGGCTGAGCGCACCGGCCGCCGCTACCACCTGATCGACTACCACGGTGTGCCCGATGCCGAGCGTGTCGTGGTCCTCATGGGGTCGGGCAGCGAGGCGGTCCGCGAGGTCGTCGATCACCTCGTCGCCCGGGGCGAGCGGGTGGGCGTGGTGATCGTGCGCCTGTTCCGGCCGCTGCCGACCGAGCAGCTGCTCGCCGCCCTGCCCGAGACCGCGACCCGGATCGCGGTCCTCGACCGGACCAAGGAGCCCGGCGCACCGGGCGAGCCGCTGCACGAGGACGTGGTGCAGGTCCTGGCCGACGCCGTCATGACGGGGCATCGGGACGCGCTGCCGGACGTCATCGGCGGCCGGTACGGGCTGTCGAGCAAGGAGTTCACGCCGGCGATGGTCGCCGCCGTGTTCGCCGAGCTCGCGGCGCCGACGCCGAAGCGGCGGTTCACCGTCGGCATCGTGGACGACGTCACCCACCTGTCGCTGCCGAACCTCGACGGCTTCGAGCTACCCCGCCCGGACGGGGAGCTGTCGGCCCTGTTCTTCGGCCTCGGCTCGGACGGCACGGTCAGCGCCAACAAGAACACCGCGAAGATCGTCGCGGAGAACACCGACGACCACGTGCAGGCCTACTTCGTCTACGACTCGAAGAAGTCCGGTGCGACGACGGTCTCGCACCTCCGCTTCAGTCCGCAGCCGATCCGCTCGACCTACCTGATCGAGCGGGCCGACCTCGTCGCCTGCCACCAGTTCGGGCTGCTCGAGAAGCTCGACGTGCTGGCGGCGTGCCGGCCTGGCGGCACGGTCCTGCTCAACGCCCCCTTCCCGGCCGACCAGGTCTGGGGGCGGCTACCTGCCGACGTCCAGGAGATCCTCGTCGAGCGGGGACTCCGGCTGTTCGTCATCGACGGGTACGCGACCGCCCGCGAGGCCGGGCTCGGCGGGCGCATCTCGACGGTCATGCAGGTCGCGTTCTTCGTGGCTTCAGGCGTCCTGCTGCTCGATGAGGCGATCGCCGCGGTCGAGGCCGCCGCGGAGGTCACCTACGCCGAGCACGGACCGCTGGTGGTCTCGCGCAACCTGGCGGCCATCCGCGCGGCCGGGAGTGCGGTGCACGAGGTCCAGGTCCCCCACCGGGTGACCTCCAGCTGGCGGCGGCCGGGAGCCATCGAGCGTGCCCTCGAGCTGCGGCCCAGCGACGAGGCCGACCTCTCCGAGCTCGTGCAGCGGGTCACCGCCCGGATCATCGAGGGGGACGGCGAGCTGCTGCCCGTCTCGGCGCTCCCCGTGGACGGGACGTTCGAGACCGGCACGGCCCGCCTCGAGAAGCGCTCCCTCGCCAACGAGCTGCCGATCTGGGATCCGGGCCTGTGCATCGACTGCGGCAAGTGCGCCATCGTCTGCCCGCACGCCGCGATCCAGATCAAGGTCTTCGAGGGCGACGCGCTCGACGACGCGCCCGACATGTTCCTGTGCAAGCCGTTCAAGGACCGCGACCTGACCGACCACCTGCTGACGGTGCAGGTCGCCCCTGACGACTGCACCGGCTGCGGCGTGTGCGTCGAAGCGTGCCCGGCCGTGTCGAAGTCGCAGGTCGGCCACCAGGCCATCGACATGGAGCCGGCGGCCGAGCACCGCGACCGTGAACGCGACAACTTCCGCTTCTTCCAGTCGATCCCCTACCCGGACCGCACCACGGTCCGTCAGGACACGGTCAAGCACACCCAGACGTTGCAGCCGCTGTTCGAGTTCTCCGGGGCGTGCGCGGGCTGCGGGGAGACCCCGTACCTGAAGCTGATGACCCAGCTGTTCGGTGATCGGACCGTGGTCGCCAACGCGACCGGTTGCTCGTCGATCTACGGCGGCAACCTGCCCACGACACCGTGGGGTACGGATGCGGCCGGGCGTGGACCGGCGTGGTCCAACTCGCTGTTCGAGGACAACGCCGAGTTCGGTCTCGGGATCCGGGTGGGGCTCGACGAGCAGCGGGTCGTGGCCGAGCACCTGCTCGGCCAGCTCGCCGGGCACCTCGGGGGCGACCTCGTCGGTGCGCTGCTCGCCGGTTCGGCCGCCGGCGACGAGGCGGGGATCGCCGCACAGCGTGACCGTGTGGCGCAGCTGCGGCAGCGGCTGGCGGACGCTCCCGCGGACCTGCGGCCCGCGGCCCGACAGCTCGAGGCCGTCGCCGGCGTCCTGGTCCGCAGGGACGTGTGGATCGTGGGCGGGGACGGGTGGGCCTACGACATCGGCTTCGGCGGGCTCGACCACGTGCTCGCCTCGGGCGCGGACGTCAACGTCCTCGTGCTCGACACCGAGGTGTACTCCAACACCGGCGGCCAGTCCTCGAAGGCGACGCCACGTGGGGCCGTCGCCAAGTTCGCGACGTCCGGCAAGGCGACCCCGAAGAAGGACCTCGGCCTGCTCGCGATGCAGTACGGCACGGTCTACGTGGCGAAGATCGCGCTCGGCGCCGACGAACGTCAGACCATCAAGGCGTTCCGCGAGGCGGAGTCCTGGCCGGGACCGTCGCTCCTGCTGGCCTACTCGACCTGCATCGCGCACGGCGTCGACATGCGTCACTCCATGGGGCGGATGGATCTGGCGGTCAAGACCGGCTACTGGCCGCTGTTCCGCTTCCAGCCCGACGCGGCCGAGGACACCCGACCCTTCCGGCTCGACTCGAAGCCACCGAGCGTGCCGCTGGAGGACTTCCTCAGCACCGAGGGTCGGTACGCGGTGCTGGAGCGCAGCGACCCCGAACGTGCGGCACAGCTGCGCGAGCTGGCAGCCCGCGACGTCGACGAACGCTGGCGGTACTACGAGCAGCTCGCGGGCGTGGAACGACACCTGACCGACGAGACGGAGGTGGCACCGTGAGCAGCGACCAGCCCACCGGACCACAGGGCGGAGCTGACCGCGATGTCCAGGACGGGCGCACCCTCTCGGACGGCCGCGCCCTCCACCACGACGACCTCGTCGGAGCCGGACTCGTGGTGCCGAGCGGCCCCGGGCCGGTGGGGGAGCCGGACCTGTCGGTCAGCTACCTCGGCATGACGCTCCGCTGCCCCGTCGTCGCCTCGGCGAGCCCGCTGACCGGGCAGCTCGCGTCGCTGCGGGCCCTCGACGCGGCTGGGGTCGGCGCCGTGGTGCTTCCGAGCCTGTTCGAGGAGCAGCTCGAGCACGAGATCGAGGAGGCCGATCGGTTCCACGGTCTCGGCGCTGGCGCCAACCCCGAGGCGACCTTCGGGTACACGCCCGTCCTCGACAGCTACAACCACGGGTCGGTGCGCTATCTGCGGTCGATCCGGGACGCCAAGGCTGCCGTCGGTGTTCCGGTCGTGGCGAGCCTGAACGGCGCCACCCGCGGTGGGTGGACCGAGTACGCACGGATGCTCGAGCAGGCCGGCGCGGATGCCATCGAGCTGAACGTCTACCGGGTCGCTGCCGACACCGACCGCTCGGGGCGCTCCATCGAGGACGAGACCCTCGACGTGGTCGAGGCCGTCGTTCGCGCCTGCGACGTCCCGGTCGCGGTCAAGCTGTCGCCGTACTGGTCGGCGCTCGGGCACCTCGTCGACCGACTGGTCGACGCCGGCGCGGCCGGGCTCGTGCTGTTCAACCGCTTCTACCAGCCGGACATCGACCTCCAGACCCTCACGGTCGAACCTCGGCTCGTCCTGTCGACCTCCGACGAGCTGCGGCTGCCGCTGCGCTGGGTGGCGCTGCTTCGTGGTCGGGTGGAGGCGTCGCTGGCGGCCACGACCGGTATCCACGAGCCCGACGATGTGGTGAAGGTGCTGCTGGCCGGAGCTGACGTGGCGATGACCACGTCGGCGCTGCTGCGCCACGGACCCGACCACGTCACCACCCTGGTCGACGGGCTCCGCACCTGGATGGTGGAGCGCGAGTACGTGTCCGTCGCGCAGATGACGGGGTCGATGAGCCAGGCGTCGGTGCGCGACCCGGCTGCGTTCGAGCGCGCCAACTACCTGGACACGATCACCCGCTACGCGAGCACGTTCGTGACGCCCTCGTGACCTGATCCGGCGGTGGGTTGGTAGCCGACGGCGGGCTCACGGTCCGCAGTAGGGTGAGGTGATGGCCGAGGACGGTGGATCGCGGGTGCGTGCAGGGACGGTACGACCGCCGGTCCAGCTCCCCGCTCCGACGAAGCTGCAGCGCGGCGGGCTGATCGCCGGCGTCCTCGTCTTCCTCGTCCCGCTGCTGGTCGACATCGAGGGGCTCGAGCCCGCCGGGCAGCGCATGCTGGCCATCTTCCTGCTGGCGATCGTGCTGTGGGTGACCGAGGCCATCCCCCTGGTGGCCACGGCGGTGCTGGTGATCCTGCTCGAGGTCCTGATGATCTCCGATCAGGCGCTGGTCCCCGTCGCCGGTGACGTCTTGCCCGCGGCGGGCTACTTCGCTGCGTTGGCCGACCCCGTCATCGTCCTGTTCCTCGGCGGGTTCCTCATCGCCGACGGCGCGGGCAAGTTCGGGCTCGACCGCAACCTGGCGGCCGTGATGCTGCGGCCCTTCGCCGGGAACGCACGTCGCACCGTCCTCGGCCTGATGACCATCACCGCCGCGCTGTCGATGTTCGTGTCCAACACTGCCACCACGGCCACCATGTTCGCCGTCGTGCTGCCCATCCTCGCGGTGCTGCCGCCCGGTCGGTCCCGCACGGGCCTGGCGCTGGCCATCCCGGTGGCCGCCAACGTCGGCGGGATCGGGACGCCGGTGGGCAGCCCGCCGAACGCGATCGCCCTCGGTGCGCTGCAGGCCCAGGGCGAGGGCGTGTCGTTCCTCGGGTGGATGCTGCTGGCCGTGCCGTTGATGGTCGTCGTCCTGCTGTTCGCGTGGTGGTTCCTGACCCGGCGCTACATCGCGGCGGACACGCCGATGGCGTTCGACCTGACGGCGAGCTTCGACCGCAGCCCCGCCGCGGTCGTCTTCTACGTGGTGGCCGGCGGGACCGTGCTCCTCTGGCTCACCGAGCCGCTGCACGGGATCGCCTCGTCGACGGTCGGGTTCGTGCCGGTCGTGGCGCTGCTCGCGACCCAGGTCATGGGAGGTGACGACCTCCGTGCGCTCCAGTGGCCGGTGCTGTGGCTGGTGGCCGGCGGCATCGCTCTCGGTGCCGGCATCGGCACGACCGGTCTCGACGTCTGGGTGCTGGGGCTCGTCGCCTGGGACCAGCTGCCGCTGACGCTGCTCGTGGTGCTGCTGGTGGTCACCGGGCTCGGGTTGTCCACCGTCATCTCGAACTCGGCGACGGCCAACCTGCTCATCCCGCTGGCGCTGAGCCTCGCCATCGGGCTGCCCATCGACGCGACGGCGGTCGGGGTGATCGTCGCCCTGGCCTGCGCGTTGGCGATGGCGCTGCCGATCTCCACCCCGCCCAACGCCGTCGCCTTCGCGACCGGCGAGGTGGCGACCCGGGACATGGCCGTCAGCGGTCTGGTCATCGGTGGTGTGGGAGCAGCGGCCCTGGCGCTGCTGATGCCCTGGCTGTGGGACCGGCTGGGCCTCCTGTGAGCCGCGTCGGTCCGGACGGGTCCGGGGAGGCGCCGGCGCTGCTCGCGGTGATCGTGGCGCCCGAGCCGCTCGGGCGCGCCATCGCCGAGGAGATCGACGCGGGTGTGGCCGACGTCGTCCTCGTGCGGGTCGTGCACGACGTCACCGACGCACTGGCCGTGGTCGGCGCGCTGCACCCCGTCGACGTCCCGATCGTCGTGATCAGCAGCGACCTCGGCAGCGTCGACGAGACGATCGCCGGGCTCGATCGCGCCGCCGCGTTCACCGCGGCTCGCACCCTGGTGGTCACCGATCGGTCGGCTCACACCGACCTCGGCGCCGCCGTCGACGGGGACCGCATCGACGCCGTGGTGGCGATCCCGTGGACGGCGGGGACCCTGGCGACCCACGCCAGGTCGCAGGTCGCCCGGTGGCTGCGCGCCCACCGGCCCGACGATCAGCGCCTCGACGCGCTGGTCCTGTCCGACGACCAACGCCTCGACCTGCCCGCCAGCGAGCTGCTGGCCGACCTCGAGCTCGGGCCCGACGAGGTCGCTGCCCGGCTGGTCGCGGCGATCGAGCGCGTGCTCGGTCCACGCCCCCGCCTCCGCCTGCCCACCGGCACCCGGTTGACCCACCAGGATCACAGCGTGGACGGCGTCGTGGTGGTGCTCGACGGCCACGTCGCGCTCGATCGCACCACACCCGTGGGGGACCTGCGGCTGCACCACGACTCGACGGGCCCCGTCATCGGCCTGCTGGCCCTGGCCCAGCAGCGACGGGCCTACTTCACCGCCCGCACCACCAGCGAGGCCGAGGTCGTGCACCTGTCCCTCGAACAGCTCGACCGCGCCCTGGCCGAGGAAGCCGAGGTGGGTGGCGCCCTGGCGGCCGTCGCGATCAGAGCGTTGGCTCGGCGGCTGCGCCGGTCCGAACAGCTCCAGATCGAACGCATCGAGCTCAACCGCGAGCTCGACCGCGAACGGCAGCGCCTCAGCGAGGCCCTCCACCAGCTCGAGCAAGCTCGGCTCGAACTCGTGGAACAGGCGCGGTTCGCGACCCTCGGCGAGCTCGCCGCCGGGGTGGCCCACGAGCTCAACAACCCCACGGCCGTGCTCCATCGCGCCGCCAGCTACGTCGCCGAGGACCTCGACCGCGTGCTGACCGGCCACCCCGACGCGGACGTGGGACGACGCGTCCTCGCCGCCGCTCGCGCCCGGACCCCGCGCAGCACCGCGGACGAGCGCGCGGCCCGACGTGAGCTCGAGCGGGTGCTCGGTGATCCGGTCCTCGCCCGACGGTTGACCGCCGTGGGTATCGACGACCCCGACGAGGCGCGGGGGCTCGTGGCGCGCGGCGAGGCCACCCTCGACCTGGTCGAAGCAGCCGCCGGCCTCGGGGGAGCCGTGCAGGACCTCGAACTCGCCTCGCGTCGTGTAGGCGAGCTGGTGGCCAGCCTCCGCGCCTACGCGCGGCCCGACGCCGAACCCGTCGCCGACGTCGACCTGCACGCCGGACTCGAGGACACCATCCGCCTGACCGCGCACCGGCTCCGCGGTATCGACCTCCAGCGGGCGTACGGGCAGCTCCCACCGGTGCGGTGCCACCCGGGCCAGCTCGACCAGGTCTGGACCAACCTGCTCGTCAACGCCGCCGAGGAGCTCGACGGCAGCGGGTCGATCACGATCGCGACCGACCGCCCGGACCCCGACCACGTCCGCATCCGCATCGTCGACGACGGCCCCGGCATCGACCCCGACGTGCTGCCCCGCGTGTTCGAACCCCGGTTCACCACCAAGCAGGGCACGGTGCGCTACGGCCTCGGGCTCGGGTTGGCGATCGCGCGGCGTATCGTCGAGCACCACGGCGGGTCCATCGCGCTCGAATCCCGGCCGGGGCGGACCGTGGCGATCGTGGTGCTACCCGTGGCAGGACCGCCCGACGACACCCCGGCGTGAGCCGACGAGGAGGACCGATCCGATGCGGCTGACGGTGTTGATCCTGGAGGACGAGCCCGCCGTCCGTCACGCCATCGAGCGTGACCTCTCGGAGATCGCCGACGTCGTCCGGCTCGAGGCGGCCGAGGACGTGGCGGACGCGTGGCAGGTGGTCGACGAGGTGGACGGCGACGGGGACCGGCTGGCGCTCGTCCTCGCCGACCACCGGCTGCCGGGCACCAGCGGCGTCGACTTCCTGGTGCAGATGCAGGACGATCCACGCACGGTCGCGGCACGCACGGTCCTGGTCACCGGCCAGGCGGACCAACAGGACACCATCCGGGCGGTCAACGCGGCCGGGCTCGACCGCTACATCGCCAAGCCGTGGGAGCCCGACGAGCTCCGCGAGGTGGTCCGCGACCAGCTGACCGAGCACGTCCTCGATCAGGGGCTCGACCCGCTGCCGCACCTGCGCGCGCTCGACGCGACACGGGTGATGCCGGTGATCCGTCAGCTCGGCGACCGCTGACCCGGGGTCAGGGGCGCCGCCGGGGCCGCGGCTGACCCTGCCGTTCGAGCCTCCACGTCGTCGACGTCGACACCGGCGTCACGCGAGACGGAGACGATCGCGATCAGCAGCAGCAGGATCAGGATCGCGGCGCTGAGGAGGGTTCGGTTGCGAGGCCGCATCTCGCGATGTCAGACGCGGACGTGGCGTCGCGCGGCGACGATCGTCCCGCGGCCGGCCTCGACCAGGGTGAGGGTCTCGCGGACCGCCGCGGCGACGTCCTCGGGCAGGTCGACCTCGGCGGCCAGACGGCTGAGCCGCGACGCGGCCTCGTCGAGCAGGTCGTGCACCTTGGTGGTCGCCAGCCGGGCCTCCATCACCGCCCACGAGTCGGGGACGGCAGGCGCGTCGGGGTCGGGCGGGTTCTGCAGGATCTTGATGGCCATCGGTGTTCCTCCGGAGGACGCTCGAGCATCGCTCCCCTTCCCACTGTCGCACAGAGGCGAAGGCCACGGACGCGCAGGACCCATCCATCCGGTCGGTGCGTCAGGACCGCACGATGCGGCGCCCTCAGGACCGCACGATGCGGCGCCCCGTGATGTGCTCGACCTCGACGCGGACCCAGAAGGGCTTGTCGTCCGGGATGGCCCAGGGCTCGAACGGCCGCGCGAGCAGGGCTTCCTCGACCTCGGGGTCGGTCACGATCGATGCCTGACCCTGTGCCAGCACGCTCCAGCCCTCACGCGTGTCCGGGTCGCCGCTGTCGGCCTGGACGGCCACGGTCCCGCTGCCGGCGGCTGCGGCCAGCTTCGAGCCGGTCGCCGTCCGGAAGAAGATCGCGTCGTCGTGGAGCAGGATGTTGATCGGCAGGACGCTGGGCACGCCGTCGAGGCTGAACGCCAGACGCGCCCACGCGGCCGACTCGAGCAACGTCACGCACTCGTCCGGGTCGATCGCGACCAGATCGCCGGGCCGTGGTGGTGGCTTCATCGTGTCCTCCTGCTCGTGGTGAGGCTAGTGCTGCCCGGGGCCGTCGGTGCCCCCTCCGGCCACGGTCCCGCGGGGCCGGCTGGTGCTCCCGCGGCAGAGCACGATGACGTGGTCAGCGGCGACCGCGACGTCGTGGGCGGTCGCCGGCGACAGGTCGGTACCGATGCTCAGATCGTGGGCGGGGATCGCCACGGTGACGACCTCGGCCGGGGGAGCACCGAGCGCCGCGGACAGCCGCACCAGCGCCGGCACGTCCAGGCGGTGGCTGAACGCCGACGGGGTGGCCTCGGCCCGGACGTTCTGGACGGTGACGGTGGTCGCATCGACCGACGCGTCGACCACGATGAGCA
Source organism: Nitriliruptor alkaliphilus DSM 45188 (assembly GCF_000969705.1). Taxonomy (GTDB): domain Bacteria; phylum Actinomycetota; class Nitriliruptoria; order Nitriliruptorales; family Nitriliruptoraceae; genus Nitriliruptor; species Nitriliruptor alkaliphilus. The sequence goes on from NZ_KQ033901.1 coordinate 3,194,477, forward strand.
GGTCGCGTCCGGTCGCCTCGTCCGCGAGCTCGGGGGTCAGCTGGTGGACCGACCGGAGCTCCACGCGGTCGGTCGGTAGCTTCCCGCGCAGGCGTTCGACCACGCGACGTCCTGCCGCATCGTCACGTCGCAGTTCGCTGCCGACGCCGACCACCAGCACCGGCGGTCGCGGTGCCGTCGTCGTCCCCCGCTCGGCGTTCAGTCGCGGCTCCGTTCGCACACGACCGTGCCGTCGGGCGCCACCAGCTGCACCAGCATCGGCATCTGCCCGATCGCGTGGGTGGAACACGACAAGCAGGGGTCGTAGGCGCGGATACCGGCCTCGACGCGGTTGAGCACGCCGTCGGGCAACGTCGGGCCGTCGACGTAGGCGCGCGCGATCTCGAGGATCGTGCGGTTCATCGCCAGGGCGTTCTGACCCGTCGCGATGATCATGTCGACGTCGGTGACCAGCCCGTCCTCGTCCACGGTGTAATCGTGGAACAGCGTCCCGCGCGGCGCTTCGGAGGAGCCGACGCCGCGCCGCCGGTTGATCCCACCCCGTGCCCTGACGAGGGGGTCGAGCAAGCCGGGGTCGTCGAGGATGGTGCCGATCCGCTCGATGGAGGCCACCACCTCCAGGACGCGGGCGTGGTGGTAGTGGAACGCGGACGAGGCGATGCGGCCGACACGATCGCGGAACGCAGCCAGGCCGGCGTCGGCCTCGGGGGTCCCGAAGCGGTCGGCGATGTTGATCCGCGCGAGCGGACCGACGCGGTACATCCCCGGTGAGGGGTCGCCGTCCACCACCAGGTCCCGCCAGTAGGGGACCTTGAGGTAGGAGTCGTGCACCGCAGCTTCGCCGAGGACGCTGCGGTACTCGGCCGGGTCGAGCTGGTCGACCACGGTGGCACCGTCGGCGTCGATGACGCGCAGGTGGCCGTCGAGGTGCGCCCAGGTGCCGTCGGGTGCGCAGTGCGCCAGGTAGAGGGACGGGAAGCGGCCGAACACCTCCACCTCGCGGGCGAGACGCTCCTCGATCACGGCCAGGGAGCGCAGCGTCTCGGTCGCGGCGCCGAGCGACTCGTCGAGCCAGGCCCGCAGCCCGTCCCTCGCCTCGGTCGTGAACGGGTGCGCGACACCGCCGGGCACGATGCCCCTCCCGTGGATCCGTTCGCCGGCGACGGCAGCGATGACCTCCTGGCCGAACTGCCGCAGGCGGATACCGCGACGCACGAGCTCGGGTTCCGAGGCCATCAGACCGAAGACGTTGCGCGACGCCGGGTCGGCGTCCATCCCGAGCAGCAGGTCGGGGGCCGACAGGTGGAAGAAGCTCAGCACGTGGGATTGCACGATCTGGCCGAGGTTGGCCAGCTTGCGTTGGAGCGTCGCCGCCGGCGGGATCGTGACCGCGAGGATCGCGTCGACGGCCTTGGCGGACGCGAGCAGGTGGCTGACCGGGCAGATGCCGCAGGTCCGTGCCGTCAGCCCCGGCATCTCGGCGACCGGACGGCCGCGGCAGAACTCCTCGAAACCGCGGAACTCGGTCACGTGGAAACGCGCGTCGGTGACCTGTCCCTCGTCGTCGAGGTGGAGGGTGATCTTGGCGTGGCCCTCGATCCGGGACACCGGATCGATCACGTGGATGTCGTGCACGCTGCCTCCGACGGTCGTCGGTCAGTTGCCGAACCGGGGTGGGTCCAGGGGATGGCGGGTGAGTGCCGTGGTGACGTCCTCGCCTGCCTCGATGGCGTCGAGCAGGGCGAAGATCGCCGTCGCGATGCGGGTCGCTGACGGCGGACAGCCGGTGAGGTGGACGTCGACGGGGATGACCTCGTGGAGGGGGAGGGCCTGGGGCAGGAGCTTCGGGACGACCACCGTCGGGATCTGGTGACCGAGGTCGGTCCCGTCGACGTAGACCCGACGGAGCATCGCGTCCGGGTCACCGAGACCGTTGCGGAGGGCCGTGATGTTGCCGGTGATCGCGCAGTCGCCGAAGGACACCACCACCCGGGCGTTGGCCCGGATCGTGCGAGCCAGGGCGAGGTTGTCGGTGTTGGCGACGGCGCCCTCGACCAGGACCAGATCCACGTCCGGTGGGAACACCTTCACGTCCGACAGCGGACCGAACACCACGTCGGCGCGTGCGGCCAGGTCGAACAGCACCTCGTCGAGGTCCAGGAAGGACATGTGGCAGCCCGAGCAACCACCGAGCCACGCGGTGGCCAGCCGGGGGCGACGTCCGAGCGGTGTGCTCACGGTCCCGCCTCCTCGCCCTGCACCGGCGGGCGGTCGTCCCAGCTGCCGGCACGTGCCTCGACCAGCCACGCCGCGACGCCGGGGTCGGGGCGGCGCTCGCCCGACGACGTACCGTGCTCGAACAGGGCTCCCGTCGGGCAGACGGCGACGCACTTGCCGCACGAGGTGCAGGCGGACACCTCACCCCACGGCTGGTCCATCCCCGCGATGAGTCGGGCACCGTTGCCACGGTGCGCGAGGTCCCAGACGTCGGCGCCCTCGACCTCGTGGCAGACGCGGACGCACCTCGTGCACAGCACGCACCGGTCCCGGTCGAGCACGAACCGCGGGTGGCTGGCGTCCACCTCGTGGCGCGGGAAGGCCATCGTGTGCGGGACGTGGTCGACCCCGGTGCTCGTCGCCAGCGCCTGCAGCTCGCACGCGCCGCTCGCCACGCACGCGGCGCAGACGTGACTGCCCTCGGCGAACAGCAGAGACACGATCGTGCGCCGGTGCTCGACGAGCCGCTCGGTGGCGGTGCGGACCTCCATGTCCGGGTGCACCGGCGTGGCGCACGCCAGCAGCGGTCGGACGTGGCCGTCGACCTCGACGATGCAGACCCGGCACCCACCGTGCACCGAGAGGCCATCGAGGTGGCACAACGTCGGGATCGGGACCTCGCAGCGCCGGGCGAGCGCCAGGATCGTCTCGCCCTCGTGCGCCAGGACCTCCTGCCCGTCGAGCACGACGGGGACGGTCGGCCGCGTGGCCCGCGGTGCGGCGCCGGGCTTCACGGCGCACCCGCGCTCGCGAGCGGCTCGGGATCGTCGACCAGCAGTGCCTCGTACTCGTCGCGGAAGTGGTGCAGGGTCGACAGCACCGGGTTGGGAGCCGACTGTCCGAGCCCGCACAGCGACGTGGCCTGCACGGTGCGGCACAGCGACTCGATCCGGTCGAGGTCGCTGCGGCGGGCTTCGCCACGGCAGACCCGGTCGAGCAGTTCGTGCAGCTCCACGGTCCCCGCGCGGCACGGCACGCACTTGCCGCAGCTCTCGTCACGGCAGAAGGCGATGTAGAAGCGGGCGAACTCGGGCATGTTCACCGTCTCGTCGATGACGACCAGGCCGCCGGACCCCATCATCGATCCGAGCGCCCGCAGGTGCTCGTAGTCGACGGGCGTGTCCAGGGAACCCTCGGGGATGCACCCGCCGGAGGGCCCACCGGTCTGCGCCGCCTTGAACCGCCGACCACCGGCGATGCCCCCGGCCATCTCCTCGACGATGGTCCGCAGGGTGATCCCCATCGGGACCTCGATCAGACCGGTGGTGGTCAGGGGGCCGGCCAGCGCGAACACCTTCGTGCCCCGGCTCTCCGACGTCCCGATCGAGCTGAAGCGGGCGCCACCATCGGCGACGATCGCCGGCACGTTGGCGAGCGTCTCGACGTTGTTGATCATCGTGGGCGCTCCCCACAGACCCCGTTCGGTGGGGTAGGGCGGCCGGAGGCGGGGCGTGCCTCGCCGGCCCTCGATCGAGGCCAGGAGCGCGGTCTCCTCACCGCACACGAACGCCCCTGCTCCGACGCGGACCTCGACGTCGAACGAGAGGTCGGTGCCGAGGATGCCCCGCCCGAGCAGCCGTGCCCGCTTGGCGGCACGGATCGCACGGTCGAGGCGTTCGATGGCGAGCGGGTACTCGGCGCGCACGTAGAGGTAGCCACGGTCGGCGCCGGTCGCGTAGGCGGCGAGGGTCAGCCCCTCGAGGACCCGGTGGGGATCGGAGTCCATGATGGTGCGGTCCATGAAGGCACCGGGGTCCCCCTCGTCGCCGTTGGCGACCACCACCTTGTGCGGCCCCTCCGCGGCCGCCAGCAGCTTCCACTTGCGTCCGGTCGGGTAGCCGGCGCCGCCGCGTCCGCGGAGGCCGCTGCGCTCGATCGTGGTGAGGACCTCCTCGGGGGTCATCGTGTGGAGCGCGGTGTCCAGCGCCCGGTACCCGCCGACGGCGACGTAGTCCTCGAGTCGGTCGGGGTCGATCCTCCCGGCGTTGGCGAGCACGATCCGGACCTGGTGGGCCAGGAACGGCAGGTCGGCCGGGACCACGTCGACCGAGGTCGCGACGCGATCCTCGAGGAGGTGATCCTTGGCGATGGTGCGCGCCCCGGCCTCGTCGACGTGCTCGTAGAGCGTCGGCTCGCCGCCACGGGGTTCGACCTGCACGAGCGGTCCACGGCTGCACAGGCCTGGGCATCCGGTCGGCACGACCTCGACCGTTTCGGTGCGGCCGGCCCGCGTGACCTCGTCGTCCAGCGCGGTCCGCACCGCGGTCGCTCCGGCGGACGCGCACCCGGTCGAGGTGCAGACGAGGGCGCGGTGGGTACGGCGCCCACGGGCGGTCAGCTCCGCGTCCGCGACGGCATCGAGGTCGATCAGCGCACCCATCAGCGCACCTCCGCGGTGGCGCCGGTGTCCGCCGAGGCCAGCTTGGCCGCCACCTCGGCCAGCGTGGCATCGGCGTCGAGGTGACCGCGGACCTCGCCGTCGAGCACGGCGACGGGAGCCATCCCGCACGAGCCCAGGCAGCGGGCCGTGCTGAGCGTCAGTCGTCCGTCCTCGGTGGTCGCGCCGGCGGCGACCCCGTACTCGCGCCCGATGGCGTCGACGATGGCGTCCGCGCCCTGGACGAAGCACGCCGTTCCGGTGCAGACCGTGCAGGTGTGCTCGCCGGGGGGCTCGAACGTGAACAGGTGGTAGAAGGTGGCGACGCCGAACACGTGGCTCGCCGGCAGGTGCAGCGCGCCGCCCACGTACCGCAGGATGTCCTCGGAGAGGTAGCCGAACACCTCCTGAGCGACGTGGAGGACCTCGATGAGGTGATCCTGTGCGTACCGGGCGCGCTTCAAGGCGGTGTCGATGAGGCCGAAGCGCTCGTCGCCGGACGGGTGAGGGGTCACCGGCCGCGTGCGTTCGCCCGACCCTCGCGGTGTGGGCACGTCCACCTCCTCGTCCGCAGTCGACGCTAGAGGTCGGGTCGCGAGCTGAGAAGTGCCGTTGGTCGCTCCGACTCGGGCCCCTCGACCCCGGGCGTCACAGCTCGCGATGCAACCGGATCCTTGCTCCTGCGACCAGCAGGGACAGGGTCGCCACCGCCGTGACGAGGCTGGCCCGGAGGAAGTCGGAGGTCGTCGCAGGGCACCAGGACCGTGATCGACCCCCGCGGAGGCCGCTCCACCGCAGTTCCTGGCGCCTGGCAGCCAGGAACTGCGGTTGGGCGCAGGGCGTTGGAGGGTCGGCTGGGCAGTTCCTGGCGCCTGGCAGCCAGGACGTGCCGCAGCGCTGGCGGCATCCGCGTGCTTCGAGGTGGCCTAGCCGCGGAAGGTCGGGATGCTCAGCAGCGAGACGGCGAGGACCGCCAGGGTCGCGATCATCACGGTGGCGACGATGGCCACCCCCCGTGTGCGCCACCCGGTGGTGCGCAGGTCGCTGCGTGCGATGGGAGCGTCGATGTCGCCGAGCAGCGCGGTGGCCTCCTCGACGTCGTCGGGGTGGACACCGATCGCCACGCCGCCGTACCCGTAGCTGATGTCGGGCTGGACACCCCCGCCGTCGTCGCCGATGACCACGGCCGGCACGCCGTTGGACTCCAGCAGCCCGCGGGCGACCTCGGCCTCGGAGCGGGTCAGGAACCGTCCGACGCGGACCGACGGGACGTGGTGGACGGGCTCGAGCGGGTCCACGGGCACTCCAGGCGGCGATCGCGCGCCGGGTCGCGTGCGTCGTGGTGACGGTACCCGGCGGCAGGTCCGCGGGACCGCGATCGCCGGGTGCGTCAGAGGAAGGTCGCACCCTCCCCGCGGTAGGTCGGCAGCTCGTCGACGACGCGGTCGCCACGGATCACCAGCAGGCTGGCGAACCGTTCGCACAGCTCGCCCGCCTTCGCGTGGCGCATCACCACCGGGTCACCGAGGTCGAGGTGCACACCCGCGGGTAGCAGCACGGGGGTCTGGACCTCGCCGGCACCCTCCAGGGCGGTCAGGCGTGCGCCGGCCGGGGCCCACACCACAGGTGCCTTGTCCGGACCGACGGCACCCGAGGCGACGTACCCGCCACCGAGGCAGGTGACCACGCCCGGAGCCGGGTGGCGGACCACCGGCACCGCGTACCCGGCGGCGGGCAGGTGCTCGAACGCGTCGTAGTGGTCGAACAGCGCGGGGGCCAGCAGCCCGGAACCAGCGGTCACCTCGGTGACCACCCGCTCGCGCGCCGACGACTCGAGGCTGCCGGTCCCGCCGGCGTTGACCACGCGCAGGGGGTGGCCGACCGTGCGCTCGATCGCCGCCACGGCTGCGGCCCGGCGACGCGCGATGCGGACCAGCGACCGCCGCTTCAGCGCGACGATCACCGCCTGCTCGGCCCGGGACCGTCCCGGGGCGCGTTCGGCGACCCCGGCGACCTGCGCTTCGTAGGCCACGATGCCGTCCAGCTGCAGACGCGGCGATGTGGCGACCCGGGCGGCGAGGAGCGCCGCCGCGTCCGCGCTGTCGGTGGGGGAGCGCAGCACCCCGAAGCGCAGGCCCGGCAGGTCCCAGGACAGGTCGAGGTCGATGGCCACCGGGACCGGGGCGCCGGGGGGTAGGTGGCGTTCGAGGTGCTCCACGTGTTCGGCGCTGTCGACCAGGAGGGTGACGTGGTGCCCGGCGTCCACGGCGGCCGCGACGTCGGCGAGGTGAGCCGGGTCGACGGTGGGGTAGGCGACCAGCAGGTCGTCGAAGCCCGCCGCGGCGAGGTGCAGCGCCTCGGGTGCCGTGAAGCACATCACGCCCGCGAACCGCGGAGACAGCGTCCGCAGGTGGGACAGCAACCCCACGCAACGGACCGATTTCGACGCGACGCGGATCGGTCGATCCCCGGCCCGAACGAGCAGGGCCCGGGCGTTGGTCTCGAACCGGTCGAGGTCGACGAAGGCCTGGGGGAGGCTGCGGCCCGCCAGGGCGGACCGGTAGCGGGCGTACAGCTCGTCGGGGTGCTCCGCGAGGGTCGAGCCGGTCACGCTCGCCCCACGGGTGAGGTGACCGGTCCGAGGACGCGGTCCAGGTGGTCGTTGGCGAACGTGCCCGTGGGGTCCAGGTGGGCCCGGGCCGCCTGGAACGCCGACCAGCGGGGGTAGCTCGTGGCCAGGTCCGCGGCGGTCCGCCCGTGGAGCTTGCCCCAGTGGGGACGCGCGCCGAGCGGGAGGAGGGCCTCCTCCACCGCGGCGAAGAAGCGGGGGTCGTGGCGTCGGGGCGAGAGGTGCACCGCCAGGTAGGCCCGCGGGCCGCCGTGCGCCGGCGACAGATCGGCGTCATCGCCCGCGACCCACCGGCACTCGACCGGGAAGGGTTCGTACCGCCCCCGATCGGCGAACACTCGACGTACGCGGGCGAACGCCTCGGGGAACGCCTCGCGGGGGACCGACTGCTCCATCTCGACGAACCGCACCCGGCGTGGGGACGCGAACACCCGGTCGCTGCGTTCGGCGTAGGCGCTGGCCGGCATCGACCCCAGGACGGCGTGGATGGCGCGCGTGGCACTCGGGAGGTGGTCGCTGGCACGGACGATGGCGCCGTAGACCACGTTGCTGATCAGCTCGTCGCTGACGAACGCCGTGACGGCGCCCCGGGGGCGCGGCGGGGCGTTGGAACGCTGCTGGCGCTTCACCAGCGCCAGGCCGTGGGGGTGGGCCCGGCCCTCGCTGCCGGGGAACCAGAAGAACTCGGCGTGGTCGTTGCCGTCGACGAACCCGTCGAGGTCGGCGAGCACCTCGTCGACCGCTTCGACCGACTCCTCGGCTTCGAGGGTGAAGGCCGGCACCGTCCGGACACGGACCTCGGTGACCACGCCGAGGGCGCCGAGGTGGACCCGGGCGGCCCGCAGCAGGTCCGGATCGCGCCCCGCGTCGATGTCGACGGTCCGGCCGTCCCCGGCCACGAGGCGCAGCCCCACGACCGTGGAGGCGAGGTTGGCGAAGCGGGCCCCGGTGCCGTGGGTCGCGGTCGCGGTGGCACCGGCGACCGTCTGGACCGCGATGTCGCCGAGGTTCTCGAACGCCCGTCCGTGGTCGGCGAGCTGCGCGCTGGTCGCGGCCAGGGTCGTGCCCGCGCCGATGGTCGCCACGCCCGTGGCCGGGTCGACCTCCCGGACGCCGTGCAGCGCCGCCAGATCGAGGAGGGTGTCGTCGGTGGCGACGAGGCCGGTGAAGCTGTGTCCGGCGCCGACGGTCCGCACGCGCCCACCGCGGGCGGCCGCCTCGGTCACCGTCCGGACGACCGCGGCCTCGTCGGCCGGGCGGACGAGCCGCGCGGGGCTGCTGCGCTGGTTGCCCGACCAGTTGCGCCAGTGGTGGCCCACCCCTGCCTCCTCGTGGGTGGCCCGTTGTAGCCGACGCCGCGGTCGGGAGGCCACCGACACCGTCCGGTCCGGCTCGACACCTCGACCGTCCGAGGGTGTCGTGGTTGCTGCGCGGCGGCGGCGCCGAGCGCATCGTTGGGGCGTACCCAGCGACGTCCCCAGCGAGAGGACCTGTATGAGCACCGTCGAGAAGGCTGTCGAGGTCGAGGTGCCCGTGCGCACCGCCTACAACCAGTGGACCCAGTTCGAGGACTTCCCCCAGTTCATGGAGGACGTCGAGCGGATCGAGCAGATCGACGACACGACCGTGCGGTGGCACGTGAAGATGATGGGCGCCGAGCGGTCCTTCGACGCCGACATCACCGAGCAGGAGCCGGACCAGCGCATCGCGTGGCGTTCCCGCGGTGAGACCCAGCACGCCGGGGTCGTGACCTTCCACCGCATCGACGACGGTCGCACCCGGGTCACCGTCCAGATGGATGTCGAGCCGACCGACTGGGTCGAGAAGACCGGTGACGCGCTCGGGATCATGGACGGCAAGATCAAGCGTGACCTCGACCAGTTCAAGGACTTCATCGAGTCCCGCGGTGCCGAGACCGGCGCGTGGCGGGGCGAGGTGAAGCAGGACCCGATGTGATCCCTGCGGGGACGCGGGTCGACGGGAACGCGCGAATCGAACGTACGTTCGCTACCGTGGTGGTCTCCGCACCAGGAGCCGCGACGTGGCCGCGCCCCCGCTGACCTGGCAGACCTCCCTGCTCGACGACGACCCCGGGGACGGCCCCCGTGCCGACCCGGGGTTCGTCGCGCAGCGGCGTCGCCTCGAGCACGGGGCGTGGATCGATCACGTCCCCGGCTGGCTCGAGGGCAGCGATGTGCTGCTCGCGACCTGCGTCGAGGTGCTGCCGTGGCGGCAGCGCGACGAACGCATCCAGGGCGAACTCGTCAAGCAGCCCCGTCTGACGGCGCGCCTGCGGCTCGGTGAACTACCCCCGCAGCTGACGATCCTCGACGACCTCGGCGAGGTGCTGTCGCAGCGCTACCGCGTCCGGTTCCGCACGGTCGGCGCGAACCTCTACCGCGACGGCCGCGACTCGGTCGCCTGGCACGGGGACCGGGTCCTGCGTGAACGCTTGACCGCGACGGTGGCGACCGTCTCGCTCGGCGATCCCCGCACCTTCCGCCTCAGGCCCCGCGACGGTGGGTCGTCCATCGGCCTGCTCCTCGGCCGCGGTGATCTGCTCGTCATGGGCGGTACCTCCCAGCGCACCTGGAAACACGCCGTCCCGAAGGTCGCGTCCTCCGGAGCGCGGGTCTCCCTCGCGTTCCGCCACGCCGATCCGCCCGAGCACCTCTGATCGAGCCAGGTCCTCGACCACGCAGATCCGCGCCACAGCTCGTCAGGGCCGCCGACCTGCCCCTTCGCGGAGGGCGTAGGCGACCGCAGCAGCCCGCGCGCTACGACCCTGCAGCCCGAGCTTCTGGTAGACGGTCGACAGGTGGCGTTCGATCGTCCTGACGCTGAGGACCAGTTCGGCGGCGATCTGCTGGTTCGATCGGCCCGTCGCCACGAGGGAGAGCACCTCGGCCTCACGGCTGGTCAACCCAGCCGGGCTCCGGTCGCGATCGCGGTTCGCCGTGCGACGGACCCCGAGCTTCCCGAACGTGGACTCGGCGGTCTCACGTTCGAGTGCTGCCGAGGCCTCGTCGCCCAGGGACCGGTAGACGTCCGCGAGCAGCAGGCGGGTCCGGGCGAGGTCGTAGGGAGCGTCGACGAGGCGTCCCGTGCGAAGCGCGTCACGTAGGACCGGCGCGGCAGTCCTCGCGTCTCCGCTCGCGAGCAGGACGGAGCCGCGGGCGTGCAGGGCCGCCAGCTGGAAGCTGCTGGTGCCGTAGCGGTCGGCCGCTCCAGAGAGCTCGTCGCTCCAGGCGTGTGCCTGATCCAGGTCCCCTTCGGCGAGCGCGATCTCGACCGCGGCGGGCAGCAGCCGTGCTCGGCCGAGGGGATCCTCACCTGCCGCCGTGAGCCCCGTTCGGATCGAGGCTGCGGCGGCCTCGACGTCGCCGAGGGCCAGTCGCAGCAGGGCCAGGCCGGGCTGGGGGTCGCGCCCGAGCCGGTGTCCCTCCCGGAAGGCGGCCTCGGCGGCCGAGGCATCGCCTCGCTGCCGGCCGAGTTCCCCGAGCAGGTAGTGGGCCTCCGCGACGATGGGCAGGTCGAGTTCGGTCAGCTCCCTCGTGACGAGGGTCGCCTCACGCTCGGCCTCGTCCCACGCGCCGCGCACCTGCATGATCTGCGCGCGGTGCACCCGGCAGATGCCGAGGAACGGCCCGGAGCCGGGCATGGCCTCGCACCAGCGCGCGGTCTCCTCGGTCCACTCGCCCGCCCGACGCAGGTCGCCGATCTCGTAGCAGGCAGCGATCAGGTGGCAGTAGATGTTGCCGGCCCACGCGGGATCGAGGTCGTCCGACACGGCCACCAGCATGGCCTGGTCCAGGCAGGGCATCCCTGCCGCCACCTGGCCCCTGCGGACCAGGACGCGGCCCTTCCCGAGCAGTCCGAGCGCGGTGACGCCAGCGTCACGCAGCCGGACTCCCAGCGCGTGGACGCGCTCGGCCGTCTCGAGCGCCGCCCCGAGGTCCCGCGCCTCGAACGCCTCCTCGAAGGCCACGTGGAGCAGGTAGCCGTGCACGGGGCCCTCCGGCAACCCCTCCAGCAGCCCGCGCGCACGCCCGAGCCATCCCGAGGCTTGCGCACCGTCCCCCCGCAGCGACAGCGTGTAGCCGATGTCCAGGGCGACGAGCGCTGCGGCGTCCGGCTGCTCGTCGGCCAGGTACCGCTCGAACGCCTCGCGCTGCAGCGGCAGCGCCGCCGCGACGTCGCCGAGCCACCAGTGGCAGTTCGACAGGGCGTAGACGTCGTCCGCGCCGACGTCTACAGGTCGGGCTCGGGTGAAGGCCTCGCGGGCGGTGAGCCAGTCCCGCCGCGCGTACGCGTCGCGTGCTCGCTGCAGCACCTCGCCTCCTCCCGGCTCCGCCGCCCCATCATCCACGCTGGGGCTCCCCGTCGCAGCCGATCCTCGGGTGATCGAGCCGCCGGGCCGAGACGGCGTCTCGTGGACCAGGGGGCGCGGTCGGCCACCGCCCTCGCTAGCATGTTAGGAAGCGTTCACTTCGGGAGCACGCCTGGAGGACGCAGGGATCGGTAGCGCACCGGTCCGCGGACCAGAGGGAGCCGACACACCGTGAGCAACGACGAGCGCCAGAAGGTCGATGCCGCCATCGACGCCCTGTTCGAGGCGGCCCCGCCCGCCGACACCGCCCACCCGGAGTTCTGGGGGGCCCAGTTCGACCACGGGCTCGCCTGGGTGCAGTTCCCCGAGGGTCTCGGCGGCCTCGGGGTGTCGCCACGGTGGCAGGGCGAGGTCAACCGGCGCATCGAGGAGGCGGGCGGCAGCACCGGCAACCGGTACCGCAACGTCCTCGGCATCGGGATGGGGGCCGGGACGCTGATCGCGCACGGCACCGAGGAGCACCAGCGCCGCTTCCTGCGCCCGATGTTCACCCTCGAGGAGATCTGGTGCCAGCTGTTCTCCGAGCCGGGCGCGGGCTCGGACCTCGCTGCGCTCGCCACCACCGCGGTCCGCGAGGGTGACACCTGGATCGTGAACGGTCAGAAGGTCTGGACCACGCTGGCCCACCTGGCCAAGTGGGGGCTGCTGGTCGCCCGCACCGATCCCGACCTGCCCAAGCACGCGGGGCTGACCTACTTCGTGGTGGACATGGAGGGCGACGGCGTCGACGTCCGCCCGCTGTATCAGATCACCGGAGAGGCCGAGTTCAACGAGGTCTACTTCGACGACGCGCAGATCCCCGATGACCTGCGCATCGGCGAGGTCGGTCAGGGCTGGACCGTGGCGATGGCCACGCTGATGAACGAGCGTGTCGCCATCGGCGCCAACGTCACCCCACGTGGGTCGGGCGCCATCGCCAACGCGCTCGAGGCGTGGGAGGCGATCGACGTCGACGAACGCGACGAGGCGACCCGCGACCAGCTCGTGCGGTACTGGATCGAGGCCGAGGCGCTGCGCCTGACCACGATCCGGGCCGGCGAGGCGCGCAAGAGCGGGACGCCGGGGCCCGAAGGGTCGACCGGGAAGCTGCACTGGTCCGACCTCAACAAGTCGATCTCGACGTTCACCGTCGACCTGCTCGGTGCGGGCGGGATGGTGCACGAGGCGGGCTACACGTTCTCGCGGCCGACCGAGTCCTCGACCAGGTCGAACGACCCGGTGGTCGGCTACCTGCGTGCCCGGGCGAACTCGATCGAGGGCGGGACGAGCGAGATCATGAAGAACATCCTCGGCGAGCGGGTCCTCGGCCTGCCGGGTGAGCCACGCGTGGACAAGAACGTCCCGTGGCGCGAGGTCCCACGCAGCTGACGCCCACGAGACCGATACCGCTCGCGCCCCAGGCGGCGCACCACGAGGAGACCAGCCACATGTCCACCGTCACCTTCACCGTCACCGACGAGCAGCAGCTGCTGCGCGACACCGTCCGCGACGCGCTCCGCAAGCGCGCCACCTCCGCCCGCGTGCGTGAGGTGATGCAGACCGACCAGGCCGTCGACGAGGACGGCTGGCGCGAGCTCGCCGAGCTCGGGCTCGTGGGCCTGCTCGTGCCCGAGTCCGACGGCGGATCCGGCGCCGGCGTGGTCGAGGCGGCGATCGTCGCCGAGGAGCTCGGACGCGTCCTGCTGCCGGTCCCGTACCTGTCCTCCGCCGTGCTCGCGCCGACCGTGCTCGCGGTCGCCGCGGACGCGGACCAGAAGGCAGCCGTGCTGCCGGGCATCGCGGCGGGGACCACCGTCGCCACCGTCGCCCACCTCGACCCGGCCGGCCGGCTGGCGGCCGATCCGGGCGTCCGGGCCGTGCGTGACGGGGACGACTGGGTGCTGGACGGCGAGGCGGGCTTCGTCCTCGACGGCCTGCGCGCCGACACGATCGTGACCGCGGCCACCACCGACGACGGGCTCGCGCTCTTCCTCGTGGCCTCGGACGCGACGGGCCTCGGACGTGAGCGCGTCCCCGTCCTCGACCTCACGCGGCCGATGGCGACCGTCCGCTACGACGGTGTCCGGGTCGCCGGGAGCGACCGGCTGGCAGGCGGCGACGCGACCGTCGCGCTCCACCGCGGCCTCGCGACCGCCAACGCGGTGCTGGTCAACGAGCAGGTGGGTGGCGCGGCCCAGTGCCTCGAGGACGCCACGGTGTACGCCAAGGAGCGCATCCAGTTCGGTCGCGCCATCGGCTCGTTCCAGGCGGTCAAGCACAAGCTCGCCGAGACGCTCGTGAAGGTCGAGTCGGCCCGCTCCACCGCTTACCACGCGGCGCAGGTCGTGGCCGCCGAGGAGGCGCGGGAGAGCGCCGTCGCGGTGCCGCTCGCCGCCGCGTTCTGCAGCGAGGTGTACGAGACGGCATCGGCCGACGCCCTCCAGATCTTCGGTGGGATCGGCTTCACGTGGGAGCACGACATCCACCTGTACTTCAAGCGCGCGAAGGCCAGCAAGCTGCTGCTCGGTAGCCCGCGTCACCACCGCCGGATCCTCGGCGACGTCCTCGGTCTGTAGGTCGTTCGGGTGGGTGACGCACGGGCTGCTGCCCCCGCCGCCGCGCCGGTGACGGCGCGGGGTCAGCAGCGGCGTGAAGCCATCCTCGACGCGGCGGCCGCCCTGTTCCTCGAACGGGGGTTCCACGGCACCTCGATCGACGAGGTCGGGGCGGCGGCAGGCATCTCGGGCCCGGGCGTCTACCGGCACGTCGCGTCGAAGGACGCGTTGCTGATGGCCGTCCTCGACCGACTCTGGTCGGAGGGCTTCGGACCGGCCGTGCGTGCGGCCGCGGACCTGCCGCCACGTGAGGCGCTCGCGACCCTCATCGAGACGCACGTGGACCTCGCCATCGGGCAGGCCACCGCCCTCGTGCTCCTGGTCACCGAGCTCCGCCACCTGCCCGACGACTACCGCGGTCGGGCGCTGCACAACCACCGTCGGTACGTCGACGCGTGGGTGGGGCCGCTGCTCGCGCTGCGACCCGGGGCCAGCGACGACGAGGCCCGCGGTGCCGCGACCGGCATCCACGGTCTGATCGACTCCGCCGCGCGGGTGCCGGACTTCGTCGACGACGTCGACCCGGCGACCCGCGCGCCCCTGCTGCGTCATCTGGCAGCCGCCGTCGTCGACCGTTTCGTCGCCACCTGACCCTCGCTGGGTGGTTGGTGGCCGCGGGGTGTCTGGCGACCCCACAGCGTCGCCGACGCCACCCGCCGGACGTGAGCCGCCCGACCGCGGGCGTCCTACCCTCGGCCGGTCGGTGGCGCTCCCGCGCCCCGACGAGACCCGTCAGGAGGCGCCGTGGACGGCCGCGCGTTGTCGAACGGGCTGCGCAAGCGCTGCCCCGTCTGCGCCGAGCCGGACCTGTTCGAGGGCTACTTCAGCATCCGGGAACGCTGCCCGGCGTGCGGGCTCGTGTTCGAACGCGAGGACGGGTACTGGCTCGGTGCGATGGTCGTGGCGATGGCGCTGGTCATCATCGCGTTCTCGGTGGTGTTCCTCGGCGGGCTCGCGCTGACCTGGCCGGACCCACCCTGGACCGGGCTGCTGATCGCCACGGTGGCGGTCAACCTGGCCGTCTCGATCGTGCTCTACCCCTGGTGCATGACGGTGTGGATGGGTATCCACCACGCGTTCGTGACCACCAACCGTGACGAGGACCCGCACCCGCGACACTGACCGCGGGTCGGCGTGGCGACCGGAGCGGTGGGGTTGGTCGACCGTCCCGGGGCGCCGGTGGCGGCCGAGTGCCTAGGCTGCCTGCCATGACGATCACGGACCCCACCGACCTGCACGCACTCGCCGAGGCCTGGGCCGACGGCGACGTCGACGAGGAGACCCGCACCGCCCTGCGGGCCCTGATGGACGGTGATGACCTCGCCCTCCTGACCGAGCACGTCGGCGCCGCCCTGTCGTTCGGCACGGCGGGGCTGCGTGGTGAGGTCGGCCCGGGCCCGAACCGCATGAACCGGGCCGTGGTGATCCGCACGACCCGGGGGCTGGCGGACTTCCTCCTCGCCGAGGTGCCCGATGCCGCCACGCGAGGCGTGGTCGTCGGCTTCGACGCGCGCACCGACTCGGCGCGGTTCGCCGCCGACACCGTCGGGGTCCTCGCCGCCGCCGGTATCGAGGTGCGCTGGTTCCCGACGCCCCAGCCGACCCCGCTGATCGCGTACGCCCAGAAGGCGCTCGACGCGGCGGCGGCCGTCGTGGTGACCGCCTCCCACAACCCGCCGGCGGACAACGGCTACAAGGTCTACGTCGAGGGGGCCGCGCAGATCGTCCCGCCGACCGACGCGGCTATCGCGGCCGCCATCGAGGCCGTGGGGCCGGCCCGGGAGGTCCCGCTCGTCGCCTCCGAGGACCTCGCCGACCACCCGAAGGTCGCGCCGGTCGACGCGGTGGTCGTGCAGCGCTTCCTCCAGGAGCTCGAGGGTGCCCGGCCTCCGCTGCCGGACGACGTCGCCCGTGACCTGACGATCGTCTACACCCCGCTCCACGGGGTGGCCGGCGAACTGATCCAGCAGGCCTTCGCGCTCGCCGGGTTCGACGACCTCCACGTCGAGCCGACGCAGGCCGAGCCCGACGGGACGTTCCCGACCGTCGCGTTCCCCAACCCCGAGGAGCCGGGCGCGCTCGACGCAGCCCTCGCCCTCGCCCGTGACCTCGATGCCGACCTGCTGATCGCCAACGACCCGGACGGGGACCGGCTCGCCGTGGCGGTCCCGGACGGCGCGGGTGGGTGGCTGCCGCTGTCGGGCAACCGCATCGGCGTCCTGCTCGGCAGCTACCTGCTCGACCGCACCGACGCGTCCCGGCCGCTCGGTGTGCGTTCGGTGGTCTCGTCCCCGATGTTCGATGAGGTCTGCGACGCACGGGGCGCCCGGTTCGAGGCGACGCTCACCGGGTTCAAGTGGATCGCCCGCGCTGCCCGCGAGCTCGAGGTCTCCGACCAGCGCACCTTCGTGTTCGGCTTCGAGGAGGCGCTCGGCTCGACGGTCGGCTCGGTGGTCCGCGACAAGGACGGCATCGGTGCCGCCGTGGCCTTCGCCGAGATGGTGGCGCTCCTGCACGCCGAGGGCCGCACCGTGCTCGATCGCATCCGTGAGCTGTCGGTCCAGCACGGCGCCTGGGTCAGCCACCAGGTCAGCGTCACCCGTCCCGGCGCCGCCGGACAGCGCGAGATCGCCGACGCGATGGCGCTGCTGTCCGAGCGCACCCCCCACGCCCTCGGTGGCCTCGCCGTCACCGCCGTCACCGACTACCGCACGGGGGCCGACCAACGCCCGCCATGGCTGGCTGCCACCGACCTCGTCGAGTGCTCCCTCGACGGAGGTGGCCGCGCCATGATCCGTCCCTCGGGTACCGAGCCGAAGTGCAAGGTCTACGTCGACCTGCGGACCGCGCTCGCCGACGACACCGACCTCGCCTCCCTCGAGGCCGACCAGCTCGCGCTCGCCGACCGTGTCGGCCGCGACCTGCTCACCTTCGTCGGCCTCCAGAGCTGACGACCCGCGCGGCCCGCCCGCGCCCCGTACCGAGACCGAGCGACCCCGACCACCGCCCGACAGGAACCTGCGATGCCCATCGCCAGCCCCGACGCCTACAACGACATGCTCGACCGCGCCAAGGAGGGCGCGTTCGCCTACCCGGCCATCAACGTCACCTCGTCGCAGACGCTCCTGGCCGCCCTCCGCGGGTTCGCCGAGGCCGAGAGCGACGGCATCGTCCAGGTGTCGACCGGTGGCGCTGCGGCGTGGTCCGGCTTCACCGTCAAGGACATGGTCGTCGGCGCGAGCGGCTTCGCCGAGTACGCCAAGGTCGTGGCCGAGAGCTTCCCGGTCCAGATCGCGCTGCACACCGACCACTGCCCGAAGAACCACCTCGACGGGTTCATGCGGCCCCTGGTCGAGATCTCGGCCGAGCGGGTCGCCCGCGGGCAGGACCCGCTGTTCAACTCCCACATGTGGGACGGCTCGGCGGTCGAGCTCGAGGAGAACCTGCAGATCGCCGACGAGCTGCTCGAGCGCTGCGTGGCCGGCAAGACGGTCATGGAGATGGAGATCGGCGTCGTCGGCGGTGAGGAGGACGGCATCGTCGGCGAGATGAACGAGAAGCTGTACTCCACGCCGGAGGACGCCATCGCCACGGCCCGCAAGCTCGGCGTCGGGGAGCGGGGCCGCTACATGCTCGCCGCGACGTTCGGCAACGTGCACGGGGTCTACAAGCCCGGACACGTGCAGCTCCGTCCGTCGATCCTCAAGGAGCTGCAGGACGCCGTCAGCGCCGAGGTCGGACAGGACAAGCCGTTCGACCTGGTCTTCCACGGCGGGTCGGGTTCGACCCTCGAGGAGATCCACGAGGCGCTCGACCACGGCGTGGTCAAGATGAACGTCGACACCGACACCCAGTACGCGTTCACGCGACCGATCGTGGACCACATGTTCACCAACTACGCCGGCGTGTTGAAGGTCGACGGTGACGTCGGCGACAAGAAGGTCTACGACCCCCGCTCGTACAGCAAGGCCGGCGAGGAGGGCATGGCCGCCCGGGTCGTCGAGGCGTGCGAGAGCCTGCGTTCGGCCGGCCAGAAGGGCCGCTGACGGTCCCGGACCTCCGACGATCCCCGGCCAAGGCCGGGGATCGTCGCGTCCGGCACGGGACCGGGCGGACCGGAGGCGCCCGGAGCCGCCCGGCACGTGGCGCGGGGTAGCCTCAGGGCCCCCGAACGCCAGGCCCCTCGTTGATCGTCCGCAAGAGCCCCCGTGACATCGAAGGTCTCCGCGAGGCCGGCCGTGTCGTCGCCCTCGCCCACGAGGCCATGCAGGCCCACGCCACGATCGGGGTGACCACCCGGGAGCTCGACGAGGTGGCACGCGACGTCATGAAGGAGCACGGGGCGACCTCGGCGTTCCTCGACTACCACCCGCACTTCGCGCCCTCGCCGTTCCCCGGTGTGATCTGCGCGTCGGTCAACGACGTGATCGTCCACGGGTGGCCCAACGACGTGCCGCTCGAGGACGGCGACCTCGTCAGCATCGACTTCGGCGTGTTCAAGGACGGCTGGGTCGGCGACGCGGCACGCTCGTACGTGGTGGGCACCCCCGCCGAGGCGGATCTCACGCTGATCGAGCGCACCACGGCCGCGTTGCACGCCGGCATCGACGCGGCCGTCCCGGGCAACCGCCTCGGGGACATCGCCCACGCCATCGGGACCATCGGTCGCGAGGCCGGCTACGGGATCCCGGAGGGCTGGGGCGGTCACGGCGTCGGCCGCGAGATGCACGAGGACCCGTCGGTGCCCAACGAGGGTCCTCCGGGACGCGGCCTCAAGCTCAAGCCCGGCCTCGTGATCGCGATCGAGCCGATGTTCCACGCCGGGGGCGATGACGCGTTCACCCTCGACGAGGACGGCTGGACGGTCCGCACCGCCGACGGCAGCCGCGCCGCCCACGTCGAGCACACCATCGCCATCACCGAGGACGGCCCCCGCATCCTCACCGAGCCCTGAGGGGCTGACGACGCGGATGCAGTCATCAGACTGCATCCGAGCATGCTGGTGCGTCGTCGGCCGCCGCGCGCGCCCAGATGCAGTCATCAGACTGCATCCGAGCGTCGGACGGCCCACTGAGCCCGGTCGGTGAGGTCGTCGTCGCCGGCCAGGTCGAGACGCCGCTCGGCGCGTTCGTGGTGAGCACCTACGACTCGAGGATCGGGCCTTGCTACGACGTGCGGTTCCCCGATGGCCGCGCCGAGGCCGCCTGCCTGGCCGGTTCGGGGATCGACCCGACACGCCCGATCACCGGCCGGGTGACTCGATCGAGGGACTGAACGGCGGGTTCCTCAACCTGGGGCTGGATGATCCCGAAGCACCGGTCGGCATCCTGCACCATGGCCTGGCCCACCCGAACGTGACGACGGTCACCATCGAGCCCGAGGGTGCCGAGGCGATGGGTGGGTACCCGGTGCTGGTCGCACCCAACGTGGACGGCCTCGTGGTCTTCCTCGCCTGGGCGCCGCCGACCCTGGACCGCTACACGCTGGCGGCCTACGGGGCGGACGGGTGCCTGCTGGACGCCGACGAGGTCGCGCTCGACGGCAGCGTGTTCGACGGGCCGGGCACGACCGACTCCCGCTGCCACGTCCGGGTGCCGGGGACCTTGCAGCCACCGGACACGACCGCCGGCTGAACGTCGTGTCAGGCGACGCCCGCACGCAGGGCGCGTAGCACGTGGGCGGCGTCGCCGAGACGGTGGGTGAGCTGCTTCTCGAGCCCCCCGATCGGGTAGAGGTTCTGGGGCGCGCGTCGGTCCTTGTGCGGCTGCGACGCGAACCGGGGGAGCGTGGCCGCCACGCGGTCGGCGAGCGTCACCACATCGGCCACCGGTAGGTCGCCCGACGCCTCGCAGCGCACGATCCCGGCCCACGGATGCCCGGTCCCGTACGGCAGCCGCAGGTACCACGAGAACCGCGTCCACGACGAGGTCGCCAGGAACAGCGGGGTGCGCTGGCCGGGTGCGAGGTCGGCGACCGTGCGGGCCACGGCGTCCTCGAGGTAGGCCACGTGGTGGGTCTTGACGTACCCGACCGCGTGGTCGACGGCGACGCTGCCGTCCAGGGGGCCGTCCACGATCAACAGGTCGCTGTCGGCGGCGCGTTCGAGGAGGCGGCGTTCGAGCCGCCGCAGCCGCTCCTGTACGCCCGCACGCAGCGTGTCGGCATCGTCATCGGCCACCGCGCGTGGCAGGAACTCGCCGGCCGTGGTCGTCACCGTCGGTAGGACCCCCGCGGGACCGACCACGAGGCGCTGAACCTCGCACGCCTCGACCTCGGCCGATGGTCCGTCGCAGCACACGGTGCCAGCGGCGATGGACGCGGCGAGGGCCTGGCGGGTGCGTTCACCCGGTGGGGTGACCCACAGGTGCCCCTCGATGCGGCGAACCCCGTCGACGAACCGGACCGGACCGTTGGCCGGCGCGCAGGTCGGGCTGCGAGGTGCCCACTCCGCCTCGGGGACCTCGACGTTCGCGTCGACCGGTCCGGGGGAGGTCGCCATGCGTTCGAGCGCGGACGTGGCCGAACCCATCGACGGGTCCCACCCGTCGATCGCGACCTGCACCGGCCCCTCCACCGCGGCGCTCACGCGACCTCCTCGGACCCGGTGCCGACCACCTGGCTGGTGTCGGCGGTCGGCAGGTCGTCGGCTGTGACGGGGGCGCCCTCGTCGATGCGGCGCACGCTCGATCCGGTCGGGCCCTTGCGGACCTCGAAGCGCACCGGCAACCGTTCGGCGAGGTCGCGCACGTGGGTCACGATGCCGACGACCCGACCCCGCGCGCCGAGCTCCTCGAGCGCAGCGGCGACCACGTCGAGGGTGTCCGGGTCGAGCGTGCCGAACCCCTCGTCGAGGAACAACGACTCGAGCCGGGCGGCGCCATCGGCGGCGAGCTCGGCGACGTGGTCGGCCAACGCCAACGCCAGCGCGAGCGACGCGAGGAACCGTTCGCCGCCCGAGAGGCTGCGCACGCTGCGCGGTTCGTCGGCGTTGCGGTGGTCGAGCACCAGGAACTGGTTGGTGGCGTCCAGCGCGAGGGAGTACGCCCCCGACGAGAGCTCGCGCAGCAGCGCCGACGCGCCGGCGATCAGGCGGGTCAGGGCCCGGGACAGCAGCCAGCGCTCGAAGCCGTCGGCGCGCAGCAGCTTGCCGAGGTGCTCGGCCACCTGCTGGTCCGCACGGGCGGCGTCCCGCTCGGCGGTGACCTCGGCCACCTGCGCGATGCGCTGCGCCAGCGTGGCGTGCTGGGCCTGCGCCGTGGCCAGCGCCCCGGCCACGGCGACCCCCGCCGCGGAGCCGGCGGGCACGTCCACCCCGGCGCGGGCGCACTCCTCCCGGAGCGCACCGTTGACCGTGGCGTACCGCTCGCGTGCCTCGACCACCGCGGCCGCTGCCTCGTCGGCGCGGGCGATCGCGGCCGGCCGGGTGGTCTCGGCCCAGGCGAGAAGCGTGTCCCAGGCGGCGGCGAGGTCACGGCGGTCGGGGGACGGGGGCCCGAGGCGTGCCACCGCGTCCCGGGCGGCGTCCAGGGTGCCCCACGCCGCCTGCTCACCGGCACGGGCGGCCTCGTCGGCGCGACGCGCCTCGGCCTCGGCCTGGCGAGCGGCGCGGTCGTCGGTCCGCGCGGCGGTGACTGCGGCGTCGGCTGCCGCGACCCGGGTGACCAGGGCGTCGGCCGCGTCGGTGTCGGCCACGCCCGCGGCCGCGAGGGCGGCCGTTCGTGCATCGTGGGCCTCAGCCAGCCGACGCTCGGCCGCCCGCCGGCGTTCATCGCTACTGGCGGCGTGCCGGTCGGCGTCCCGGACGCTGGCTGCGGCAGCGGTGCGCCCGGCCTGTGCTTCGCCGAGCGCCGTGGTGGCGGCCGCGGTGGCCGTGTCGTCGCCCGCGTCGGGTTCCTCCGCGAGGGGCGAGCCGCACACCGGGCAGTCGTCACCGGCGTGGAGCCCGTCGGTCAGGGCGTGCACCAGTTCGCGCCGCCGTGCGGCGTCGAGGGCGGCCTCGGCGTCGTGGACGCCCCGTTCGGCTGTCTCGAGCTCGCTGGCGGCCCGCGTCGCCGCGGCGTGCGCCTCGTCCGCGGCACGGACCAGCTCGGGGAGGGCGGCCTCGGCGGCGGCGACCTCGTCGGCGGTCCGCGCCAGCGCTGCGAGGATCTCCGGTGCGGGGAGCTCGGCGCGCGTCGCCTCGGCAGCGTCCAGGGCCTCGGCGGCCGTAGCCCGGCGCTGCTCGGCTTCCGTCCGGGCCTGCGACGCGGCGCGGGTCGCGTCGGCCAGGGCGTCGACGTCCTCGGGCCGTCGCAGCGAGGCCAGCGCGTCCCGGTCGTTCGCGGCTTCGGTGGCTTCGGCCGCGAGCTTCCCGCCGTGCTCACGCAGCGTGTCGAGCTCGTCCTGGACCTCGCGGCAGCGTTCGCCGAGCGCCGTCAGCTCGACCACCCGAGCCTCGAGCCGGTCGACCTCGCTGGGGTCGGCGCCGGCGAGGTCACCGTCGAGCCGGCGCTGCGCAGCATCGGCCCGGGCCGATGCCTGGGTCGCCTCGACCCGGGCGCGCTTGCCGACCTCCTCGTGCAGCCGCAGATCGAGCAGCTGCAGCAGCAGATCCCCGCGCTCAGCCGGCTTGGCGAACAGGAAGCGGTCGAACGCGCCCTGGGGCAGGACCACCGAGCGGCAGAACTGGTCGAAGCTCAGCCCGAGCAGGGACGCCACCGCGTCCGAGACCTCGTCGGCGCTGCCCGCGCGGACCACCGATCCGCCGCCGGTGGTCTCCTCGAGGCGTGCCTCCTTGGTGGTGGCGCCCTGCTTGGTCCGGCGGACGACGCGCGTTGCGGTGAAGGTCCGGTTCCCGACCGAGAAGGTGAGCCGGACGCGGCCCTCGTTGGCCCCCTGGGTGATCACCGGCGCCACCATCCGGCGGTCCTCGTAGCGCGGGACCGTGCCGTACAGGGCCAGCATCATCGCGTCGACCATCAGCGTGGTCTTGCCCGCCCCGGTCGGGCCGGAGAGGGCGAACAGGTCGACACCGGCGAGGTCGAGCTCGGTCCGCTCACGGAACGATCCGATGCCCTCGAGCTCGATGAACAGCGGCCTCACGGGCCCACCGGTGACGCGTCCCGGTCGGCGTCCTGCGCGTCCTCGAGCAGCCGTTGGAACAGCGCGGTCACCCGCTGGTCCTCGATCCCGAGCTCGTCGAGGTACTCGCCGAACAGCGCGGCGGGGGAGGCCCGCAGGGCGTCGACGTCCAGCTCGGCCGGTGCGTCCCGGGCGTCCTCGTCCTCGCGCGGGGCCACACCGACGTCCACCGCATCGGGCAGCGCGTCGCGGACCTCGTCGGCGAGGCCGGGGCGGGGCGGCTCGTCGAGCACGACCCGAAGCAGGTCGTCGCCGACCTCGTCCCGGGCGGCCAGGACCTGGTCCAGGGTGCCCTTGAGGGTGCGCAGACGCCGGCCGGAGGTGAGCGGCACCTGCTCGACCCGCGCGGGCGTGGCGGCGGTCGCCTCGACCAGGAGGACCGCCTTGGCGCCGCGGTCGGCCTCGCCGAAGTCGAGGTGCAGCGGAGAACCGCAGTACCAGATCGGTGCCGGTCCCTGGATCCGGTGGGGCAGGTGCAGGTGGCCGAGCGCGACGTAGTGCGCCGTCGACGGGAACGCTTGCGGCGGCACGACGTAATCGAAGATGGTGTGGGCCTGTCGTTCCCCACCACCCAGGGACGGTCCGCCGCTGCCGGCCACGGTGAGGTGGCCGACCACCAGGTTGACGGTGTCGGAGCCGAAGTCGGCGGTCAGCGACGCCACGATGCGGGCCACGCGTTCGGCGTACGTGCCGGCGTGCTGGGCGGCGTCGCGGCGCATCAGCTGCTCGGAGGTCACGATGCCGCGCTGCGAGAGGAACGGCACGAGGGCGACGCGGGCGACCTCACCGTCGCGGGTGGTCAGGTCGAGCACGCCACCGCGATCGGGGGGCGCGACGTGCTCGGCGAGGTGGACGTTGCCGAGCTCGAGCAACGGCCGGACCGCTGCCCAGCGGCGCGGGTTGTCGTGGTTGCCGGCCAGGACCACGACGTGCGCCCCGGTGTCGGCGAGGTCGAGCAGGGCCCGGTAGACGATCCGTTCCGACTCGGCCGAGGGCGCCCCGGTGTCGAACTGGTCCCCGGCCACGAGGATGAGGTCGACGTCCCGATCGTGGGCGATCCCGGCGATCTCGGCCAGGACCGCACGGTGCTCGTCGGCCCGGGACCGTCCGCGGACGGTCCGGCCCACGTGCCAGTCGGAGGTGTGCAGGATGAGCATGGCGTCAGGCTACGCGTCGAGCGCGACACGCCCGCGCAGGTCCCTCCCGTGGGCGACGGCCCCGGGCGGCGTCCGGACGGCCGCCGGCGTGCGTCGCGGGGCCGGTTGACCAGGGGCCCTTCGTATGGGGGAGCGGCGCGCTCCGTGGCCCACACTCGACGACCGACACCTGAGGAGCCACCCCGGTGAGCGTCAAGCGCATCGCCAAGAACAGCAGCAACGTCGTCAAGGGTGAGCCGGACCGACGTGCCACCGCCGCGAAGGGACGGCCCGTACGCCGCGGAGGCCTGGCCGGCCACGACGGCGGGCTCGCCAAGGGTCTCGAGCGGGCGCTCCAGGGCGCGCTCGGCGGCAAGCGGAAGCGCCGCCGCTGAGCCGGGTCCTCGGCGGCCGCTGGGTCACTGGTAGGTGACGAGCACGACCTCGGGTTCGAGGTCGAGGATGTACTCCGGCTGGGCGACGACGGGGTCCTCGTCGTAGAAGTTCTTCCACGCCCAGTGCCACCGGTCCTCGGCGCCCGCCGTCAGCGTCCGCCAGGTCTCCAGCTTCGTGCCCTGAGGCCCCTGACCGTCCATGTGGATCACGACCGCGACCTCGCGAGGTGCCTCGATGGTGTCCCGGTCCGGCAGCATCGACAGCCGGAACTGGTGCAGCACGAGCAGCTTCTCGGCCACACCCGTGTCCCGGGCGAGCTCGGCGTACCAGTCGACGACCGCTTGCACCTCCGCGGCGTCGACGGAGCCGATCTGGCGCAGGTGGACCTGATCGGGTTCGAGCCGCCACTCGGGGTCGAGAGCGAGGCCGACGTGGGGTTCTCGCAGCAGTTCCTCGTAGATCCGGGCCTGGGTGAGGAAGTCGGTGCGGCCGGGCTGGAGGTCGAGGATGACCTGCATGCCCTCCTCGCCCGCGCGGTCGACGAGGTCGCGGAACTCCTCCGGCGGGGTGACGCGCGAGTAGTTGCCGTCGTCGCCGGCCTCCGCGCTGGCCACCGTGACGATGACCTCGAGGGTCGGGACGACCTCGCGGCCGTCGGCGTCGTAGCCGGCGGACACCTCGCGGACCCGCTCGAAGGTGGCATCGAGGTCCTGCTCGCCGAGGGCGCCGAGGACGGTGCTGTCGGGCCGTCCGTACAGCGCCACCATGCGCGTGCCATCGAAGTGGCGCAGCGTCCCGCCCGGCAGGAGCGGCGCCTCCGCGAGGAGCACGACGTCACGGCCGGGGTCCCCGGCGAAGGTGCCGACCGGGACGAGCGAGGACGCATCGAGCCCGGCGCCGCGCACCCTGGCGACCGTCCGCCGGGCGAGCAGGTCACCACCCGACACCGGGACCACCTCGTCGCCGCGCAGCGCGGCGAGGACGATCGTCGGCAACGCCGCCGGATCGGCGGGGTCGACGAGCCAGGCGGGACCGCCGTCACCGTCGAGTTCCCACGGAGCCTCGGCGGGGACGGCGTCGGGAAACCGGTCCCCGAGGTCCCCGATCGTCACCACCTCGGCGGCCGGGGGCAGCTGCGGCGGCGGACCGTCGCGGTCGACGGGCAGCACGGCAGCACCCGTGCGGATCGCGACCTGCCCCGCCCCGGCGAGGAGGTTGGGTTCGTCGGTGGGTGCGGCGACGAAGGTGGTCGCGCCGAGCTCCTCGGCGACGCGGACGGCGACGCCGGTCCCATCGTCCGCCGCCGCGTCCGCCCTCTCGTCCGTCCGCTCGAGCAGCCGGACCTCGGGGTCGCCGAGGGACGCGAGCACGTCGGCGAGCTCCGCCTCGTCGCCGATCAGCAGCGGCGCGCCCGCGGCCGCGGCGAGCGGTGCGGCGATGGCCGCCAGCGCCGCGTCGCCGGGCACCACGAGCACGACCTGCTCGACGCACTCGGTCCCCGCGGTGACCGCGCCGGGCACGTCGAGGCTGCCGTCGGTCCCGCGCAGCGCCACCGGGTCGACCTCGGCGGCCAGCGTGCATCGCGGCTCGGCCTCGGGGGGCGCGGTCTCCTCGACCGCCGAGCGGTCCTCGACCGGATCCTCGACCGGGTCGTCGCCCCTCGTCGGTAGCAGGTCCTCGGGCGGCAGCAGGCCCTGGACGGCGCACGTGGTCAGCACGACCGTCCCGGCCACCGTGACGAGCACGGTCCGGATCAGGCGACGGCGCCGCGTCGGACTCAGGGTCGACCCTCCGAGGTCGTGGGCGAGGTGACGGGCGCCGTGACGCTAGCCACGCCGGTCCGGTGGCGCGGACGCCGGATCCCGTCGCGCGGCCGCGGTCGCAGGACACGGTGACGTCACGTTAGGTTCGGGCCGTGGACCCTTCACCGTCCGGTACCGATCCGGCTCTCGGCCGCGACCTCGACGTCGTGGTCGTCGGCGCCGGCGTCGTCGGCCTCAGCGCGGCGCTCGCGCTGCAGGCCACCGGCCGGCGGGTGGCGATCGTGACCGCCGACGCCGTCTCCGACACCACCTCCCACGTCGCGGCGGCCGTGTGGTTCCCGACCGAGGTGGGCCCGCAGGACCGCGTGGCGGTGTGGGGGCGCCACACCTTCGAGGTCCTGAGCGCGACCGCCCGCGACCACCCCGCGGCCGGCGTGCTGCTGCGTGACACGGTCATGCTCTACCGCGAGCCTCCCGGTCGCCCCTGGTGGGCCGCCGCGGTCGACGGAGTGCGGGACGCCCGGCCGGAGCAGCTGCCCCCGGGCTACGCCCACGGGCTGGCCTTCTCGGTACCGCTCGTCGAGATGCCCGTCCACCTCGCGTGGCTCGTCGCGCGGTTCACCGCGGCGGGCGGGCGGCTGCACCGCGCTCGGTTGACGTCCCTGCGGGACCTCGCCGGCGTCGCACCCGTCCTCGTGCACTGCAGCGGCCTCGGGGCACGCGACCTGGTCGGTGACACGAGCGTGGTCCCGGTACGAGGTCAGGTGGTCCGCACCACCAACCCGGGGTTGACCGTGAGCCTGCGCGATCAGCACCACCCCGACGGCTACACCTACGTGCACCCCCGCACCGACGACGTGGTGCTCGGGGGCACCCTGGAGGTGGGGCGCAGCGACCTGGTGCCCGACCCCGACGTGACGGCGGCCATCCTGGCGCGGTGCACCGCCCTCGCGCCGGCCCTGGCCGACGCCGAGGTGATCGGGGCGGCCGTCGGGCTGCGGCCGGGGCGGCCGACGGTGCGCCTCGAGGTCGACGAGCGGACCGTCCCCGGGACGGTGGTCGTGCACGACTACGGGCACGGCGGCGCCGGCGTCACCCTCGCCTGGGGGTGCGCCGCCGAGGTGGTGCGCCTCGTCGAGGCCCGTACCTGAACCGGTTCGGAGCCCGTTGGCGTCGCTCAGTGGTGGTGCTCGTCGGCGTCCGCGTCGGCCTTGGTGGGGTGCACGGTGCCGTGCGCGTGCTCCGGTGGGGCGTACAGGGCGTACAGGCGCAGGGGACGGTCCCCGGTGTTGGTGACGTTGTGCCACGTCCCGGCCGGGACGAGTATCGCCGAGTCGTCCTCGATGGCCTGATCGAGCGGTAGGTCGTCCTCGCTCGGCCCCATCTGGACCCGGCCGCGTCCGACCTCGATGCGCAGGAACTGGTCCCGGTCGTGGTGCACCTCGAGACCGACGTCGTCCCCCGGCGCGATGGCCATGACCGTCAGCTGCAGGTTCGTGCCGGTCCACAGCGTCGTGCGGAAGTTGCCGTTGATCAGCGTCGCCTCGTCGATGTCGAGCACGAACGGCTCCGGACCCTCGTCCTTCGGGTGGGTGGTCATCGCAGCTCCTCGCTGGTCGCTTGGTCCTTCAGGTCGCGATCAGAACGGCATGCCGTCGGGTGCTCCAGTGTGGCTGTCCAGGCCGGCGAAGGGGTCGTCCGGTTGGGTCACGATGCCGTCGTCGCCCGTGGCGGGTCCCGCCCCTGCTTCGGAGGGCCGCGTCGCCCACGACGGGAACGGGAACTCGACCACCAGCGGGATCGGCAGGGCCGGCTGGGACAGGATCATCGTCCCCGGCTTGACGATGGTCGCCCGCTGTCGGAAGGCGGTGGGCAGGAACCCGTACTCGTCGCGTCCCGCCTCGGCGGCGTCGAGGCGGCCGACCACCCGGATCGCCGAGTTCGCGACGACGCGACGCTCGACCTCCGACGCGGTCTGCTGCGCGCCGATCAGGATCATCCCGAGGGAGCGGCCGCGCTCGGCGATGTCGAGCAGGAGCTCCTTGATGGGGGACGAGCCCTCGCGCGGGGCGTACTTGTTGAGCTCGTCGAGCACCACGAAGGTCAGGGGGTCGGCGCTCCCCGAGGCCTCCTTGGCCTCGAACTGGCGACGCAGGACCACACCGACCACGAAGCGCTTCGCACGGTCGTTGAGCCGGTGGATGTCGACCACGGTGACCTGGGCCTCGTGCCGGATCCGGTGGGCCTCCGGTCGGGCGACGTCGCCGCGGATGAGGTCCTCGACGTGACGCAGCGAGCCGTACAGACGGCGCACGAAAGCATTGATGGTCCCGACCCCGACGGCCCGCCCCGCCCACCGGGGGGCCTCGTCCTCCGACTCGAGCCGCTCGCGCACGACGTCGATCAGCTCGCGGAAGGTGCGGCAGGTGACGCCTTCGAGGCGTACCGCGCCGTCCCCGGTCGGCACCGCGTCGCGCTGGAGGCGGGCGGTCACGTTGTCGACGACCATCGTGTACTGCTGGCGGTCGTCCCCGGCGTCGGCGAACAGGAAGGGCAACAGCCCGTCGCGGCAGAACTCCTCGAGGGTCCAGAAGAACGAGCCGATGCCCTCGCGGCGTGCGCCGGTGTCCGGCGCGGCGTTGTCCGCGCCGCGCCGCGGCGGTGCCCACATCTCCACCGAGCGGAACGCCGTGGCGGGCAGGCCGAGGAGCTCGTAGCGCGCCCGCGAGGTGTCGTCGAGCTTGGCGTTCTCGTGGTCGAGGAAGAGCAGATCCTCGCCCTTGACGTTGAAGATGAGCGCCTTGGCGTTGTGGGCCGCCCCGAGCACACCGGACGTGAACAGCGCGTGCAGCAGGAAGGTCGCGTAGGTGGTCTTGGTCGCCACCCCGGACACCCCGGAGATGTTGACGTGCGCGCCACGGGTGCCGTCGAGGAAGTCGAGGTCGAGCACGACGCGCTGGCCGTCGCGGGTCAGCCCCGCCGGCAGCTGGCGTTCCATGCCGTCGAAGAAGAGGGCCTGGTCGCGGTCGTCGCCGACCGCCTTGACGACCGCCTGGCCGGGCAGCGGTGGGACGAACACCTCGGGTTCGAACCGTGTCGCGAGGACCTGGGCCGCCTCGGACACCTCGGCCGGCAGCACCCCGTCCTCGATCAGGAACACGTCGGAGTCGAAACGGGCCCCCTCGTGCCGGGCGCGGACCTGGCTGACGAGGCCGTAGATCCGTACCGGGGGCCCGCCCGGCGGGGTCCGACGCAACGCGACGACGTCGTCGAGCTGGAGGAACTGGTCCGGCGCGACCGCCACCCAGAACTCCAGGGGGGTGGCGTCCTCCGTGCCGAGCACGCGACCGACCAGCGGTGGCGCGGTCGGATCCTCAGCCACGGTCGCCTCGCACGGGTCCCTCGCTCGTCGGGTCGGGCTCGTCGGTCGGGCCTGCGCCGTCGGGCGCGCCCCGACGGCAGCCTACGTGCCGGCACCGACGTGCCCGGTGATGGGCCGCCACCTGCGAGGTCAGGTCCGGTGCCAGACCTCGCCGTAGCGTTCGACGAGGCCGTGCTCGTCCACCGTGAGGTCCGCCTCGAAGCCGGTGGTCGAGCGGTAGCGCCAGGTGCGCCTGCCCGTCCGGGTGTAGCGCTGGTCGAGCCGCTGCACCGTGTCACCGGGGACGCGGACCCAGGCGGCGGCCACCTCCGCGTCCTCCTGCCCGGCGGCGAGCAGCCTGCGGATCGGCAGGGTGTTGGTCAGCGGGCTGACCTCCACGTCGACGTCGGTGGCGCCGGCCAGGGCCGGGGCCTCGTGCCCGTCACGCCACCACGTGCCGGCACCGTCGCTGGTCAGCCGGCGGACCGAACCATCCGCGTCGACCTCGGCTCGCCGGGTCCGCCACGACCCGTCGACCTCGACCGTGATGGTCACCTCGCGGTCGGGGAGGTCCGCCGCGAGCGCCCACCCGTCGGGCAGCGCGGTGAGGCTGGCCACCTCGGCCCCGTGGGGGCCGTCCCAGCCGATCGTCACGTCGGCAGCAGCGGGCGTGATCGGCTTGACGAGGCGGTACTCGGTGGTGTCGGAGGGGTCGTGCAGCTGGCGCTCCTCGCCGGTCCGCTGGTAGCCGAGCTGCTCGTAGCGGTGGTGCGCGGCGGCGAACCGGGTGTCGGACCACAGCTCCACGCTCGTCGCGCCGAGGCCGGCCGCGTGGCGCTCCACGACCTCGATCAGGCGGGTCGCGAGGCCGCGACCGCGGTGGTCGCGGTCGACGTACAGACGCTTGAGCTCGACGCATGCACGTCGGTCCAGCGGCCCGGCGCCGATCGACGCCACGATCCGTCCGTCGATCTCGACGACCCACCAGGGGCTGCCGCGCTGTGCCGCGGTCGTCCCCGGGGTGGGCAGATCGTCGTCGATGCCGGGCAGGTCGAGCACGCACCCGGGGTACTCCTCGAACGCCGCGACGACGAGGGCGATCAGCCCGTCGGCGTCGGCGTCGGCCACGCGCCGCAGGCCGGCAGGGAGCCCAGAGCGGTCGTCGGCGAGCACGGGGCGGACCTCCTCCGCGGCCGGCCTCGGTCGTGGGCCGGTGGAGGCTAGCGTCACCCGTGACGGGCGGGACGAGGGAGCGGACGTGCAGGCGACGGCGAGGCTGCGGCCCATGCTGGCCACGGCCGGCCGGGTCTCCGACGTCACCGAGGGCTTCCTGCACGAGATCAAGTGGGACGGCGCCCGGGTGCTCGCCCACCTCGACGGTGACGGCGGGCTGGTCCTGCGCTCCCGCAGCGGCGCCGACGTGACCGTCTCCTACCCCGAGCTCGCCGACCTGGCCACGCGCGTCGACGGTCCCACGGTCCTCGACGGCGAGGTCATCGTGCTCGACGACGACGGCGCGGCATCCTTCTCCCGGCTCCAACCGCGCCTGCAGCTGCGTGACCCCACCCGGGTGCGGCGGGCCGCGGCCGAGTCGCCCGTCCTCTACGTGATCTTCGATGTCCTCATCTGCCGAGGGCGTGCGGTGTTCGACGAGCCCGTCGAGGACCGCCGCGCCATGCTCGAGCAGCTCGGCCTCCACGGCGGCCGCATCCAGGTCCCGCCCGCCACCGACGACGTGGCCCAGCTGCTCGAGGTCGCGGCCGCGCGCGGTGACGAGGGGGTCGTCAGCAAGCGGCTCGGCAGCACCTACCGGCCGGGGGCACGCTCGAACGACTGGATCAAGCTGCCGTTCGCCCACCGCCGTGACGTGGTCATCGGTGCCTGGCGGCCGGAGGGTGGCGAACGACCCGGCGGCGTGACCAGCTCACGGATCGGTGCGGTGGTGGTCGGTGCCCACGATGCTGACGGCAGGCTGCAGGTGCTCGGCGCGGTCGGTTCCGGCCTCGCCGGCCGGGCCGGCGAGGACCTCAAGGGCCGGCTCGAGGCGGCCGACCGCTCCCCGTTCGCGACCGACATCGCGGGGCAGGATGCCCGCTTCGTGGTCCCCTCGCTGGTGGGCACGGTCCGCTACCGGGGGCTGACCGGTGAGGGCAGGCTCCGTCAGCCGGTCTGGCTCGGGCTGCGCGACGACATCGCCGCCGGCGACGTGCTGCTCGACGCCGAGGACACGGTGGGCGCCTCGGACTGACGGTCCCTCGTCGCGGGGCGTGTCCGACGCTACGGTCCGTCGCACGGAGGTGGTCGAGGTGGCACGAGCGATCTGGAGCGGCGCCATCAGCTTCGGGCTGGTGAACATCCCGGTGAAGCTGGTCACCGCGGTGGACCGCAGGAACGTGCGCTTCCGTGAGCTGCGCCGCGAGGACGCCTCCCGCGTGCGGTACCGCAAGGTGGCCGCCGCCGACGGCGAGGAGGTCACCAGCGATCAGATGGTCAAGGGCTACGAGATCGCGCCGGATCGGTACGTGGTGCTCGAACCCGATGAGCTCAAGGCTCTGGCGCCGGAGTCGTCGCGGGCCATCGAGATCGAGGACTTCGTGGAGCTCGCCGAGATCGAGCCGCTCTACTACGACTCGTCGTACTACCTCGTCCCCGGCGACACGGCGGCCAAGCCGTACGCCCTCCTGCACACGGCGATGCGCGAGTCGGGCAAGGCCGCCGTCGCACGGTTCGTGCTGCGCACGAAGCAGCACCTGGCCATCATCCGGCCGGTCGGTGACGCGCTCGCGGTCTCGACGGTCGTCTACCACGACGAGGTCATCCCCACCGAGCAGCTCGACGGCCTGCCGGGGGAGGACGTCCAGCCGACCGACCGCGAGCTGGCCATGGCGGGCCAGCTCATCGAGTCGATGACCGTGGCCTGGGAGCCGGAGCGCTACCGCGACACCCACCGGGACCAGCTCCTGGAGCTGATCGAGCGCAAGGCGGCCGGCGAGGACATCACGGCGGCTCCGGAGCTCGAGCGCGAGGCCGGTGACGTGGTCGACCTGGTCGCGGCGCTCGAGGCGTCCCTGGCGGCCTCACGCGACGGTGGGTCGTCCGCCGAGTCGGCCTGAGGCCGATCGTGGCCGGGACCCGAACCACCGTCCGCGTCGGCGAGCGGGAGCTGTCGGTCTCCAACCTCGACAAGGTGCTCTACCCCGCCACCGGCACCACCAAGGCCGAGGTGCTCCGCTACTACGTCGATGTCGCCGAGGTGATGCTGCCCCACCTCGCCGCCCGGCCGGTCACCCTGAAGCGCTTCCCCGACGGGGTCGAGGCCGAGGGGTTCTTCGAGAAGCGTTGCCCGTCCCACGCGCCGGACTGGCTCGGCACCGTCCAGCTCGGCCGGGAGGGTCGGGAGAAGGTCGTGGATCACTGCGACCTCGCCGAGGTGGCGGCGCTGGCGTGGGCGGCCAACCTCGGCGCGCTCGAGCTGCACGTGACGATGGGGGCGGCCCCGGACACCACGGTGCCGACGGCGGTCGTGTTCGACCTCGACCCTGGAGCACCGGCCGACGTGCGCACCTGCGCCGAGGTGGCCCTGCGGATACGTGAGGTGCTCGACGGGTTGGGCCTGACCGCCGTCGCCAAGACCTCCGGCTCGAAGGGGCTGCAGGTCTACGTCCCGCTGCACGACCCGTCGATGACCTACGCCCGGACCCGGGCGTTCTCCGAGGCGGTGGCCAGGCTGCTCGAGGACCGGCACCCCGACCTGGTGGTCTCCAAGCAGACCAAGACGCTGCGCCCGGGGAAGGTGCTGATCGACTGGTACCAGAACCACCTGACCAAGACCACGGTGTGCGCCTACTCGCTGCGCGCCCGACCGCGACCGACCGTGTCCACACCCCTCACCTGGGACGAGGTCGGTGACGCGGTCGGGGCCGAGGAGGGTGCCCTCGTCCACGATCTCGACAGCGTCCGCGAACGTGTCGCCGAGCACGGCGACCTGTTCGGTGAGGTCGCGACGCTCGAACAGGACCTGCCTCGCATCGGGTGAGCCCGAGGCCGTGTCAGCGGCCCACGCCGGGTGGCTCGTCGGCCGATGCCAGGTCGTCCGGTGCCGCGTCGCCCGACGGGGCGCGGTTCGCGGCAGGGGGGCCAGTGCTCGTGCGGTCACCCACGGGGGCGATGTCCCCGGCCGGCTCCGGGCCTGCCGTGTCGGACTCGGCGAGTCCCCCACCTGCCCGGCCCGGCGCCCCGGCCCCGGGGCCGCCGGGTTCGGGGGCACCCGGCGAGGACGCGTCCGGGTCGGCGGCCTTGCCCGGCGCGTCCGTCTGCCGTTCGGGGGCATCGTCCGCGCCACCCGGGGGCCCGCCGGCGTCGTCCCCCGGTGCACTGGTCGTCTCGTCCGTGCCACCGCCAGGGCTCGGGGCCGGCGGGGTCCCGGGCGTCGTCGGCAGGTTCGGTGTCAGCTCCGATGGCGCGTCGCCGACGGCATCGCGGTCAGGCGGCGGTGTCCCCGTCGGCGCCTCGGCTGCGTCGTCATCCCGCGCCACGTCGTCATCCCGCGCCACGTCGTCGGCGGGTTCCTCGCGCTCGGTGTGTCCCGGATCGCGCGTCCCGGCGGGCTCCGGCGGTCCGGTCCGTCGTCCCGTGCTGTCCTCGGGCACCGACCCGGTGTCCTGCCCGGACCGCGTCTCGTCGTCCGCACCCCCGGCGTCCCCGTTCTCGGCGTCCGCCCGGCCCGAGAGCTCGTCGACGACGCGTTGTGCGGGTTCGGGCAGGTTGCCCGTGGCGCCGAGGCCCCCCGCGGTCACGACAGCGGTGGCCAAGGCGGCCACGCCGATCTTGAGGGCGCCGATGGAACCGAGGGCCGTGCTGCCGGCGGCGATGCCGCCGACGGAGGCGGCCGCCCCGGCGCCCGTCGCGGCGGCAGCGCTGGAGGCCGTGGTCACCGAGGCCGCACCGGCCGCGGTCGTGCTGGCGGCGAGCGTCACCGCGCGCAGGTGGCGCCGGGCGACGTCGTCGGGCACCGGTCGGACCACGGCAGCGCGTGCGGACACGAGCCGCTCGGCGAGCTCGGCATCGCCGAGCTCCCGCGCCAGCTGCGCCACACGCTCCTGGTCCATCACCGCACCGTCTGTCCGACACCGTGAGCGTCGAGGCCAGCCCTTCCGTCACGTGTCGAGCGGTGAGCGAACGCCACGAGCGCAGGAAGCGCATCGGCGTCGGGGTCGTCGACCGCCTCGGCGGTGAGGGCGAGCCGCATCGCCTGGGCGGCCCGCCGCTGCAGCTGCTTGACCGCCCCCGGTCGCTTGCCCACGATGCCCGCGACCTCCGCGATCGAAAGGTCACCCACCACCCGCAGCAGCAGGACGCTGCGCTGCTCGGGCGTGAGGGTGTCGAGCGCGGGCTCGAGCTCGCTGAGGCCGACGTGCGCCAGGCACGCCGCTTCCGTGTCGTCACGTCCCGGGCGCGGCTCGAGGTCGGCACACGGCACGCTGGTCACGGGGCGCCGCGCGTCACGCCGCCGCGCGTCGAGGAGGCGGTGGTGGGCGATGGCGAGCACCCAGGAGCGGAACCCCCGCGCGTCGCCATCGAAGCGGTGCAGGTCCCGGACGACCTCGAGGAGGACCTCGCCGGCCACGTCCTCGGGGTCGGGCAAGCGCTGGACGCGCAGGTAGCCGATCAGGATGGGGGCCACCTCGTGGTAGAGGCGGGACCACGCGCCGGCATCGCCCGACCGGGCCGCGGCGAGCGTCGCCCCGAACCCGTCGTCACGCCCGTCGTACGCGGTCACCCTGCTCCCACCCCCGGGAGGCGATGCCCCCCCTGGTCGCGCGCCGCCCCCCGACGGCTCAGGTACAGCGTGCCACAGCGGACGGTGTGGTGTGATGCGCGCGCCTACCCTGAGGACCGTCGTCCTCCCTGACTCCAGCCTGGAGCCCCCCTTGTCCCCTGAGCTCGGTCACGTCGTCCTCCACGTCCGTGACCTGGACCGCGCGCAGCGCTTCTACACCGAGCTGCTCGGCTGGCGGGTCCGCGGGCCGGTCGGCGCGTCCGGCGTGGCGCTCGGCAGCGGTCGTGCGCCCCTGGAACTGGTGCTCGTGACGGCCGATCTCGACGCGGCCCCCCGTCCGCAGGTCACCGTCGGACCGGCCCGGCTCGGGATCCGCATCGGCGAGGGTCGTGCGGACCTCGACGCGCTGCGCCGGCGGCTCGACGAGGCCGGCGTGCACGTCGAGGGTGCGACCGACGACGGGCTGCTGCACACCCTCCACGTCAGCGACCCCGACGGCACCCCACTGGCCCTGTACGTCGAGGCCGTCGACCCCGAGATCTGGCGGCGTCGCCACGATCTGCTCCACGTACCGCCGAAGCCCCTGGCCGGTTGACGGGGCCGGCGGAGGCGGGGACACCGCCGGACGGGCAGGCGGCGCGGAAGCCCGCACCCGCCGACGGCGTTGTGCTGGGGGAGGTCCCGTGGGCTCGTCGCTGCGCGGGTGAGAGGTTGCCCGTGCGTACCGACCCTGGCGCTGACGCCAGCACGGCATCGGCTCCCGAGGTGCCGGTGCCCACGCTGGCGCCGCTGCGTGTGCCCGCCTACCGCCGCATCTGGACCGCGGCCGTGGTCAGCCACCTCGGCACGTTCCTGCAGATGACCGCGGCACCGTGGCTCATGCTCGAGCTGACCGGCTCGGCGTTCATGGTCAGCCTCGTGACCACCTTCCTCCTGCTGCCCCGTCTGCTGCTGACCCTGCCGGCTGGCGCGCTGGCCGACGTCGTCGATCGGCGCACGCTGCTGATCGTCGGCAACCTCATCGGCTCGTCGTCGGTCGCGGCGATGGCCGTCCTCGCGGGCGTCGGGGCCCTGACACCCACCCTCCTGCTCGCGCTCACCCTCCTGCTCGGATCCGGGACGGCGATCGCCATGCCGGCGTTCCAGACCCTGGTGCCCGACCTCGTCCCGCGGCCGCTGCTGCCGCAGGCCATCACGCTCAACTCCGGCGCCTTCAACGTCGCCCGCGCCGTCGGTCCTGCGCTCGGTGGTCTGCTCGTGGCGGCGGGGCTGGTCTCGGCCTCCTTCGGGCTGAACGCCCTGTCGTTCCTCGTGGTGGTCGCGGTGCTGCTGACCCTGCCGCGCGACCAGGTCGAACGGGTGGTCGGGCAGTCACGTCGTCACCTGCTGCGGGCCACGGCGGTCGGGGTCCGCTACGCCCGCTTCACCCGCGACATCCGGATCCTGCTGGTGGTCACGGCGGTGTTCACCCTCACCGCCGCGTCGGTGCAGGCGTTGCTGGCACCGGTGGTGGTCGACCTCGGCCTCGGCGGTGCCGCCTACGGGTTGATCTGGGGCTGCATGGGCGCCGGCGCGCTCGTCGGTGTGGCCACGCGGGAGCGGGCCCGCATCCGGCTCGGTGCACGGATGGTGCCCGCGTCGATCCTGCTGTTCGGCGTCGGCGGGGTGACCCTCGGTCTGGCGCCGAACGGGGTCACGGCCGGTGCCGGGATGTCGCTGGCCGGGCTCGCCTGGGTCTGGGTCCTGATCACCCTCAACGCCACTGTGCAACTGATGGCGCCGACCTGGGTGCGCAGCCGCGTGGTCAGCCTCTACGCCCTGGTGGTCGGTATCCAGCCCGTCGGGGCCTTCCTGGCGGGTGCGCTGGCCGAGCGGACCGGGTCGGGCATGGCGGTCGCCGTCGCGACGGCGATCACCCTGATCCTCGGGATGGTGGCGCTGCGGCTCGACCTGCCGGTGCTCGGTCGTGTCGAGGAACCCCGCTCCGCCGGGCTCGAGGTCCTCGACGAGCACCTCCGGGTCGAGGTCCGAGGGCCGACCGTGGTCACCCGGAGCTGGGTGATCGACGAGACCCACGTCGAGCGGTTCCTCGCCGGGATGCGCGAGGCACGACGCATCCGCCGGCGCACCGGCGCCCGGCGGTGGGACCTGCACCAGGATGCTCTGGAGCCGCAGCGCTTCACCGAGGTCGTGCGCTACGCCGCGTGGGACGAGCAGATGGTGCAACGCACCCGGCTCGATGCCCGTGACCTCGAGGTCCTCCGTGCGCTGCGTGACATGGACGTGCGCGGCGCACCGACGACGCGGCACCTGATGCCGGTCGACCTCGACGTCAGTCGCAGCGGACGGCGCTGGCGCGGGGGCCGCGGCCGTCGGAACCGGTGACGAACGTCACCTTCTGGCCCTCGGTCAGGCTGCGGAAGCCGTCGCCCTCGATCGCGGAGTAGCGCACGAACACGTCCTCACCACCGTCGTCGGGGGTGAGGAAGCCGTAGCCCTTCTCGTCGCTGTACCAGCGCACGAGACCCGATCGGCGGGCTGCCGCTTCGGTCTCGATGGCG
Source organism: Nitriliruptor alkaliphilus DSM 45188 (assembly GCF_000969705.1). Classification (GTDB taxonomy): domain Bacteria; phylum Actinomycetota; class Nitriliruptoria; order Nitriliruptorales; family Nitriliruptoraceae; genus Nitriliruptor; species Nitriliruptor alkaliphilus. Next base: position 3,232,860 of record NZ_KQ033901.1, read on the forward strand.
ATCTCGCCGGTACGGCGCTGCAGGAGCGGGTCCTCGGACACGCGAACTCCGGTGATCGTCGGTGCGGGTCCCTGCGAGCCTACGACGGCGCTGCGGTCTCGACCTCGGCCGCACCCGGCCCGGCGGGCGGGGTCTCGAGGGTCAGACCGCGGCCGCGACGCCGGCGGTGAGAACGCGAGGTGCGGTCCGGGTCAAGGGCGGCCTCGGGCTGCGCAAGGCGGATGTCGCGGTGCGCGCCGGTGGCTCCCGCACCCTGGACCTCGGCCGTACGCGCCTGCATCCTGGGAGCGCGGGGGAGCCACGCATCGGGCGGGTGCAGGTCGATCGCCTGTGCCTGCAGGACAAGGGGAACACGCGTGAAGCGCACGCAGAAGGTCACCACCCTCGTCGTATCGCTCGGCCTACTCGGCGCGTCACTCGGCGTCGCGCAGGCCGAGGAAACGCCGCCACACGGCCACCTGCTCGTCACCGGCATCGAGTTCGATGACACGGGTGAGCCCATCGGCTACAAGCACTGCCGGCTGCTCGCTGCGGGACGGCCCGTGCCGCTGCACGCCCACCATGACAGGCTGCACATCGGCACGGCCGGCGAGATGCTCTGGACGCGCGCGAACGCCGCCGTCGTTCCGCTGGCGCCGCTGGCGCCGTGGTCGACGTGCGAGGAGTTCGCCGAGATGATCTTCGCAGAGTGACCGATCGCTGAACTGACGGCGCCCCCGACGTCGGGGGCGCCGTGCGTTCGCCGGCCGACGTGGGCTCGCGGTCGGGCGTCGCGAGCCTACGACGGCGCGGTGGTCTCGACCTCGGCCGCACCCGGCCCGGCGGGCGGGGTCTCGAGGGTCAGGCCGCGGCCGCTGCGACGGGCCTCGGCGACGTCGACGGGGCGCAGCCGCTGGGGGGTGTCCCCGCCGAGGTGCAGGTCCGCTGCGACGCCGCACCACACCAGGCCGTCGGGACCCGCCTTGACGCCCTTGCCGCCGCGGCCCTTGACCGGGTAGTCCTCGAGCGGGCTGCGCTTGGCCGTCCCGTCCGTGCCGATGGTCAGCACCTCGCCCTCGTCGGTACCCCCGGGCACCGTGGTGAGGCTGACCACGTGGGCGCCGGCGGGGACGTCCAGACCGGCGACGCCAGCGGCGCTGCGCCCCATGATCCGTGCGTCGTCGGCCGCGAACCGGGCGACCTGCCCACGGTCGTGGGCGACGAGCAGGTGGTCCCCGTCACGCGCGAGCGTGACGGCCGCGATCGTGTCGCCGGCCTTGACGCCGGCAGCCTGGAGCGACCGCTGTCGCGCCTCGGCGAACTCGCTGAGCGCCGTGCGCTTGACCTGTCCTGCGACGGAGACGGTCACGAGGGTCAGCCCGGCCTCGTCGGAGAGCGGGACGGCGCCGACCAGCGGGGCGTTCGGACCGCCACCGAGCAGCCCGCCCACGTGGGTGCCGCGCTGCGAGGGCTTGACCACCGGCACGTCGCCGACGCCGACACGGTGGCCCTGACCGGTCGCGTCGACCAGCAGCAGGGTGTCGTCGGTGGTCGCACGGACCACGGCCACGACCGGGTCGTTCGGGTGCTTGTGGGTGGGGGTGGTGCGTCGGCGGGCCATCGGCTTGAGGTAGCCGCCCCGGGTGACCATCACGGTCACCTCCTGGGCCTCGAACCCGGCTTGGGACCCGCCAGCGAGCAGGTCCTCGGCCTCGATGCCGGCGGCGACCAGGCGCGAGCGGCGAGGCGTCGCGTGGACGCGCTTGAGCTCCTTGAGCTCCTCGGTCAGCACGCCGTCGAGCACGTCCTGGTCGCCGAGGATGGCCTCGAGGCCGCTGATGGTCTCCTGCAGCTGCTGGTACTCGTCCTCGAGCGCGGCACGCTCCAGCGCCGCCAGGCGGCGCAGCTGCATGTCGAGGACGGCCTGGGCCTGGACCTCGGACATCCCGAAGCGGCTCTGGAGGCCCTCCCGAGCGTCGGCCGCCGACGCGCTGCCGCGGATCAGGGCGATGACCTCGTCGAGGTGGTCGAGGGCGAGCAGCAACCCCTCGAGGACGTGCGCCCGCTCGCGGGCGCGACGCAGCCGGAAGGCCGTCCGGCGGGTCAGCACCTCGCGCTGGTGGGCGATGTAGTGCAGCAGCACGTCCCGCAGGCCCAGGGTCCGGGGCGCGCCGTCGACGAGCGCGACGAGGTTGACGTTGAAGTTGGTGCGCAGGTCGGTCAGCTTGTGCAGCTTGGCCAGCACGGCGGCGGGGTCCTCGCCGCGTTTGAGCTCGATGACGATGCGCATGCCGTCACGTGACGACTCGTCCCGCAGGTCACGGATCGCCTCGAGCTTGCGGGTCGCCACGAGGGCGGCGATCCGCTCGAGCAGGGCGGACTTGTTGACCTGGTAGGGGATCTCGGTGATGACGATGCGGGGCAGGTTGCCGGTGCGCATCTCGGTCGAAGCGACGGCCTCGACGGTGATGGCGCCGCGGCCGGACACGTAGGCGTCCTTGATCCCCGGGCCGTCGACGATCCTGGCGCCCCCCGGCAGGTCGGGCGCCGGGACGTGCTTCATCAGGTCGTCGACGGTCGCGTCGGGACGCCGCAGCAGGTGCAGCGTGGCGTCGATCGTCTCGCCGAGGTTGTGCGGCGGGATGTTGGTCGCCATGCCGACCGCGATGCCGGACGCCCCGTTGACCAGGAGGTTGGGGAACCGCGCCGGCAGCACCACCGGCTCGGTGGCGTAGCCGTCGTAGTTCTCGACCTCGTCGACGGTCTCCTCGTCGATGCCGGCCAGCAGCTCCATCGCCAACGGCGACAGGCGCGCCTCGGTGTAGCGCATGGCGGCCGGCGGGTCGCCGTCGATGGAGCCGAAGTTGCCGTGACCGTCGACCAGCGGCTCGCGGGTGGCGAAGTCCTGGGCCATGCGCACCAGCGCGTCGTAGATCGAGCTGTCGCCGTGGGGGTGGTAGGTCTTCATGACCTCACCGACGGCGGACGCGCACTTGCGGTAGGGGCGGTCCGGGCGCAGGCCCGATTCCCACATCGAGTACAGGATGCGGCGCTGCACGGGCTTGAGCCCGTCGCGCACGTCGGGCAGGGCGCGTCCCACGATGACCGACATCGAGTAGTCGAGGAAGGCCTGCTCCATCCTCGACTCGAGCGAGACGTCGAGCACCTGGCCGACGCTGGCGGTGGGTTCTTCGGTACGGCGTGCCATCAGACGTCCACGTTCTCGGCGAACTTCGCGTTGGAGACGATCCAGTCCCGACGCGGGTCGGTCTGGTTGCCCATCAGCAGGACGAACAGCTCGTCCGCGCGGGCGGCGTCCTCGATGTTGACCCGCAGCAGGGTGCGTCGGCCCGGGTCCATGGTGGTGGCCCACAGCTGTTCGGCGTCCATCTCACCGAGCCCCTTGAAGCGCTGCACCTCGACGTTGGTGTTGCGCTTGAACTCGGTGCGCAGGAGCGTGTCGCGCTCCTTGTCGCTCATGGCGTAGGCGACCTTGCCGCCCTTGCGCAGCTGGTAGAGCGGCGGCTGGGCGAGGTAGAGGTGGCCCTTCTCGATCAGCCGTGGCGACAGGCGGTAGAAGAAGGTCAGCAGCAGGGTGGTGATGTGACCGCCGTCGACATCGGCGTCGGCCATCAACACGATCTTGTCGTAGCGCAGGCGGTCGTGGTCGTAGGCGTCCCCGACCCCGGTGCCGACGGCCTTGACCAGCGCCTGGATCTCGGCGTTCTCGAGGACCTTGGAGAGCTGGGCCTTCTCGACGTTGAGCACCTTGCCGCGCAGGGGCAGGATGGCCTGGGTGTGGCGGTCGCGCGCCTGCTTGGACGAGCCGCCGGCCGAGTCACCCTCGACCACGTACAGCTCGGTCTCGGACGGATCGCGCGAGGTGCAGTCGGCGAGCTTCCCGGGCAGGCCGGCCGACTGGGTGTCGAGGAGGCCCTTGCGTCGCGTCAGGTCGCGGGCCGCCTTGGCTGCCTGGCGTGCCTTGGCGGCGACGGCGGCGCGCTTGATGATCTGGCGGCCCTTGGCCTTGTGCTTGGCGAGCCAGGCGGTCAGCGCCTCGGTGACCACCTGCTCGACGTAGGCGCGGGCGACGGTCGACCCGAGCCGGCCCTTGGTCTGCCCCTCGAACTGCGGGTCGGGGAGCTTGAGCGAGACCACCGCGACGAGACCCTCGCGCACGTCGTCGCCGGTGAGGTTGGGGTCCTTCTTCAGCAGCGCACCCGAGTCGCGCCCGAACTTGTTGAGCGTCGCGGTCAGCGCCCGGCGGAAGCCCTCCTCGTGGGTGCCGCCGTCGGCGGTGCGCACGATGTTGACGTAGCTGCGCATGCGGTCGTCGTGGAACCCGTCGGACCAGGTGAACGCCACGTCGAGAGCGACCTTGCGGCCCTCGTGTTCCCGTTCGTCGGCGACGACGATGGGCGCGGTCAGCGCGTCCTTGCCCGACAGAAGCCGCTCGACGAAGTCGGCGAGGCCGCGGGTGTAGTGGAAGCTCTCGGAGCGGCCGTCGCGGTCGTCGATCGCGATGATCTCGAGGCCCGGGTTGAGGAGGGCCGTCTCGCGGAGACGCTCGATGACGGTCTCGAAGCGCAGCTCGGTGGTCTCGAAGACGTCGGTGTCGGGCCAGAACCGCACGAGCGTGCCGGACCCGCGCTTCTTGCCGGCCTTGGCCAGCTCCTCGACCCGGGGGCCGCGTTCGAACGCGATGGTGTGGCGGTACCCGTCCCGGGTGACCTCGACCTCGGTGCGGCGCGACAGGGCGTTGACCACCGAGACGCCGACCCCGTGCAGGCCACCCGACACCGCGTAGGCCTGCTGATCGAACTTGCCACCCGCGTGCAGCGCCGTCAGCGCGAGCTCGACCGCGGGGACCTTCTCGGTGGGGTGCAGGTCGACGGGGATGCCGCGCCCGTCGTCGGTCACCTCGACACCGCCGTCGGCCAGCAGGCGCACGGTGATCGACCGGGCGTGGCCGGCCAGGTGCTCGTCCACGGCGTTGTCGACGACCTCCCACACCAGATGGTGGAGGCCGCGTACGTCGGTCGAGCCGATATACATGGCGGGACGCTTGCGGACCCCCTCGAGTCCCTTGAGGACGCTGATCGAGGCGGCGCGGTAGTCGGTCACGGGTGGTCCTGTGCGCGATGCGGGGCGCTCCGGCCGCGCCTGGTGCGGGGCACCGAGGCTCGTTCCGGAGGTACGGGAGCCGGCGACGGACCGGCAGCCGCAAACCTACGGCACGACCGCGACACCATCGCACAACCCCCGAGGCACACGACGCTGGTCCGTCAGCCGGGCACGCGTGGGGGACGATCCCGGCCGGGGGCCGGAGCCCTCACCGCCCTCGGACCGCCAACGATCCGACCTGGGCCGGGGGTGGGGCCGACCGAGCGGCGCGGTTGAGCAGCTGCTCCGCTCGCCATCGACTGCCCGGATCGGCGAAGGTGGCTGCCGGGAGCCGCGCCCGTGCCTCCGCGAGGAAGCCCTGGTCCGCGGTCACCGCGAGGATCTGGGCGCACGCGGCCGCGTCGCTCGGCTCCGAGAAGGCGAGGCCGAGGGCGTAGGTCATCAGCCAGTGCACGTCCCGCTTGTGCCTCGGTGTACCGCGATGCTGCACTCGTGCCCCCACCGTGCCCCTACCCACCCCCCGCTGCCGCCCTCCACCGAGTATCCGCCCACGACGTCGTCTTGTCCCAGGACACGTGTCCCGGATCTGGAACTCGAGCGCCGGACGGACGAGCCTGGAGGAGAGCGGTGGGCATCGGAGGGGCTGGCTTCGCTCAGCGAGAGGGGGCGAGCGCGCGTGGACGAGGAGCAACCGGCTGACTTCAGCGACGCGGCCGGGGCGATCCTGCGGGACCCTGCCGGACATCCGCAGCGTGCGTTCGACCCAGGACCGGGTGCTGCGGGCGTGCAAGAGCGCCGTCGAGGCGGCCGGCATGGCGATCCCGTGGCTGACCCGCACCCTCGCCCCGACAGCGACGCGCTGCGTCTCCGGCGTCTGGAGGACGGGTAGCGTTCCCCGTCCCGCACCGCCGGAAGGTTCCACCGTGCCCGTCGAGACCACGCCCATCGAGGGGCTGCTCGTGGTGCGGTGGGACACCTTCGGTGACGAGCGTGGCTTCTTCCGCCAGACCTACCAGATCGCTGAACTGGCCGAGGCGCTCGGCCGCGAGCCGGTCCTCCGTCAGGGCAACCACTCACGTAGTGGCCCGGGGGTCCTGCGCGGCTTCCACGCCGAGCCGTGGGACAAGCTGGTCTACGTCGTCCGGGGCACCGCGTTCTGCGCCATCGCCGACGTCCGGCCGGACAGCCCGACGTTCGGTGAGGTGGCGACCTTCACCCTGGGTGACGCGCCGGGTGAGCGGGTGCGGTTGTTCGTCGCCGACGGGCTGGCCAACAGCTTCTGCACCGTGACCGACATGGACTACGTCTACGACGTGGGCGGGTACTGGACCCCGGAGGTCGACAGGCGGGCGGTCGCGTGGGACGACCCGGACCTCGCCGTCGCGTGGCCGGTCGATGCGCCCATCGTGTCCGCCGCGGACCGCGCCAACCCCACGCTGCGCGAGCGGTACCGCGACCACCCCCGCTGGCGTGGAGGTCGGTCGGTCAGCTGATCCGGCGAGCTACGCCGACCGGCGTCGGCGGGTGACCACCAGCAGCGCGCTCCCGGCCGTCAGGAGCACGACGACGAGCCCGCCGAAGACACCGGCGTCCAGGCCCGTCACGCCGAGGATCCCGGCGGGGGCAGCACCACCACGGTCGAGGGCCTCCCCGAGCACCTCGACGTCCAGTGGCTCACCGTCGTCAGCGACGACCTCCCCGTCATCAGCGCTGACCTCGCCATCGTCAGCCCCGCCGACGCCGAGGCACTCGACGGAGGTCGGGTCGACGTAGCAAGGGTCGTCGACATCCTGTGCGCCGGCCACGCCCGGCAGGAGGAGGAGCACGCTCACCGCCAGTGCCCCGAGGAAGGTGTGCCGCATAGTCGGCCCCGATCTCACGCGACGGACAGCTTCTCCCCTGACGGTAGCGATGTGGCCGCAGAACACCAGCGGTCGCGACCACGCCGGGACTCAGGACCCGGGTGGATCGGGGCGGGTATCCCGCTCGAGCCGCAGCTGGAGGTGGACGTCCTCGCCCCGGACCTCGCCCGACCACACCACCGTGTCATCCACCAGGTTCGCCCCCTCGGGGAGGGCGGATGGAGCGGTCCCGTCCGGCATCCGGATCCCCAGGGTCACTTGCGTGGGTCGGATCACGGTCTGCCCCTGGAAGAGCAGCTCGTAGTGGAGGCCGTCGTCGGTGATCCGCCAGGCGTCGGGTGTGACCCACGTGTAGGTCCGCGTCCGCGATTCGCCGCTCGCCAGTCGTACCCAGCCGTCGTGGACGCTGCGCCCGAGCTCGGTCCCGGTGGCGGCCGGCAGGCCCTCCTCGGAGGGCGGGGTCGTGGTGAACGATGCCCCCCGGGCCGCGTACACGCTGACGTCCACGAGACTGTCACCAGCATCGAGGGACGGGTTGTTGGGGCCGATGATGTACTTCGGTTGGCCCGAGGTCGGCGCGTCGTTGCCGATCGTGAGGGTGAGCTCGTTGCCACTGGCACCGCCCTCGAGCAACGTGACGGTGTGCTCGATACGACGCTCGGCGTAGTAGTCGACCTTGCTCGCGCTGCCGCTGTTGAGCACCACGTTGACCAGATCGCCGTCCGGATCGCCCAGCGCGCCGGCGGCGCCGGCGTCCGCCAGGGCCGCCTGGACGTCGTCGTCGGTCGAGTGGAGGACGAGATGGCCGGCCGCGATCAGGCCGCCGAGCTCGTCGACCACGTCGCGCGTGTGCTCGGGGGCGGTCCCGCGCAGCAGGAACGCCTCGAAGGTGGCGGCCGACACGGCACCCAGCACCTCCTTGCGCTCGTCGGGATCGGTCAACTGCGCGTACGCCTCGTTCGTCACGTAGTCGACGACCGTGTCGGCGTCGAGCTGACCGAACCTCGGGTCCTCGACCGGGCCGGTGAGCGTGAGCAGCGCCGCGAGCGCGAACGGATCGGCGACGATCATCCCGTCGACGTGCGTCCCCTCCGTCGTGGCCCACAGGCGCTCCATGGCGATCGCCGCGGTGGGGAAGTCGGGTGTCCGGTGGAGTCCGTGCCACGTGCCCGTGCCGCCGTAGCGCTCCCAGCGCGCAGCGTCCTCCTCGACCGGTGGCGGGAGCGCGTCGGCCGGGAGGACCGGCAGGTCGGAGGTGGCGGTGAACGTTCCGAACTCCGGGCGCCCGTCGTCGAGGATCAGCACCGAGACGGAACCGATGAACCCGCCGGTCCCGCGCAGCTCGGCCGGTGTCGACGCACCGAACAGGTAGGTCCGGGGCTCGTCGGCGCCGAGGAAGCTCGGCAGCACCCGGGCGAGATCGGCGGCGTTCGCCGACGAAGCGACCAGCGGATCGACCAGTTCGAGGACGCGCTCACGAGCGGTCGTGACGACATCGAGCCGGCCCGAACCGGGCTCGGCGTCGACGTGTGCCTTGGCCGACGCGAGCGCCTCGGCCACGCTGCTGAGGGCGGGCTCCAGGGCACGGATCTCGTCGACCGGCAGCCGCCCGTCGCGAGGACCGAGCGAGCCGAGGCCGTCGGGGAGGCCGACCAGCGTGTCGAGGAACTCCTCGGCGGCGCCCCCCACGTCCTGGCCGGCACGAGCGATCGCGCTCGCTGCGCGCACGTCCGCTCCGAGCAGGGGTGCCATCCGGAGCGGGCGGACGACCAGGGCGTCCAGATCACGCGTCGCCGCCCGGCCCGCCGCGGCCAGGGTCGCGATCGCCTCGTGGCCGGCGTCGAGGTCACCCGCCGCCAGCGACTGGCGCGCAGCAGGCAGCGCGCGCTGCGCCGCCGCCAGGTGACGGCCGGCTGACAGGAGCAGCACACCGGCCACGACGGCCCAGACCACCAGCAGCACCACGGTCACCAGGACGGCCCACACGAGGCGCCGGGGGGCCCGCCCGACGGCTGGCCCGTCGAGGTCGCGATCGACGTCGTGCACGGCCTCCGACACCACCCCGCTCCTCGCACCCCTGCCCGCTGTGCAGGGTAACCGGCGGTGGCGGGGGGCGACGCTGATGCGAGCTGACCGTCACGACCGAGCGCTGGGGGGACGGCCGGTACGCGGTCCCGGTCGAGCGGTTGTCAGGTCCCGCCGGTTTCTCTACCGTGAGGTGGTACCACGTTCGTCTCGAGCGAGTGGGGGCGGACGCCGCCCGGGGGTGGCGCGCAGGGGCGCCAGGGGCCGATGGGGACTTCGATGGTGGACCGTCAACGCACGAGTTTCGACGGACACGCAACGCCGATCACGTTCCGGGTGGTCGCGCACGATGGTGCGCCGGCCATCACGGCGGTCCGGCGACCGTCGGCCTACGAGCGGTGGGCCAAGCCCGTCCTCGATCGGGTCGTCGCCGCCGTGCTCCTCGTGGTCCTGTCGCCGGTGATGGCGGCCGTCGCGCTCGCGGTCGCCGTCGCGCTCGGCCGGCCGGTCCTGTACCGCCAGGACCGCGTCGGATGGCGCGGCTCGACGGTGCAGGTCCTCAAGTTCCGCACCATGGGCCACGACCGCCGCCGGGACCAGCGGGGTCGATGCCGAGCAGATCGCCGCTGCGACGAGCGTCGGGCGAGCGATCGCCGCCACGGGCGGGCCGCCGTCGACCACGACCGACGGTGCACCGAGCGGCGGTGCGCCGAGCGGCGGCGCGTCGACCGGGGCCGGAGACGGACCCACAAGACCGTGGCCGATCCGCGACACACACGTTTCGGGCGTGCGCTGCGAGCCGCCAGCCTCGACGAGCTGCCGCAGCTGTGGAACGTCCTGCGTGGGGACCTCAGCCTCGTGGGGCCGCGGCCCGAGCTGCTCGAGGTCGTCGCTGTGTACGAGCCGTGGCAGCACACACGCCACGTGGTCAAGCCCGGCGTGACTGGCCTGTGGCAGGTCACCGAACGCGGTGACGACACGCCGATGCACCACCACGTCGACACCGACCTGCGCTACATCGCGGAGCTCTCCTTCGTCGGCGACCTTCGTATCCTCGCGGCCACACCGCTCGTCCTCCTCGGCATCGGGCGTGCCCGCCGGGGGACCTAGCGCCGTACGCGTCGGTCACCGGGCCGGGGCGTGGAGCGCATGGCGGACGCCGTCCGCGAACCGCTGCGCCATGGCTTCGATGCCGTAGCGCGTCGCGTCCTCGCGGCAGCCAGCCACGAGGCGCGCGCGCAGGGCATCGTCGGCGAGGACCGCCAGGACCGCCTCCGCGTAGCGCGACGGGTCGCTGCCGTTCGCGACGAGCCGGCCGTTGCGGCCGTCCTCGAGGTACGCGATCTCCGGTCCGTGGGCACCGTCGGCGCTGGTGATCAGTGGTGTGCGGGCCACGAGCCCGTCGAGGACGGCGAGACCGACCGCTCCCGGGATCAGGACCACGTCCGACGCCGCGAGCGCGCGGGCGCGCTCCCGCCCGAAGCGCGGGCCGAGGACGTGCAGCCATGGTCGCGTCGTCGCCGCCGCCTGGAGGGTGGGCAGCAGCTCGCCGCCACCGACGACGAGCAGGTGGAAGTCGGGCCGAGCCTCCTGGATCCGGTCGGCGGCGACGAGCAGCAGGTCGAGCCGCTTGCTGGCACGGAGGGTGCCGAGGAAGATGCCGACCGCACCGTCGCCGAGCCCCAGCTCGGCACGCAGCGCCTGTGCCGGCCCACCGTGCGCCCAGGCGACGTCGGCGGCGAGGGCCGTGGTGTCGATCGCGTTGTGCACGACCGTCACCCGTTCGGGGGGGTACCCCAGTTCGGTGATCACGGTCGCACTGCGGTCGGTGTACGCGAACCACCAGTGAGCGGCCGTCGATGTGCGCCGCTTGATCGCCTCGCCGAGCCGGCTCGAGTCGCCACCGAAGTTGCGACCGTGCCCCCACATCGCGACGCGAGCGCCGCCCCGTCGTTGCGCTGCGAGCAGGCGGTAGTTGAGCGGCAGGTCGGCGGCCTGCTCGACGATGACGAGGTCCGCGGTCCGGAGGGCCGGGTGGTACGGCTGCCACAGCAGACTGCGTGATCCGACCCGGATCGTGCGGCGGGCCAGGTGGATGGACCACGGCACCTCGAGCGCATCCGGACGTGGATCGAGGTCAGGTGGCAAGTTGCTGTGGAACAGTTGGAGCTCGATCCCGTCGGGCGCCACCTCGTCGCGCAGCCGGTCGAAGAACCCCTGCCGGTAGCGCCGGATCGCCCGCTGCACGATGGCGACACGCGATCTCGGGGGCCTATCGTGGACCACCTCGCTCCTGACCTACCGCGTCGGGTGCCAGATCGTAGTCGTGGGGAAGGGGTCGGCAGGTGCGCATCGTCACCTACCACCCGCGTGCACAGGTCGGCGACGGCGGCATCACGACGTCGGTCCGCCGGCTCAGTTCGGCCTGGGCCCGCGCGGGCGTCGACGCGGCGATCGCCTACGACGGACGTGACGGCCGGCGCCGGGATGCCGACGGCGTCGAGTGGATCGCGGTACCTCACCACGGTCACCGCCGTGCCCGTCGCCCCTGGCGCCTGCGGCGGGCCTTGGCCGGCGCCGACCTGGTGGTGGTCAACTCGGCGTGGTCGCCGTCCAACGTGGTCGCCGGCGCCGCGGCCCGTCGCGCCGGCGTCCCGTACGTGCTCGCACCGCGCGGGGCCTACGACCCGCTGATCCTGGCCCGGCGACGGGCGCTCAAGCGTGTGTGGTGGTGGCTGTTCGAGCGGCGACTGGTGCGGTCCGCCGCCGGTGTCCACGTCTTCTTCGAGGAGCAGCGCTCCGACCTCGCCGCGCTCGGCCACACCGGGCCGGTGATCGTGGCGCCCAACGGTGTCGAGGTCCCCGACGGGCCACGGTGGGACGGCGGCAGCGGCGGGTACCTCGTCTTCCTCGGGCGCTTCGACCCTGAGCACAAGGGCCTCGACCTGCTGCTGCACGCCATGGCGAGGCTGCCGTCGGAGCGCCGGCCCCGGCTGCGCCTGCACGGGCCCGACTGGCGGGGCGGCAAGGATCAGGTGCGCGCACTGGTGCGGCATCTGCACCTCGACGACGTCACCGTCGCGGACGCCGTGTACGGGGACGACAAGTGGCAGACGCTCGTCAGGTCCCGTGGCCTCGTCTACCCATCGCGATGGGAGGGGTTCGGCAACTCCCTGGCCGAGGCGGCGGCGCTCGGCGTCCCGACCCTGGCGACGCCGTACCCCCTGGCACGCTTCCTCGGCCGGGGCGGCGGCTGCCTCGTCGTCGACGCCGACCCGGGTGCGCTGGCGCGGGGGCTCGAACAGCTCGGACGTCCCGAAGCGGCGGAGATCGGGCGACGGGCGGCCGAGATCGTCACCACCGAGCTCAGCTGGGACGCGGTGGCTCGCCGCTGGCTCGAGGGAGTCGAGCGACTGCGGTCCTGAGCGTGTCAACTGCGGTAGCGTCAGTCGGAGCACGGGCAGGGGGTGAGCGACGTGGACGTGGCGCTGGACCGCACCGAGTTGTGGCTGTCGCTGCTGCGCGAGCTGACCGCGAGCTACCCAGGCTGGGCGGTCTGGAAGAACGTTGACTCCGCCTTCGCCGGTACGGGTGACGTCGACTCGTTCGCGCCGCCCGCGGACTGGCCGGCCATCGGTCGGACCTTCGAGCGTTGGGTTCGCGACCACGAGCTGGGCCCGCTGATCATCTGTCGCCACATCCCGCAGGGCCCGCACTTCATGACGCTGCAGGAGGATTCGCCCTACCTCGTCCAGCTGGATGTCAAGATCCGTGGCACCTACCGTGGGTCGACGCTGATCGATGCCACCGATCTGCAGCGGCTCAGCGAGCTCGACGTGCTCGGCTTCCGTCGGGTGCGGCCGGGTGTCGAAGGGATCATCAAGCTGCTCCTCAACGGGACCCGCAAGGGCGGCCGTCCCAACCCCGAGGGCCTGCGCACCAAGCGCGTCGCCGATCTGCTGGCCGACGATCCGGCCGGGGTCGCCCTCGGCGTCGAGCTGGCCGGCGTGGCGGCACCGGCGCTGCAGCGCGGCGTCGATGCCTTCCTGGCCGGCACGTGGGACCTGGCCGCGATGCGGCGGGTCGAGGCCCGGTTCGCCCTGCGGAGCTTCGCCGAGCCGGGGGTCGCCCTCAGCCGTCTCTGGTTCCTGAAGTACCGGGCGCCGCGGTGTCCGGTCGTCTCCCTCATCCGCGACCACGAGCGGCGCGTCCCTGACGACCGTGACCGCTGGCTCGCCGACGTGTCCCGCAGCCACGAGGTCCGATCGGTTGGCTGAGAGACCTCCCCCCCGGTCTCGCGGAGCCGCCGTGGGTGCGCGGGGCGTCTTCGTCGTGATCGCCGGACCGGACGGCACGGGGAAGACGACCGTGCTGGACGCGCTGGTCGAGGACGAGCTCGGGACGAAGGTGCTGCAGCTCCACCACCGGCCGAGGGTGCTCGGAGGACGGGCGCAGCACGACGGTCCCGTCACCGAGCCGCACCGTGAGGAGCACTACCCACGTGGTGTGTCGGGGATCAAGCTGCTCTACCTCTACGTGGACCACCTCCTCGGCTGGCTCTGGCGCGTGCATCCCTGGCTGCGAGCCGGTGGTGACGTCGTGCTGGAGCGTGGTTGGTGGGACCTCGCGGTCGATCCGCGCCGGTACCGGCTCCGGCCGAACCGGGTGCTCGTGCACCTGCTCGGGCGCCTCCTGCCGCGTCCGGACGTCACGCTCGTGCTCGGCGGTGACCCTGCGGTGATCGCCGCGCGGAAGGCGGAGCTGCCCGTCGAGGAGACCCGACGTCAGCTGGACGCGTGGCACGAACTACCGTCATCCGTCCTACGGGCCGTGACCGTCGACACGGACCGGCCGCTGAACGAGGTGAGGGGCGCCGTCACCACGGCCGTGCGTGCTGTTCGCCTGCCGGAACGCTGGGTGGTGCTGCCGAGCCGTCGAAGGCCACGCTGGTACCTGCCGCCCTCACCGCGCCGACACGTCGTCGCCGCGCTGAGCCTGTACGAGCCGGTGACCACGCGCGGCCGCCTCGGTTGGCGGTCCGCACGGCGCATCGCAGCCACCGGGGCCTTCCGGCTCGTGGCGACCCGGACCGCCCGGCCACCCGGGGAGGTGCTCGAGCTGGTCGCACGGCACGTCCCACCTGCGGGACAGGTCGCGATCGCCCGAGGTCGGCACGCGGGACGCATGACCGCGCTGATCCTCGGTGCCGACGGCCTCCCGGTGAGCTTCGCGAAGGTCGCCCTGGACGCGGACGGGCCGGCGGTCCTGGCCGCCGAGGCCGACGCCGGCGAGCTGCTGCGGCCCCTGCTCCCTCCTGGCCTGCACGCTCCGGAGCTGCGGCACCGCGAACCGCACCTCCTGCTGTTCGAGGCCGTCACGGCGATGCCGCGGTCCCGACCGTGGGCGTTGCCTCCGGACGTGGCCTTCCTGCTCGGCCAGCTCCACGGGGCGGGCCGGCAGCCGGACGGGAGGGGGCCGGCGCACGGCGACTGTGCGCCCTGGAACCTGCTCCGGACGGCGCGGGGCTGGTACCTGGTCGACTGGGCGGACGCCCGGCTCGACGCCGCGCCCTTCGAGGACGTAGTGCACTTCCTGGTGCAGGCCCATGCGCTGCTACGGCGTCCGCGCCGGCAAGAACTGGTGGCCGCCCTCCAGGGTTGCGGCCGCTCCGCTGCGCTGCTGGCGCGGTACGCCGAAGGGGCCGCGCTCGACCCGGCTTCCGCGGGATCGGCTGCGGTCGACTACCTCACGCGGACGTGCGCGGCGATGGATACACGTGCACGCGACGGCCGGCAGGGCGCGCGTGCGCGACGAGCCCTCCTCGCGGCCCTCGCCCCTGGAGGACGGACGTGAACGACGTGCCCGCCGTCATCGTGACCGGGGCCGCAGGAGCGCTCGGCGCGGCCACCGTGTCGGCGTTCCGCGCTGCGGGGTTCGCCGTGGCGGGGCTCGACCGTGACCCGGTGGTCACCCACCTCGCTGGCGATGGCTGCCGTGGCATCCGCGTGGAGCTGACCGACGCGGGCGAGGTCGAGGAAGTGCTGGATGAGCTGCGCGGGTCCGGACGGCTGCACCACCTCGTCGGCATCGCCGGGGGTGCGCTGCCCGAGGAGCCGCTGACGCAGCACGATCCGGTGCTGCTGTCACCCGAGGTGTTCCAGCGGTCGCTCGAGGCGAACCTCACGTCCCAGTACATCGCGCTGCGCGCTGCGCTCGGCTGGTTCCGGGATGCCGACCCCGCACCGGATGGTGCGGACCGATCGATCACGCTGATCTCGTCCTGGAACGCCCTCACCTCACAGGGGATGCCGGCCTATTCCGCCGCCAAGGCGGGTCTCATCGGGATGATGCACGCCTTGGTACGCCCGCTCGGTGCCGAGGGCATCCGGGTCAACGTCGTCGCGCCCGGCACGATCCGGACGCCGCGGACCGAGCGCATCTGGGAGCACGACGAGGGCCGCTTCGAGCGGCTGGCCGCGACCACGGCGACCGGTCGCCTCGGTGTTCCCGAGGACGTCGCCCGGACCTGCCTCGCGCTCGCCACGCAGCTCACCCACGTGACCGGCCAGGTGCTCGTGGTCGACGGTGGCCAGGGCGGTTGAACCGCCCTACGGTCCGGGGACACGCGTACGTTCGCCTGCTGGGGAGGTGGTGATGGCGGACGCCACCGGTGGCAGCGACGGGCGGGCCCGGATCGTGCACGTGGTCCACTCGCTCAACGGGCGGACGCTCGCCGACATCGCGGCGCAGCTCGCCGACGCGATGGTCGACGGTGGTCACCAGGTGGCCGTCGTCGCAGCGAACCGCACCGCCGGCGCTCGACCACTGCCGCCCCGTGTCCGGACGTTCGTGCTCGATGTGCCCGAGCATCGTTCGACGGTATGGGCGATCGCCCGGCTACGCAGCCTGCTCGCACGCCTCGCTCCAGATGTCGTCTTCGCCCACGGGAACGGTCCGACACGTGCGACGATCCTCGCGTCGGTGACCTCGCGGCACCGGCCCCGGGTCGTCGGCGTCGAGCACAACCACTACTCGAGCTACCCCTGGTCCATGCGCGGCCTGCGCGATCGTCTGAACGCGCTCGTGTTGCCGCGCGCCGACGCGTTGATCGGTGTCTCCGGCGGCGTGGCCGAGGATCTCGTCAGCACCTTCCCGGCGCTGCGTGGCCGGGTCCACGTCGTCCCTGAACCGCTCACCCGGTACGCCGACCTGGCCCGCCTGGCGGCCGAGCCCGTCGATCACCCCTGGTTCGACGATGGGGTCCCGGTCGTGACCTCCGTCGGGCACGTGCACCCGAGGAAGGACCACCGGACCCTCGTCCGCGCGATGGCTCGTGTCCGTGACAGCGCGGGATCGTCCGCCGCGCGGCTGGTCATCATCGGCGCCGCGGAGGGTGAGGAGGCCGCCCACGTCCGCGCCCTCGTCGAGGAGCTCGACCTCGGCGATCAGGTGACGCTGCTGGGTGCCCAGGACAACCCGTTGCGCTTCGTCGCACGATCGACGGCGTTCGCGCTCAGCTCACGGAACGAGGGCATGCCCGTCTCGATCCTCGAGGCGATGGCCCTCGGGATCCCGGTGGTCAGCACCGACGCGCCGTCGGGGCCGGCCTGGATCCTCGAGGGTGGGACGCGCGGCCTTCTGGTCCCCGTCGGCGACGACGCGGCGCTGGCGGATGCGCTGCGTCGGATCGTGCAGGACGGTGAGCTGCGTGAGCGCTTCGCGCGATGGGGAGCGACGCGGGCGGCCGACTTCTCACCGGCGCGGGTCGCGGACGGGTACCTCGCCGTCGCGGGGCTGGCGCCGGACACGGCGGCCTGGTGACGCGACGCACTCGCGTGAGGCGACGACCTCGACGTGGGTCAGCGGTCGTGTCCGGGGACCGAGCGATCGTCCGGGGAGACGGTGCGACCGCTCGCCCGGGGGGACCGGCCCTCCGGGCGGTCCGTACCCGGGCGGGTCACCTGCACGCTGCCGGTTGCCGACCGTTCGGTCTCGGCGTCCGTGGCCGCGGGGAACGGCACCGGAGCTGGGCCCGTCGGCGACCCGTGGGCACGCACCAGGCCGTAGTCGAAGTCGGTGCTGTCCAGCGCTGACGGGCTGAGGTAGATGTAGCCCACGAGCCGTCGGCCGACGAAGTGCAGTCGCTGCTGGACGCGCTCGAGCTCCTCGACCGTGGAACCCTCACGGACCACGAGCACGACCGCGTCGACGTACGCGGCGATCGTGGCGGATTCGGCGACGGCGAGCAGCGGTGGCGTGTCGACCAGCGTCAGCTCGTGATCGGCGACCAGCTGCGGCAGGATGCGGCCGAACCAGTCCTCGCGCAGCTCCTCGCTGCCGTCACCGACGACGGGCCCGGTGGTCAGCACGGATAGGTGGTGACGATCGGCGAACCAGTACCCCGTGACCACCGACGGGTCGTAGCCCCCGCTCAGATCGAGCAGACCCGGGGTCCGCGTCGCCCGCAGGAACACGGTCAGCCCGCGGACCCGCAGATCGCCGTCCACGAGCAGGATCTCACGGCCGCGCGTCCGGGCGGTGAGCGCGAGCTGCAGCGCGGTCTCCGTCTTGCCCGCGCTCGGACCCGCACTCGTGATCATCACGGAACGGGCTCCGAGGTCCCGCAGCACGAGGTCGAGGGAGGAGTACACGAACCGGTAGGCCTCGGCCGTGCGCGGGTCGAGCGACGCCCGTTCGCGCAACGAACCGTCATCGTTGACCCGGTAGGTCGGCAGCGAACCGAGCAGCGGGACGCCGAGCACCTCGGCTGGGTCGTCCTTGGAGGTGATGCGGCGCCCCTTCCCCGCGAGCCAGTAGGCCATCGCGGAGACGAGCAGGCCGCCGAGGACGGCCATCCCCGCTGCGGTGCGCCGGGGCGTCGGCGCGACCGGTGAGCTCGGCGTCGTCGCCTCCTCGACGAACTCGACACCGGAGCCGAACAGCCGAGCATCGACGAGCAGCTGCTGACGCAGCCCGTCGATCTCGAGCACGCGCTGGGTCAGGACACCGATCTGCACGTCGGCCGCCGCGTCGCCCAGCTCGCCGTCTTGGCCATCGCCGTCGCCCGTGGCGGCGAGGTCGGCGATCCGTGCCTCGAGGTCGTCCCGGGCCGTCTGCAGCTCGGTCGCCGCCCGCTCGGCCCGTTCGAGCTGGGCGGTGCGGACGCTGTCCTGGTACGCCTCGGCGACGGCGTTGGCGATCGCCGCCGCCCGCTCGGGCGATCCGTCCTCGACGGTGACCGTGAGGGTCGCCAGGTCGGCGTCGCCGTCGACGTCGATCCGGCCGCGCAGCGACGAGACCGACGAGGCGCCGTCGTCGAGCAGGTCGCTCGCTGCTGCGAGGACCGGCCGCGACGTGACACGCTCGGTCTGTTGCGGCACGTAGGCGCGCAGATCCGTGCTGCCGGAGCGCCCGAAGACGTTCGAGGTGCTCGGGTCGGTGAGGTAGAGCCGGGTCGTGGCCTCGTACACGGGCGGACCTTGGCTGGAGAAGCCGTAGCCGCTCAGCCCGAACACCAACGTGACGCCGATCACGAGCCAGCGGTACCGCCACAACGACTCGAGGATCGTCGGACCGTCCGCCCAGCGCTCGGCCACCGGTGGTGCGCCGATCTGCCCGGCTCGGCTCATCAGGTCGACTCGTTGGCTCGTCGAGCGCGCCGAGCGGGCCCCGACCGCGCACGGATCCGCATGTACAGGAACGAGCGGATCCGCGTCGGTAGCCTACCGGCCGGGTAGCGGGCCGGAGGGGCGGGGTACCGATGGAGCGGACGGCACTCATCACCGGCATCACAGGGCAGGACGGGTCCTACCTCGCGGAGCTGCTGCTGCAGAAGGGGTACCGCGTCCACGGACTGATACGCCGCGCATCGTCGTTCAACACGGGCCGGATCGACCACCTCTACCAGGATCCGCACGAGCCCGACGTGCGGCTGACGTTGCACTACGGGGACCTGACGGATGGTGCGCAGCTCGCGCGCCTCATCCGTTCCGTGCGTCCGGACGAGATCTACAACCTCGCTGCCCAGTCCCACGTCGCGGTGTCGTTCGACCAGCCACAGTACACGGGCAACGTCGGAGCCCTCGGCGTGATCCGGTTGCTCGAGGCGATCCGAGAGACCGGCGTCGACACGCGCCTCTACCAGGCGGGGACCTCGGAGATGTTCGGCGCCTCGCCGCCACCGCAGCACGAGGACACGCCGTTCCGTCCGCGCTCGCCCTACGCCGCGGCCAAGCTGTACGCCTACTGGGTGGTCGACAACTACCGCGAGGGCTACGGGATGCACGCCGTCAACGGCATCCTGTTCAACCACGAGTCCCCCCGCCGCCACGCAACCTTCGTGACCCGGAAGGTGACGCGGGCCGTCGCGCGCATCGTGGCCGGCAAGGACGACGTCGTCTACCTCGGCAACCTCGACTCGGAGCGGGACTGGGGTCACGCCCGCGACTACGTCCAGGCGATGTGGCTGATGCTGCAGCGGGACGAGCCCCGCGACTACGTCATCGGGACCGGTGCGTCGCACAGCATCCGCGACCTGTGCGACCTCGCGTTCGCGCAGGTCGGCCTCGACTGGAAGCACTTCGTCGAGGTGGACGACCGGTACCTGCGGCCGGTCGAGGTCGAGAAGCTCCGCGCCGACCCGTCCCGGGCGATGTCCGAGCTCGGGTGGAAGCCGACGGTGACCTTCCCGGAGCTGGTCGCCGAGATGGTCGACGCGGACCTGCGTGCGGAAGGCCTGTCGATCGAGGAGGCACAGGCGATCGTCGCGTCGCGGTTCACACGAGGCCGCCGGTGACCGCCCCTGCGGCCTTCGATCTCGCCGGGAAGCGTGTGTGGGTCGCGGGGCACCGGGGCATGGTCGGTTCGGCGCTGGTCCGCCGTCTCGAGTCCGAACCCATCGGTGCACTGCTCACCGCGAGCTCGGCCGAGGTGGACCTGCGCCGGCAGGAGCCGACGGAGGCGTTCGTGCAGGATGCCCGCCCCGACGTCGTCCTCCTCGCGGCAGCCAAGGTGGGGGGCATCGAGGCCAACCGGACGCGCCAGGCCGAGTTCCTCTACGACAACCTGATGATCGGCGCCAACGTCATCGAGGCGGCCTACCGCGCCGGTGTCGAACGGATGGTCGTCCTCGGCTCGTCGTGCGTCTACCCACGCGAGGCGCCACAGCCGATCGCCGAGACGAGCCTGCTCACCGGCCCGCTCGAGCCGACCAACGAGGGCTACGCGATCGCGAAGATCGCGGCGCTCGAGCTGGCGCGGATGTACCGCCGCCAGCACGGGATGGACGCGATCAGCCTCATGCCGAGCAACCTGTACGGCCCGTGCGACAACTACGACCGCACGTCCTCGCACGTGCTGGCCGCCCTGCTGCGCAAGGTGCACGAGGCCAAGGTGTCGGGAGCGCCGACCGTGACGGTCTGGGGCACCGGTACGCCGCGACGCGAGTTCCTCCACGTCGACGACCTGGCCGACGCGACCGTGCACGCGTTGCGCCACCACACGGGCGAGGACCACCTCAACGTCGGCTGGGGCCGCGATGTGTCCATCCGTGAGGTCGCCGAACTCATCTGCGACGTGCTCGGCTACGAGGGCGAGCTCGCCTTCGACACCTCGATGCCCGACGGCATGCCACGCAAGCTCCTCGACACCACTCGGATGCGTGGCCTCGGCTGGGAGCCGCATATCGGCCTCCGGGAGGGCATCGCGGACGCCTACCGGTGGTTCCTCGACCACGTGGCCTGACCCTCCCGCGGGTGGTCAACCGGATCGGTACCAGCGCCAGGCATCCTCGACGATGGTCGCCAGGTCCGACCGTGAAGGGTTCCAGCCGAGGTCGCGGCGTGCGCGCTCGACCGCCGCGACGAGCTCCGGCGGGTCACCCTCACGTCGAGCACGGACGCACCGTGCCACCGACCTCCCGGTCGTTCGTTCGACCTGGTCGATGACCTCGAGGACGGACGCGCCGACGCCCGTCCCGAGGTTGCAGGCGAGGGACGCACCGCCGGCGCGCAGGTGCTCGAGCGCTCGGACGTGCGCGTCGGCCAGGTCGGAGACGTGCACGTAGTCACGGACGCAGGTGCCGTCAGGGGTGGGGTAGTCATCGCCGAACACCTCGACGTGCTCGAGGTGACCGGCCGCGGCCGCCAGCACGAGCGGGAGCAGGTGTGTCTCGGGTTCGTGTCGCTCGCCGATGTCGACGTCCGGGTCGGCGCCCGCGGCGTTGAAGTACCGCAGAACGACCGAGCGCAGGCCGTGGACGGTCTCGTAGTCGCGGAGGATCCGCTCGACCATCAGCTTGGAGGAACCGTACGGGTTGATCGGATGCTGGTCATCGTCATCCCCGATCCGACCGGCGGCCGGCACGCCGAAGGTCGCGCAGGTGCTGGAGAACACGAACTGGTCGACACCGTGGTCACGCATCGCCTCGAGCAGCGCCAGCGTGCCGCCCACGTTGTTGGTGTAGTAGCGACCCGGTTCCTGCATGGACTCGCCGACGTAGGCCAGGGCGGCGAAGTGCAGCACGGCGATCGGACGGTAGGTCTCGAACGCTCGCCGCAGCGTCGCCTGGTCCTGGAGCGACCCGACCTGGAGGGGGCCCCACTGGACGGCCGAGACGTGGCCCCTCTCGAGGTCGTCGTAGCTGACCGGCGCGTAGCCGGCCCCGTGGAGCGCCTTGCACGTGTGGCTGCCGATGTAGCCCGCGCCGCCGGTGACCAGGACGACTGGTTGCACGCCTCAGCCTTCCCTCGAGACATCGGACGCTTCCCGTGCCTCCAACCACCGTTGCGCGTCACGTATCCAGGCCCGGTCCGACAGCAGCGCCCGGCGCAGGCGGGTCTGGGTCGCTGGCGGCAACAGCACGCCCGCCGACCGGGGGACCGAGCCGAGGTCGCCGGCTGCCACGGCGCGGGCGAACGCACGAAGGGCCGCCGGACGGTCGCCGGATCGCAGCTCCTCGGTCGCGACGAACCGGTGCTGCGCGCCCCAGTCGATGCGGCGTCCACCGGTCAGGTCCCCTCGCTTCCGTTCCAGGAGGAACAGCTGACGCTGGAACCGCGCCGAGTCACGGGACATGTTGCTGCCGTGCTGGCGGTAGGCCACCAGGGGCTCCGACACGGCGGCCGGAGGACCTCGCCGAGCCAGGCGCAAGGCGACGTCCCAGTCGGCGGGGAACGGCAGCCGGGGATCGAGCAGACCGTCGGCGTCCAGCTCCGTCCGACGCCAGATGACGTTGGACATCCCCCCCGGTAGCACGAAGCGGTACGGGAGCTGCCGCATCATCGTTGCCGGGTCAGGCGGACGGCGCCCACCGAGGATCCGATCCTCACCGTCGACGTGGACGCAGCCCGCGTAGACCCAGTGGCGACCGGTAGCCACTGCGGCCGCGAGCTGGAGACGGAGCTTGTCGGGAGCCCAGAGGTCGTCGTCGTCGAGCATGCCGACCCACTCGGTCGTTGCCGCCGCGAGCCCGGTGTTCCGGCCGCCGACGCTGCCGAGCGACACCTCGTTCCGGATGACCCGGAGCCTCGGGTCGGTGCACGAGGCCAGGTACCCGCTGGTGCCGTCGTCGGAGCCGTTGTCCACGACGATGACCTCGTGCTCGATACCGCGTTGTGCGAGTGCGCTGTCGAGGGCGCTGCGGAGCATGGCCCGCCGGTTGAAGGTCGAGATCACGACGGTCACACGCGCGCGGCGATCGGTGCCCGATGCGCTGCGCTGCCGCGCCGCGATCACGGCGTGTGGTCTTCGCCGCGCTGGGGTTGCTCCCTCCGGTGCGATCGGATCCCCGCCAGCCATGCTCGTGGTTCCGGCCGCCGGTATCGCGAGTCGGGGCAGGAGGGCGCGTCGCGCAGCCGCCCCCCGGCGGGCGTCGCGCCGATCCATGGCGGCTGGCGGCATCGAGACCGCCAGGTAGCTGCGCAAGGCCGCCTCCGCTGCCTCGATCTCGAGGTCGGCAGCGGTCGCGTAGCTGAGCAGGCAGGCAGCGATCCAGCCGCGGCCGCGGAGGCCCTCGACGATCGCGGCGGCGCTCGGATGGCCGAGCAGCGCGTGGCCCTGCACCAGGAAGTGGAAGAGGTCGAAGTAGGGCTGGTGGCCAGGACCGGCTGCCTCCCAGTCGACCAGGCACCAGCCGTGCTTGGTCGGCAACAGGTTCCACGGAGCGACGTCGCCGTGTGCCGTGCCCGTCCCGTCGGGCTGACGCCGAACCGCGTGGAGCCGCCCGAGCGCGGAGGCGACGGCGGGATGCATGCGCCACGGCCACAGCTGTAGCCGCCACGCGATGGGCTCGTAGACCAGCCGTCCGGCACTCGCGCTGTGGAGGCGGGGTGCCGACAGCGGCGGCTCGAGCAACGGCCCGATGTCCGTGAGCGCTGCCGCTTCACGGGCGAGTTGCTCGCTTCCGACGACCGTCGCGCTCACCTTCACGACGTACCGCGCTCTGCCCGCGGCGTCCATGACGAAGGCAAGGGCACGATCAGGGTGGTTGCTCCGGGCCGTCGCGATCGTCCCGCCGCTCGGGACCAGATCGGCGATCCGATCGAGGATCCACCCTTCCGGCGCCGTTCGAGCTCCGAGCCTCATGGCACCCGAGGCCGCCAGGCCGTAGCCGAGCGCCCACGCCACGTGTGCGCGCGGGCTGACCGGTCGGTGGACGCGCAGGCTACGCCGCGCCATCTGGGCCGGGGCCGGAGGCACGACCCAGCGCGCGTTGCGGTGGCTGGGCAGCCCGATCCACCCGTTCGTGGCCCCCCATCGCTGCGCGCGACCACAAGACGCGTGCCCGCGCGCCACTGCCGAGTCCGGTGCAACTCTGCTCACGAAGGACGTACCCCACTCCCCGTGTGATCGCAGAGCTTAACGCTCGAACCCCGACCGGTCGTCGCGTTGTCGCAGAACGTGGCCGAACCAACGACGTTGGTCAGTCCTCGACTGACCGATCCGTGGGCGCCGCGGCGAGTCGCGTGGTTAGCTCGATGGGAGGCGAGGCATGGGGGGCGGATGGATGCTCATGGTGCGGAGGGGCGGATCCCGATCGCGGTGATCGGCTGCGGAGCGATCGCGACCCGGTTCCACCTACCGCTGCTCCGTGAACGGTCGGATGTCGAGCTGCGGGCCATCGTGGACCCCGATACGTCGCGGGTCGAAGAACTCGCCCACCGGTTCGAGGTTCCTGTCGTCGCTGCGGACCACACGGAGCTGTCCGCCAGGGGCGTGCGCGCCGCGATCGTGACCGTGCCGAACCATCTGCACGCACCCGTCGCGGTCGATCTGCTCGAGGCAGGGGTGCACGTCCTCGTCGAGAAGCCGCTCGCGCCGACCGCCGACGCCTGCCGAGCGATGATCGAGGCAGCACGTCGGAACGCCAGGATCTTGGTCCCGGCCCTGCCCTTCCGATTCTCCGGCGGTGTGACGGCCGCGCGCAGGATGCTCACATCCGGGCTGCTCGGCCCCGTGGGCGAGATCCGCATCGCCTACGGGGCCGGCGTCGGATGGCCCGCTGCCACCGACCATCTCCTGCGGCGCGAGATGGCGGGCGGAGGGACCTTGCTCGATCTCGGCAGCCACGTGCTCGACCTGGTGGTCGGTTGGTTCGGTGACGTGGAGGTCGTCGACTACCGCGACGACAGCCACGGTGGCGTCGAGGCCGACGTGCTCCTCGAGCTTGCGTCGCCGACGGGTGCCCACATCTGCGTGGAGCTCAGCCGGACCCGCGATCTGGACCAGACCGTCACCTTCGTCGGAGAGCGTGCGACGCTCACGGCGGGCATCGGCACCGACCGCCTCGAGCTGGAGGTGGACGGCGAGATCGTGGCGGGCCCGCCATCCACATCGGCCGGCCCTGCCCGGGGCCACGACCTCCACGATCTGTTCCGCACGGTCCACGACGACTTCTTCGGTGCGATCTCCACCGGCCGCCCGACGGTGCTCTCGGCTGAGGACGCGGCACGTTCGATCGCGCTCATCGAAGCGTGCTACGCCGCACGACGTCCGCTCCGACTGCCGTGGGTGACCGTCGACGAGCGGTCGGGCCCGCTCGCGGGCAAGCGGGTACTGGTCACGGGCGCCACTGGGTTCATCGGCGGCCGTGTCGCGGAGAAGCTCGCGCTCGAGCATGCGGCCGAGGTCAGGGCGCTGATCCGCTCACCCGCCACCGCCATGCGGTTGGCGCGCTTGCCGATCGAGTTCGTTCGGGGGGCGATCGAGGACCCGTCAGCCGTGGATACGGCCGTCCAGGGCTGCGACGTCGTCATCAACTGTGCCCACGACATCCGCACCAGCGGGCTCAACCATCGGTCCGGTGTCCGCGGCGTGGAGTTCGTCGCCGAGGCTGCGCTGCGGGCGGGCGTCGAACGGCTCGTGCACGTCAGCTCCGCCGCCGTCTACGGCAACGGTCATCAGGGCGACCTCACCGAGACCTCAACGTACGAACGTGCGCCCAACAGCTACGTCGCGTCGAAGCAGGTGGGGGAACGCCTCCTCGCGCGGCTCCACCGCAGCTGCGGCCTCCCTGTCGTCGTCATCCAACCGCCCATCGTGTACGGACCGTGGGGACGGGTCTGGACCGCGCGGATCATCGAGCAGCTCTCCGCTGGCGTGCTCGCGCTGCCCGATGGCGGGCACGGTGTGTGCAACGCGGTCTACGTGGACGACCTCGCGGACGCCATCGTGTCGGCCGCCACAGCGGACGACGTCACCGGTGAGGTGTTCCTGGTGTCCGCCGCCGAGCCGGTCAGCTGGCGGGGGTTCTACGCCGCCTTCGAAGCGATGGTCGGCCACCAGGCGGTCCTCGACGTGCCGAGCGGGCTGTTGCCGCGCCTCGCCCGGCGGGAACGCCGCCGCACCCGCCGTCATCTGTTGCGAGTCACCGCCGGCGGGCTCCGTCGAGCCGTCGCCAACCCTGACACCGTCGCGACGCTGCAGCGGTTGCCGGCGGCACAGCGCACGGCTGGGCTGCTCGTGGACGTCCTCCCTGCGCAGGGCTGGGAGGCTCTGAAGGAGCTCGTGACAGGCGGTCAGGAGCCATCGCCGAGGTACGGGTATGCAGCGGCTCGGAAACTGATCCACGTACCATCGACCGATGACACCGCGCTCTACTGCTCGACGGCCCGCCTGCG
This sequence comes from Nitriliruptor alkaliphilus DSM 45188, assembly GCF_000969705.1. Taxonomy (GTDB): domain Bacteria; phylum Actinomycetota; class Nitriliruptoria; order Nitriliruptorales; family Nitriliruptoraceae; genus Nitriliruptor; species Nitriliruptor alkaliphilus. The sequence goes on from NZ_KQ033901.1 coordinate 3,258,967, forward strand.
GATCGACAAGGCCCGGCGGCTGCTCGGCTACCGCCCGCGCTTCGACCTCGACGAGGGTATGCGTCTCACCGCCGAGTTCAGCCGCTGGGCACGGCTCGCCTAGACATGACGCCACCGTCCACGGGATCCTGGTTATGCTCCGTTCGGGGTCGAGGGCGTGAGGCGAGCCGGTGAAGGCAGTGATACTCGCGGGGGGCTTCGGGACTCGCTTGAGCGAGGAGACCGCCGTCCGTCCGAAGCCGATGGTCGAGATCGGGGGACGCCCGATCATCTGGCACATCATGCGGTACTACGCCGCCTACGGCGTCCAGGATTTCGTCGTCTGCTGCGGCTACAAGGGCGACATCATCAAGGACTACTTCCTGAACTACGGGCGGCTCGCGTCCGACATCACCGTCGACCTGGCATCCGGTGACGTCACGGTGCACCGCGGGGCGAACGAGCCCTGGCGCGTGACCCTCGTGGACACCGGGCTGGAGACGATGACCGGTGGCCGGGTGCGGCGCGCGCGGCCGTACATCGGGGACGAGACCTTCTGTCTCACCTACGGTGACGGTGTGAGCGACGTGGCCATCGACGAACTGATCGCCTTCCACCGGCGGTCCGGGGTCCTCGCGACCCTGACCGCGGTCCAGCCACCCGGCCGGTTCGGTGCCATGACCTTGCCGAAGGGAGAGGATCGGATCGCGGCCTTCCAGGAGAAGCCGGCGAACGGGGACGGTGGCGACGAGGCCTGGATCAACGGCGGGTACTTCGTGCTCGAGCCCGACGCGATCGACTACATCGACGGTGACGGGACGGTGTGGGAGCGTGACCCGATGGAACGCCTGGCACGCCAGGGGCAGCTTGCCGCCTTCCGACACCGCGGCTTCTGGCAACCGATGGACACCCTCCGCGACAAGAACCTCCTCGAGGAGCTCTGGTCGCAACGTCGTGCCCCCTGGGCTGTCGCGTGAGCGTCCAGATCCATCGAGCGAGCCTCGTGGATCGTCGCACGCATGCGAGCACCTTCGTCCGAGGAGCCGCCGGATGCTGACGCCTGTGACACGCGCGTCCGAGGCCGATCCGATCGTCGTCGCGGTCGTCGGTGCTGGCTTCGTGGCCCGCGGCCTCGTGCACCGGCTGGCCAGGAGGGCATCGATGGCGGCGCCACTGGTCGTCAACCGACGCCCAGGTACGGCGGCCCGGATCCTGGAGCTGGCGGGCTACGAGGTCGACGCGATCGTGCGCAGCGACGATCCGGCCGTGCTGGCGGAGGCGGTCACGCAAGGACGACCGGCGGTCGCGTCGGACGCGGCGATCCTCCCCGAGGTCCGCGGCATCGACGTCGTCGTGGAGGCGACAGGCGCGATGGAACACGGCACGCGTGTCCTGCTCGATGCCCTCGGGCGCGGTCGCCACGTGGTGTCCATGAACGCCGAGGTCGACGCCCTGCTCGGACACCACCTCGATGCGGTCGCTGCGGCGAACGGTGCGACCTACTCGATCGCCGACGGCGACCAACCCGGCGTCCTGCTGCGGATGATCGACGAGACTCACGCGCTCGGCCTCGAGGTCGCCGTCGCGCTCAACTGCAAGCGCAACCTGAACACCCACCAGAACCGTGCTGACAGCCAGCCTTTCGCCGAGCGTGACGGCACCAGCGTGGCGATGACAACGGCGTTCGGTGATGGCACGAAGATGCACATCGAGAACGTCGTGGTCGGCAACCTCAGTGGCCTCACGCCGCCGCGGATCGGGACGCCAGGGGTGCGCACCGAGCTGGCCCGGGCCGCAGACGACGTGCGGACAGCGGGGGTGCCGGCGGGCAGCGTCCACTACACCCTCGGCGGTGACTTCGGCGGGGGCGTTCTGGTCCTCGCGAGCTCGACGGATCCTGACGTCGATGCGCCCTACCTGCGGTACGGCAAGCTCGGGGACGGCCCGTGGTACCCCCTTTTCCGGCCCTACCACCTGATCCACATGGAGGTCCCGACCACGATCGAGCAGGTCGTGTGGGGCGGACCACCACTCGGTCGTCGGACCCCGGAAGCCGTCGCGATGTGTGCCGCGGTGGCCAAGCGGGACCTGTCCGCAGGCGAGGTGCTCGACGGGATCGGGGGCGACGCCTGCTACGGCGTCGCCGCGAGCCGTGACGAGGGTGAGCACCTGTTGCCGGTCGGTCTGGCCGAGCACGCGACCTTGCGTCGGTCGGTGGGGATCGATCGCCCGGTCACGCTCGAGGACGTCGAGCTCGACGAGGACGCACTCCTCGTCGACCTGCACCGCTCGATGCCCTGAGAACCTGTGGTCGGCTCGTTGGTCGCGAGGAGACGGAGGAGCGTGTGCAGTTCGAACCGCTGGACGTCACGGGTGCGTTCCTGCTGCGACCCGAACGGCGTGCCGACGCACGTGGCTGGTTCGCGAGGGTGTTCTCGGCCGACGAGTTCGCTGCCCACGGCCTCGACGTGACGATCGCACAGATCAACCTCACGGCGACCGAACGGGCGGGGACCGTCCGAGGGCTCCACTACCAGCTGCCGCCCGCTGCCGAGTCGAAGCTGGTGCGGTGCACCGAGGGTGCGATCTTTGACGTGGTCGTCGACAGCCGTCCCGGCTCGCCGACCTTCGGGCGCTGGGCCGGCGCCGAGCTGTCGGCCGAGGACGGTGTGTCCCTCTACGTCCCTGCTGGGTGTGCACACGGGTACCAGGCGCTCGTCGACGGGACGCGGACGCTGTACCACGCGAGCGTCAGCTACTCGCCGCAGCACGAGCGGGGGATCGATCACGCCGATCCGCAGCTGGCGATCTCGTGGCCCCTCCCCCCGAGCGGGCTCTCCGAGAAGGACGCCTCGCTGCCACCTCTGAGCGAGGCGGACCTCCCTGGTCAGGACTGACGTGGGCTCGGGTCAGATGTCAGCGGGGAACCCGATGCCGTCGTAACGAGGGAACGCGTCCGGCGTCAGCATCCGCCGGCCGTCGACGAGCAAGGTCGAGCGGCCGGCGAGCAGCTCCGGCAGTGCGGCGTACTCCGGCCAGGCCGTGACGAGGATGATGGCGTCGGCGCCGTCGATCGCCGTGGCGAGGTCGTCGACGAACGAGATCCCGTCGCTTCCGAGCGCCGCCTCGGCGTGCACCAGCGCGACTGGGTCGTGGACGACGACCTCAGCGCCGGCGTCGCGGAGCAGGGAGATCACCGCGAGTGCGGGAGACTCCCGCACGTCGTCGGTGCCGGCCTTGAACGCCGCGCCCAACACCGCGACGCGGGCGCCCCTGGGGTCGAGGTGGCGGCGCAGGCGATCGACGAGCACGCCGGGCTGCGCGGTGTTGACCGCCAGGACGGAGCGCAGCAGCGGCATGTCGACCTCCACGGCCTCGCCGTGGGCCACCAGCGCCTTGACGTCCTTCGGGAAGCAGCTCCCGCCGAAACCGCAGCCGGCTTCGAGATAGCTGAGCACGCCCGGCGAGATCCGTGCGCCGTCGACGACGGGGGAGAGCCGGCGGTCGAGGTGAACGCCGCCGAGCACCTCGGTGACGTCGGTACCGAGCTCCCCGCAGAGGTTGCCGATCTCGTTGGAGAAGGAGATGAGCGTCGTCAGTAGCGCGTTCGAGGAGTACTTGATCATCTCCGCCGTCCTGGGGTCGACGCGGAGCACGGGCACGTCCTGGAACACCGAGTAGAGCTCGGTCAACACGTCGAGGGTCCGCTCGTCGATGCCGCCGAGCACGATGCGATCGGGTGCCAGGAAGTCCTCGACGGCCGCTCCCTCCCGGAGGAACTCGGGGTTCATGGCGAGCCCGATGTCGGTGCCGAGGTGGCGCCCGGAGCGCGCCTCGAGCACCGGTCCCACGACGTCCTCCGTGGTGCCTGGCACCACGGTGCTCTTGACGACCACGACGTGGTAGCGATCGATGCTGGCGAGCGCGTGGCCGAGCTGATCGGCAGCGCCTTCGATCTGTCCGAGATCGATGCGGTCCTCTCCGAAGGGGGTGCCGACGGCCAGCATCGTCACCTCCGTCTCGGCGATCGCCGCGATCACATCCGTCGTCACCCGGAACCTCTCGCCGAGCACACCCCGGAGCAGCTCCGCCAGGCCGACCTCGTGGATCGGACAGATGCCGGCGTTGATGCTGGCCACCTTCTCCGCGTCGAGGTCGACACAGACCACGTCGTGACCGAGGTGGGCCAGACAGACACCCGAGACCAGCCCGACGTAGCCGGTCCCGACGATCGAGATGCGCACGTCAGCTGCCCCCTTCGGCGAGGTACCAGCGCAGGGCGCGCTCGAGGCCCTCGTCGAGCTCGACCTCCGGTTCGTAGCCGAGCTCCGTCCGGGCTTTGTCGATGACCGGGCAGCGACGGCTCGGGTTGTCGGTCAGGTAGTCAGGGTCGTCCGAGGTGCGCTGCACGACCTGACCCGCGTAACCGGTCAACCGGTGTGCGACGTCGACGACCCGGTCGGCAAGCTCTCGAACCGAGATCTCCGGGCGGTCGGCGCCGATGTTGTACGGCTCACCCGGGCGGCCGGCTGTGAGTATCCGGTAGTACCCGTCGACGGCATCCATCACGTAGCAGAAGGTCCGCGTCGCTCGGCCGTCCGAGAGCAGCACCACGTCCCGGTCGGCGAGGACGTCACGTGCCAGGTCGGGCAGGACCCGCCGGTCGTCGATGCGGAGACCGGGTCCGTAGTTGTTGAAGGGGCGGGCGATCGTCACGGCGACGCCGCGTGCGTGGGCGAAGTTCACGCAGAGCGTCTCGCCGTAGCGCTTGGACTCGTCGTAGCAGGCGCGCGGCCCGGTGCACGAGACCTGCCCACGGTAGGTCTCGATCGTGGGGATGTTTGCCGGGTCGGGGTCGCCGTAGATCTCGCTGGTCGAGAAGAAGAGCAGCCCGTGTACGGGAGTCGCCGTGTCGGCGCGCGCTGCCGCATGGTCGAGCAGGACGCGCAGCCCGCCGACGTTCGCGTCCATCGTCTCGATCGGATGCCTGCGGTAGTAGGTCGGCGACGCCACGGACGCCGCGTGGATGATGTGGTCGAAACGTGGCTCCGTCGTCGGCAGCGGGACCATGACGTCGCGTTCCACGACCCGCAGCGCGCGATCGTCACGGCCGGACAGCCAGCTCGGCACGCCGCGGAGGAAGTTGTCGTGGACGGTGACCCTGATCGGGTCCTGGCTCGGGTTCACCGCGTTCCAAGCCAGCGGCGCCTGCACGAGGTAGTAGCCGAGGAAGCCTGCGCCGCCCGTGATCAGCAGCTCCGCACCGGCCATGGCCGCGAAGGCGTCGTGGAGCCGATCGGTGAGCCGATCGAGGTCGCGTGTGGCCACCTCGGGAAGCGTGTGCGATCCGGCGGTCGTCAACGGAGCCCTCACTCGGTGCGTGACACCGCCCAGTCTGCCCTGTCCGGCCGGCGCACCGAGCCGGGATGCTAACGCCGGGCAGCGGTGAGGAGGGCGGCCACGATCTCCAGATCCTCCGGGGTCGCGACGTGGAGGTTGCGAGGATCGCCCGGGATGATCTGGACCGCGAAGCCGCACGCCGTGACGAGTGTGGTCTCCTCGATGGCCGGGCCGCCCCTGGCGTGCGCCGCCCGGAGCACGTCGAGTCGGAAGGCGGCCGGTGTCTGGACCAGAACCAGATCGTCCCGACCGATGACCTCGCCGAGCACCCCGTCGGGCGCTCGGCGCGCCAGGTCCGCGGGCCGAAGGCCGGGCACCGCCGCGGCGGCGCCGGCGTCGACGGCGGCCAGGAGCGCCCGGATGGTCCCGGTCGACGCCAACGGGTTGGCGGCCTGGTGGATCAGGACGGTGCCGTGGGTCTCGTCGATCGCGTCCAGTCCACGACGCACCGATGCACCCCGGTCATCGCCTCCGACGACGACGGCGTCGACCGGCGGGCCGTCCCATGTCTGACCGGCCGGCAGCACGAGCACGACACGGTCGCAGGTACTGGTGGCGGCTCGGACAGCCAGATCCACCAGGCGGTGTCCCGCAGCGCTCACGAACTGCTTGCGCCGCCCGAAGCGGGCGCCCTCGCCGGCCGCCAGGACGAGCGCGCAGGTCCGCTGACCCACCTCGGAACGACGCTCGTGTCGGCGATCCACGTGGCCGACCTCCTGTAACTGGTGACCAGGGACGAACCGGTCCTCGGCCCGGGAGCGTAACTCGCAGTCCGGCGCTGCCGCAGCGGTGTCGCGTGCTCCAGCCGCCTCGGAGGTCGGCGCGGCGGTACGTTCCTCGGTGGGGTGCGCGGTGACACGCGCACGAGGGGGTTAGCACGATGAAGATCCTGGGTATCAACGACCAGCACAACGCGTCCGCCTGTCTGGTCGTCGACGGGCTGGTCGTGGCCGCCGTCCAGGAGGAGCGGTTCTCGCGCATCAAGAACGAGTTCTGCTTCCCAGCCCGCGCCGTGGCGTGGTGCCTCGCGAGCACCGGTACCCGCCCGGACGAGTTGGACGAGGTGGCGATCGCGAGCGAGCACATCATCGGCGGCTTCACCGGCCCCGACCTGGTGCGCTCGTACGCGCGGACGAACCACCCTGTCACGCAGCTGCGCCGTGCCGCCCGGCGCACGCCGCTCCACGCCGTCCGTCGCAGGCAGCGACGCCAGGAACGGCTCGCGTCCGTGGTCGACTCGGGGCTCCCGCTCGACCGAACGACGTTCATCGAGCACCACACGGCCCATGCGGCTGCCGCCTACCACGGTTCGCCCTGGAAGGAGGATCCGGTCCTCGTCATCACCTGCGACGGGCAGGGCGACGGCCTCTCGGCCAGCGTCCGCATCGGCGAGCGAGGCCGCCTGTCGCCCGAGCTCGCCACCGTCAAGGCAGCCGACTCCCTCGGCAGCGTCTACGCCACCATCACGGCGCTCTCGGGCATGATCCCGCTCGAACACGAGTACAAGCTCATGGGGATGGCGCCGTTCGCTCCCGAGCCGGGTGGCGAACGCAGCTACCGACAGTTCGAGGGGATGTTCCGCTTCACCGACCCTGGCGGCATGTCCTGGACGCGCACCAAGAGCGTGCCGAGCATGGAGTACGCCTACCCGTACTTCCGTAAGCGCCTCGAACGGCACCGGTTCGACTGGATCGCGGCCGGTGTGCAGCGCTTCACCGAGGAGCACCTCGCTCGGTGGATCGGCAACGCCATCGCCGAGACCGGCGTCCACAAGCTCGCCCTCGGTGGCGGCGTCTTCATGAACGTGAAGGCGAACCAACGCATTTACCGGCTCGACGAGGTCGAGGACCTGTTCATCTTCCCGTCGTGTGGTGACGAGACCAACGCCATGGGGGCGGCGTTCGAGGCCCAGGCGACGGCGTCGGTCGGTACGACGGAGCCCGTCGGCATCCCGGCCCTCGGTCACGTGTACTGGGGACCGGGCATCGAGGAGGTCGAGGTCGAGGCGCTCCTGCCGGAGCTGGCCCGCGACGGCATGCACGTGCAACGGCACGACGACATCGAAGCAGCCGTCGTCGACCTGCTCGTCGCGGGGGAGGTCGTCGCACGGGCCAAGGGCAGGATGGAGTTCGGCGCACGGGCGCTCGGCAACCGTTCCATCCTCGCCGATCCGACCCGTCCTGACGTCGTCCGCATCATCAACGACATGATCAAGAGCCGTGACTTCTGGATGCCCTTCGCGCCCGCGATCCTGGCCGAGGAGAGCGACGACTACATCGACAACCCCCGCGGCATGGTCGCGCCGTACATGATCATGACGTTCGACTCCAAGCGTCCCGAGGACTTCCCGGCCGCGATCCAGCCCTACGATCGCACGGCGCGACCCCAGATCGTCTACCGCGAACACAACCCCGACCTCCACCGGCTGATCTCCGGCTTCCGGGACAAGACGGGCCGTGCTGTCGTGCTCAACACGTCCTTCAACCTCCACGGGTACCCGATCGTGTCCTCGGCGGCCGACGCGGTCTCGGTGTTGCGCAGCTCGGGGCTGCGGCATCTGGCCGTCGGCAACCACCTGATCAGCAAGGCCTAGCGATCCTGAGGACCACCCTGACGGAGCACCACGTTGTGTGATCCGAACGATCGAGCTCGTACGGCCAGGAACGGTGAGGGTCCCGTGACGGATGCCACGGGACAGCTTCCGGTCCTGACCCGCCCGCGGAAGGTCGTGATCGTCCAGGAGGTCGTGCTCCACTACCGTGAGCGTTTCTACGAGCTCCTCCGCGACCGTCTGCGCCGGGCAGAGATCGAGCTCGTCCTCGTCCACAGCAACGACATGACCGGCGATGTGTGGCGGTCCGGGGTGGACCTCCACTGGTCGCACCGGGTCCCTGTCCGACGCCTCCGTCTGGGCGGCCGTGAGCTGGTGTGGCAGTCCTGTTGGCACCTGCTGGACGGCAGCGACCTGATCATCGTCGAGCAGGGCAGCCGCCACCTGCTCAACTACCTGCTGTTCACGGGACAGGCCCTCGGTCGCCGTCGCGTCGCGTTGTGGGGCCACGGCCGCAACCTCGACGTCCGTGACTCCAGCCGGCTCGGCGAAGCGGTCAAGGCGATGGGAAGCCGCCGTGCGCACTGGTGGTTCGCCTACAACGATCTCTCTGCCGAGATCGTCGAGGGACTAGGGGTAGCACGCGGACGCATCACGGCGGTCCAGAACACGATCGACACGATCCGACTTCGCGATCGTGTGGCGGCGCTCACGGAGGACGATGTCCACGCGATGCGCCGGTCGCTCGGACTCGATGGCGGGCGCGTCGGGCTCTACCTCGGCAGCCTCGCACCGGGCAAACGGCTCGACTACCTGTTCGAGGCGAGCGAGGCGGTCCACGCCGCGGCCCCGGACTTCCACCTGATCGTCACCGGAGCCGGGACGGAGGATGCCAGGCTGCGACGCTTCGCAGCGGCCAGGCAGTGGGTGCATCCGGTCGGACCCGTCCGTGGGAGCGCGAAGGCGGGCATGCTGAGGGTCGCCGATCTGGTGCTGCTGCCCGCCGGCGCCGGACTCGCCGTCCTCGACAGCTTCGCTGCCGGAACGCCGATGGTCATCAGCCGAGCCTTCCCGCACGGGCCGGAGGCCTCCTACATCGAGCAGGGGGTGAACGGCGTGGCGGTCGATGACGGGGGTGACCCATCGGTCTACGGGCGAGCGATCGTCGACCTTCTCGCTGACCAGGCTCGCCGGACCGTGCTCGGGGCCCGTGCTCGCGAGTCCGCGGAGCGGTACACCATCGAGAACATGGTGGAACGGTTCGCTGGCGGGATCGAGGACGCACTCGCCGCCGGCACGTGAGGCATCTGCAACCCGACCGGCGATGCCCCGACGTCTATCATGAGACGCGGACGCCGGTCTCGCCGCGCGCTCGACCCGGCGGTGGCGGGGGTGGGTCGAGGGAGGTGGGGTGGACATCAGCGTGGTCATCCCATGCTTCGACGCCGCGCCGGTGGTCGGTCAGCAGCTGACGGCACTCGCAGATCAGGTGGACGCGCCACCGTTCGAGGTCGTCGTGGTCGACGATGGCTCGGGCGACGCAACCTCCGACATCGTGCGGGGTCACGCGGCTCGTCTCGCCGAGCTCCGGATCATCCGCCTCGATCACAGCGGCGGCGTGGCGAACGCCCGCAACGTCGGCGTCGAGCACGCCACCGGCAGCCGGGTGCTGTTCTGCGATGCCGACGACGTCGTGGCCCCCGCGTGGGTCGCCGCGCTGTCGAGCGCGCTGGACGAGCATCCGCTGGTCGCTGGCCCGCTCGAGTACGGGCAACTGAACCCAGCGTCGCTCGCTGCCGTCGCAGCCGGTCGGCAGACCCACGGTCTGCAGCTCGGTGACCCGCCGTTCCTGCCCTTCGCGGGAGGGGGCAACCTCGGGGCCAGACGTGAGGTCCTCGAGGCGATCGGAGGGTTCGACACCTCGCTCCCCGCGCTCGAGGACACCGACCTGTGCTTCCGAGCGCAGCTTGCCGGCTTCGCGCTGGCGTTCGAGCCCGCGGCCGTCGTCCACGTCCGCCTCCGAGGTTCCCTGCTGAGCTCGTACCGGCAGGGGTGGAGTTGGGGTATGGGCACCGCATGCCTCCACCGAAGGTTCCGCGCGTCGGGTATGCAGCCGCCGAACCGGTGGCGTCACCTCCTGGGTTGGTTCGCAGCGCTTCCACGCCTCTCGACGGTCCGCAGCCGTGAACACCTCGCCATCTGGTTGTTCGTCCACGGCTGGCGGGTCGGCCGCCTGCGCTTCGGGCTCGAGCATCGTCTGCGTGGTCCGTAGGCCGGTCCGGTCGGGCACGGTACGGTCGCCGTGGGGAGGGCATCGATGGGGCAGCCTTCGGATCTCGGACAGCCGCGGCCCGGCCCGAGGAGGGTCTGGGACCGGTTGCCGCCACGGTCGCGTCAGCGGCTTCGGCGGGTCATCCGTCCGGCAGTGTGGGGCAACCTCCGCCGGCCGGAACCCATCAGTCGCTCGTTCGGCTTCGATCGTGGTACCCCGGTCGACCGCTACTACCTCCGGCGGTTCCTGCTCGCCGAGTCGGACGCGATCCGTGATGTGGCCGGTGAGATCTCCGAACCGCGCTACGTGCGAGAGTTCGGCGGTGACCGGGTGACGCGGGTCGAGGTCATCGACATCGACGCGAGCAACCCCCGTTCGACGATCGTCGCGGATCTGGCGCAGGCGGGCAGCCTGCCCGCGGCCCACTTCGACTGCCTCGTGATCGTCCAGACGCTGCAGTACGTCGACCCGCTGGTCGATGCCCTCCGGACCTGCGTCGACGCGCTGGCTCCGGGCGGCACGTTGCTCCTGGCCCTCCCCGGGATCTCGGCTCACGACGCCCACGTCCCGTTCGAGAACGACTACTGGCGGTTCCAACCGGCTGGCGTCGACGCGCTGCTGCAACGGGTCGCGCCACAGGCACGGTCGATCGTCCGGGGCTACGGCAACCTCGTGGCCGCGGTCGCCGCACTCCACGGGCTCGCCGCGGAGGAGCTCAGCCAGGCGGAGCTGACACACCACGACCCGGGTTTCCCGGTCCTGGTGTGTGCGCGTGTGGACGTTCCCCCGAACTGACCGCTCAGATCGCGTGAGGCCCGCAGCTACGCTGCACCGATGCAGGCAGTTACGAGGTGGGCCAAGCCGGCGGCGGACCGGCTGCTCCGCCGGCCCCTGGCCGCCCGCGCGGTCGGCCGTATCGGCGGTCTCCGGGGTCGGGGTCTCGCGCTGCTGTGGCACCGGATCGGGCCGGACGGTCCGAGGACGCACGAGACCGTGCGGACGGTGGCGACGGCGGACCTCGCCGACCAGCTCGACGTGCTCGGTCGCCTGGGCGACATCGTCCCTCTGGGTGAGCTCGAGCAGCCACAGCCCGGTCCGCGGCCACGGTTCGCCCTGACGTTCGACGACGACGCCGCAGGTCACGTCGAGCACACGCTGCCGCTCCTGCGTGCCCGCGGCCTCCCGGCGACGTTCTTCCTGTCGGGCCGATGGGCCGTGGGCGATGGTCCGTACTGGTGGGAGCTGCTCGAGTCGAGGATCCGGTCCGAGGGCGCCTCCAACGTCGCAGCCGCGTACGGGCTGCCACGAGATGCCGACGCGACGAGGATCGCGCAGGCCCTCACGGGGACGCCGCACGCCGAGGATCTGGGCGAGGTCGCGAGGCGGAACGGACCGCCACCGATGACGCGCGCGCACGCGCTGGCCTTGGTGGCGGATGGCATGGAGATCGGGTTCCACACGCGGCAGCATCCGTCGCTCCCCACGTTGGGTGAGCACGAGGCGGAGCTCGCGGTCACCGTCGGACGGGCCGAGCTCGCGGCTGATCTCGGCGTGTCGATCGTCCGCTTCGCGTACCCTCACGGGCACGTGGACGACCGCGTCGCCGCGGTCGTGCGCTCCGGGGGGTACCGGAGCGCGTGGACGACCCGCAAGCGGACCGTCTCGAAGGGGCACGATCCCATGATGCTCGGACGTTGGGACCTCGGGCACCTCCCGCTGGACGCCTTCCGAGCCGCGCTCCTTCGAGGACTGGCGAGGCCCTCGCCGTGACCGGACCGGCGGTGGCCGTCGTCGTGCCGACCCACGATCGCGCCGCCCTCCTGGTGCCAGCACTCCAGAGCATCCTCGACCAGCGTGACGTCGCCCTCGAGGTGATCGTCGTCGATGACGGGTCGGGTCCCCGCGACGCTGCGGCGGTCCGGTCGCTGGCGGGCGGCTCGGTACGCGTCCTGCGCAACGAGGTGGCGGGCGGGGTCGGGGCGGCGCGGAACCGCGGGGCGGCGGCCGCACGGGCACCCTGGGTGTCGTTCTGCGACGACGACGATCTGTGGGTGCCCACCAAGCTCGCGCGCCAGTTGGATGCCGCCAGCTCGACGGAGCGGTGCTGGGCCTACACGGGGGCGGTGAAGTTCGAGGCGGGGCCCGTCGTCTGGCAGGTCATGGAGCCACCCACCCCTGCGGAGGTCCACGCCCGGCTCCCGAGCAAGAACGTCATCCCCGCCGGCGCATCCAACGTGCTCGTGGACCGGGAGGTCTTCCTCACCGTCGGCGGTTTCGACCCCGCGCTCGCGCACCTCGCCGACTGGGACCTGTGGTTGAAGCTGCGTGAGACGGGGCTCCCCGCCGCCGCCGCGGGCATCGGGGTCTGCTACCGCATGCACACCGGTGCGATGTCGCTGAACCCGAACGGCATCCTCGAGGATCTGGCGACCATCGACGTCCGGTGGCGTCACGCGCGCGGAGGTGAGGCGTTGGATCCCGGGCCCACGCACCTGTGGATCGCCATGAGCTGGCTGCGTGCCGGCCGCCGCCTCCCGGCCGCCCTCTCGTACCTGCGCGCGGCACGTTCGCGACCTCGGCGTGGCCTACGTGGGCTGCTCCGCACGGCCTACCCCCGGCCGCCGATGCCGCCGCGGGCCCAGCGCTCGAGCCGTGCCGGTGACGGGCGTCAGCGAGGCGGGCCAGCCGACCTGCCCGACGAGGTGCGCCATCTGCTGGCCGAGCTGGCAGCTGCGGGCGCCTCACCACCGGCGGCGCGTCCGTGACGGCGCCGCCGACCGTGTCCGTGGTGCTCATCTTCCACGACGACGAACACTTCCTGCCCGAGGCGATCGAGAGCGTGTTCGCCCAGACGTACACGGACTGGGAGCTGATCCTGGCAGACGACGGTTCGCGCGATGGCAGCACGGCCATCGCTCGACGGTGGGCCGAGCAGGAACCGACCCGGATCACGTACGTCGAGCACGCCAGCCACGCCAACCGGGGGCCTCCGGCAACACGGAACCTCGGGTTCCGATCCGCACGAGGGCGGTACATCGCGGTCCTGGACTCCGATGACGTCTGGGAACCGGACAAGCTCGAAGAGCAGGTCGCCATCCTGGAGACTCACCCCGATGTCGGGATGCTCTTCGGGACGTCGCTGTACTGGTGGAGCTGGCCGGGCGAGGCGTCGCCGGTGGCGGACCGGTTCATGCCGATCGGGGCGCCGAAGGACCGCGTCCATCAGCCGCCGGATCTCGCCTGGTTGCTGTACCCGCTCGGCAAGGGGGTGGCCCCGTGCCCCTCATCGTGGCTGATCCGGCGTGAGCTAATCGAGCGGATCGGTGGCTGGGAGGAACACATCCGCCCGGTCTTCGAGGACCAGGGGTTCCTCGCGAAGGCCTACCTCGAGACCCCGATCTGGGTGTCGAGCAAGTGCTGGGACCGCTACCGGCGGCACGCCGGCCAGATCGTGACGACGACGAGCACGCAGGGTCTCGACGACGCACGCCGCGAGTTCCTGAGCTGGTACGAGGGGTACCTGCGCGCTCGCGACGTTCGAGATCGACGGATCTGGGCCGCCGTGCAGCGTGCGTGGTGGCCGTTGCACCATCCACGGCTCGCCGCGGCCCGCCGCGGCGCAGGTCGGGTCCGCGCCCGGGTGCGTCGACGGCTGACCTCGAGAGGGAGCGGATGAGCTCTCACATCGCGTTGATCATGTGGGGCGATCTGTTCGAGGACTTCCACGACACGATCGACGTGTCCTTCGAGCGTTTCCGTACGGAGTACACCGGCAGCTGGCTCTTCGGCTACGTCGACGCCCTGGCCGCGGTCGGTGTGGCGACGACGCTCATCCACGTGTCCGCACGGGTCGACGGGGTTCGCCGGTTCGTGCACGAGCCTTCGGGTACGGATGTGGTGATCCTCCCCGCGCCGCGCCGACACCGCTGGCTGCGGTCGATGTACCGCCGCTCCAGCGTGCGCAAGTCACTCAGCTCGTTGGCGTCGTACGGGTCGATACCGCTGGCCGCAGCACTGCGCGAGATCCGTCGCTGCGGCGCCGATGCGCTCCTCGTGCAGGAGTACGAGCACGCGCGCTTCGACGTCGCCGTCCTCCTCGGGCGGCTCGCGCGGCGGCCGGTCTTCGCATCCTTCCAGGGCGGCGATCGACCCCACAGCCGCTTGGAGCGGTCGATCCGGCGGCGCACGGTGCGTGCGTGTGCCGGTTTGATCATCGGCTCTGGCCGCGAGCTGGGACGGGTCCGGGCGGTCTACGGCGTCCCACAGGTGCGTCTCGCCGCCATCCCGAACGCACTCGACGTGGCGTCCTTCTCGCCGGGGCCGCAGGATGAAGCGCGACGGCTGCTCGACATCCCCAGCACGACGCAGGTGGTCGAGTGGCACGGGCGTGTCACGATCCACCGCAAGGGGCTCGACGTGCTGCTCGCGGCATGGGAGCAGCTCTGTCGCCAGCGGCCGAACCGGGACGTCCTCCTCCTGCTCGTGGGCACGGGCGACGACGCCGACGAGTTCCGTGCGCGGATCGATGCCACGGAGCTCGACTCGATCCGGTGGCGCGACGAGTACGTCTCGGATCGCAGCGAGTTGCTGCTCTACCAGTCAGCGGCCGACATCTTCGTCCTCCCGTCGAGACACGAAGGGTTCCCCGTGGCGCCGATCGAAGCGATGGCGGTGGGGCTCCCGGTCGTCGCTGCTGACGCTCCCGGAGTTCCGGACCTGTTCCCCGACGGTGAACGATCCGGCGGGATCGTCGTGCCGCGTGAGGATGCTGCTGCACTCGCGGCGGCGCTCGGCCGGCTGATCGACGACCGCGACCTCCGCGTCGAGGTCGGCCGCCGAGCGCGCGATCGTGCCGAGGCCAACTACTCCTTGGAGGTGGTCGGCGCTCAGCTCAGCTCGTTCATGTTCGGCCGAGCGGCACCCAACGAGGCGTCGTTCGGCGGGGTCCGACCCTGACGGTCGGCACGGCGGAGCTGTTCGCGGAGGAACTCGTTCACCTCGGGCAGCGACTGGTTCGGCGGTCGGTCGGCTCGCACGACGGCGACCGGAACACCTCGGCTCCGCAAGCGTCCGACGATCGCGTCGATCTGCTGCGACATCGACGCCATGACCTCGGTCATCAGGAACTCTCGGCCTCTCGTGACCACGCGGTCGATCGCGAGCTCGAGCGGGAGATCGAGGAGCACGACGCCATCCGGTGGCGGGAGGGAATCCAGCAGGTCGGTCACCGCGCCACTGGCGGGCGGTACGACGGCCATCAGGAAGGCGGTCCGTTGCAGGATGGCCTCGTGGAACAACACCTGGTCACCGGGTCGTCTCACCCGTTCGGCGAACCCGTACTCCGACCAACTCTCGAAGAGCAGAGGCACCGCGATCTCGCGCTGGTCCGGCTCGGACACCAGATCGCCAGCACGGATGACCGCATCGCGGTGGTCCGGGTGATCCATGGCGAAGGCCGCAGCGTCCTTCGCATCTGGGGTCGGCGCGGTCAGGACCCGGAGCTTGAGCCGCTCGGGTAGGAGCCGCATGGCGACGCGATGCCGGCGCAGCGGCCGAACGCGGAGCCGTTCGCGCTGGATGAGCCCGGGGATGGAGAGCACCTCCACGTCCCGCTCAGCCATCTCGGCGAGCGTGGATTTGCCCGCGCCGGGGAGCCCCAACATCTCGACGTACCCCCGGTATAGGCTCTGGCTGCGCGGTCGGGATGACATCTCAGCGCCGCGAACGGCCCGTCAGACGGGCCTCCAAAGGGGTCCGGAGTGTCGCCTTGAGCACGGTCTTCGCTTCGCTCGATCGCCACGCGAGTCGCCACGCGTCGAGCGCTTCCCGACGACGCCCGGCCCGAACGAGATCGTACGCGGCATCGATCGCCCAGCCGGCGTAGATGCCTCTGGCCTTCCGGAGCGCCGCCTCGGCTCGAACCGGCTCCAGGTACGTGGCGAGGTACGACGCCACGACCTCGGTGTCGATGAGCATGTCGTGGGCCAGCCTCGCGGTCCCCTGGGCGACCCCGGTCAGCGAGCCGGGTCTGTCCACCCGGTAGACGGCCAGCGGTGACGGGTCGTACCAGACTGGGAAGCGCGTCGCGATCCGGACCCACATCTCCCAGTCTTCGGCACGGAGCATCTCGTGGAACCCGCCGACGGCCTCGTAGGTCGAGCGGCGCACCACCATGCCTGGCGTCGTGGTGCGTTGCTCGGAGGCGATCTTCGCCAGCCAGTCATCGATGACACCCGGCGTCGAGCGCTCGACTCGGGAGAACGACCTCCAGTGGCCGTCAGCATCCGCGTAGATGCTGCGGGTGAAGGCGGCACCGATGTCCCGGTGCTCGCGCAGCGGAGGTTCGAGGCGCGCGTAGAACCCGGGTCGGACGCTGTCGTCGTCGTGGAGGATGTGGACGACGTGCCCTCGTGCCCGCCGGATGCAGGTGTTGAAGTTCGCGCCATGTCCGACGTTCTGGGGTTGGCGGTGGAACCCCACGCGGTCCCCACCGACACGCCTGACGAGCCGCTCGGGATCACCCTGTGTCGAACAGTCGTCGACCACCTCGATCTGCATCGCGTCCGGGCCGGGATCCTGCTCGAGCACGCTGGCGACCGCGTCGGCCACGTGGGGGTCGCCGTTGTACGTCGGGATCATGACCGACCAGAACGGACGGATGTCGGCGTCGATGGGCGCGATCCGTGGGGCCGCGGGTGACGCCGATGTGGACATGGGGGCCTCTGCCGTCAGGTCTGCGGTGCTCCGCTGGATTTGTCGTCACCTGCTGAGGAGCGGACGTCGACGTGCGCGTCGAGCGCCGTCCAGCCGCGGGCGATGTGCCGTTCGAACCGGTCCCGGTCGGTGACGCCGTGCTTCGTGGCTGCCGTGTAGCAGCGCATCAGCAGTGTGGTGACCAACAGCGTCGTGACGTCCTCCGGCGGGCTCGCGGCCGCGTCGCACAGGGCGGAGATCGCCGGATCGAGTCGGCCGTCGAGGCACGCTTCGAGCAGGTCGTGACCTCGACCGTCCGAGGCCTCGCGGAGGATCAGCCAGAGGGGGTCGTAGAAGAAGGGCAGGTGGCGCGCCCACTCGAAGTCGATCAGGACCGGCTCACCGTCGCGGATCATCACGTTGTCAGCCGTCAGGTCGGCGTGGCACGGCACCAGGGGCCAGGCCGCCGCGCGCTGCAGGAGATGAGGTGCCATCGTCTCGAGCCAGGCAGCGAGCCTCGGCGGAAGCGCTGCCGTGCTCGCCTCCGCGAGGGTGGCAGCGAGGAGGGAGCTGGCGGAGCCGGAGCGCTCGGCGCGTGCCAGATCGGTGTACCCAGCCAGCAGCGTCACGATCGCGTCGAGCCGGCGGTCCGGTTCATCGACGTCGGCGAGCGTGGCCCCCTCGATGAGCTCCTCGACGAAGTACCTGCCGCTGGCGTGCACCTCGAACGACGCGATGCGTACGTGGGGCGCCATCCGCGTCGGCACGTCGATGCGGGCGGCGGCGACCGGACCGCGCGGGATGCGCAGGACCCGCTGTCGCTCCAGATCGAACAGGACGGTCTCCGGGGTGTACGAGCTGGGCAGACGGATGGAGTACCGGCCGACGTGGTCGAGATCCGTGCCGGTACCTGGCCGTTGGCGACGGATCCAGACCAGCGAGAGCAGCACGCGAACGACGTGCTTCGTGAGACCTCGGATGCCGGTGGCGCGGGAGCCGATGCCCGCTCGCTTCGACCGTGCGAGGTGCTCCGGCGGGTTTCCCCTCCAGTGGTGAGCCATCTTCGGGTTCGCTGTCACCCACAACCCAGGGCGTAGCAGCCGCGCGTCGCGCTTCAGGTCAGCCCGGTGTTCCCGCTGTGCGCGCAACGCGATGGCGAGCGAACGCTCGCCGCCCGACCGATGGCCTCGCCGTGCGTCCGTCTCCGACCGTGCCGACGCGCTCATACCGCGCTATCCGACCAGCGGGCGAGCCTGCGGAAGGTCTCGCTGCGGTGGGTGAGCTCGTCGAACCGTCCGATGTCCACGATCCGTCCCTCGTGCATGAGGACGATGCGGTCGTAGCTCTGCACGGTCGACAGCCGGTGGGCCACGGTGACCAGCGTGTGGTCCACGCGGAGCTGTGCGAGCGCCTCGGTCAGCGCTGCTTCCGTGAGGTTGTCCAACGCCGAGGTGCCCTCGTCGAAGACGAGGACGGCGGGTCGGCGGTACAGGGCCCGTGCGATCGCCACACGCTGCCGCTGGCCGCCGGAGACGCGGACGCCGCGTTCTCCGACCTCGGTGTCGAGTCCGTCGGGGAGGGAGGCGACGAAGTCCTCGAGCTGCGCCAGCCGGACGGCTTCCAGGACCTGCGATTCGTCGATGTCATGGTCTGCCACACCGAGCGCGATGTTGCGTCGCAGCGTGTCGTCGAGCAGGAAGACCTGCTGCGAGACGAGGCCGATGTTGCGCTGC
This sequence comes from Nitriliruptor alkaliphilus DSM 45188, assembly GCF_000969705.1. Classification (GTDB taxonomy): domain Bacteria; phylum Actinomycetota; class Nitriliruptoria; order Nitriliruptorales; family Nitriliruptoraceae; genus Nitriliruptor; species Nitriliruptor alkaliphilus. Next base: position 3,277,595 of record NZ_KQ033901.1, read on the forward strand.
CAGGCGGGCTCGTTGCCTGCCAGGTCCACACCGTCGATGGTGACGGTTCCGGTCGTGGGGCTCGACAACCCCACGATGAGGTCGACCAGGGTGCTCTTGCCGGCGCCTGTCGCGCCGACGATGCCGATGGACTCGCCGCGCTCGACCACCAGATCGATATCGTGGAGCGTCGACCGATCGGTGCCCTCGTAGCGGAACTCGATCCCGGTCAGGCGCAGCTCCCGTTCGAAGGGGAGCGGCGTCACATCGGGAGGCGGGGGTGGGATCGGGAGCGTCAGGTCCGCTTGCACGTCGTCGAGGGCGGCACGGCCGAACCGCATCGCGTTCAAGCTGCTGACGACGTGGTTGAGCGCCGGCATGATCCGCAGCGCTGCGTAGGCGAACAGCCCGAGCACCGGCAGCGACCGCACCGAACCGTCACCGAGCAGCGCCGAGAGCGCGACGAACCCGGCGATGAAGCAGATGACCGCTGCCTCGATCGAGACCCTCGGGAACGAGCTCAGGACCGCGCGACGGAAACGAGTCATCGCGATGGTCGCCCGCGCGTCGCGGAAGGCCTCGAGGAAGAAGTCCTGACGACCCAGGACGGTGATGTCGCGGTAGCCGTGGAGCGACTGCTGTAGCGCCTGGTAGCTGCGTTTGCCCTCGCGCTGGCTGATGCGTCCGAGCCGCTTGGTGCGCGGCTGGACGACGCGGAGTGTGACGAGCACGAGCGGCAGCAGCAGTGCGGAGGCGAGCAACGTCGCCAGTGGCGCTGTCGCGACCAGGACGGCCACCATCGCGACGATGGTCAGGCCATGGGTGATGATGCGGACGACGGGCGTCAGGACCGACCCGAGGATCTCGGTGATCGAGTCGTTCGCGTTCCGGATCAGCTCCGCCGAGTTGCGCCGGAGGTGGAAGGAGTACGGCAGACGCAGGTACCGCTGCAGCAGGCGGACCGAGATGTCCACACCCGTCAGTTGGGTCGTCCGCGTCTCGTAGTAGCGCTGTCCGAGGACGATGACGGCGCGCACGAGGAAGAACGCCGCCACGCCGATCGCCGAGACGAGGACGAGCTGGTCGTGCGGCATGTCCGGGAGCCAGCGGCTGACGTCGCCGAGGACGGGCACCTCCAGGTTGCTCGACGGGTCGGTCGTCAGGCTGACGAGCCCGAACACGAGGATCGCCCCGGTCGCCTCCATCCCGCTGACGACGATCGCCAGGACGATGACGCCCACCCAACGCGCGCGTCTCCCCGGCTCGATGAGCATCAGGTACGGCTGCAGCCAGCGCGTCATGCGTCCTCCGGGTGCGCCCCATCCCCGGTGGATCGGCACCCTGGACGAGTGTGCCAGTCGGGAGCGCATCAGGCGCGTCCGTCGGAGGCGACGGCGTGTTCGATCGCATCTCGGTAGGCATCCTCGAGCGTCCGAAGGCCGACATCGTGCGTGTAGCGCTCCTCGAAGCAGCGGCGCGTGTGCGCTGCGTACCCGTCGACGAACCGATCGTCCTCGAGCCGAGCCAGTCGTCCTACGAGCGCGTCGACGTCACCCGCCGGGAAGAGCAGTTCGTCGGCACCCGGTGCGAACAGTCCGGCCATGGCGCCGAGGTCGGACAGCACGACGGGTAGACCGGCCGCAGCCGCCTCGAGCGCGACCAAGCCCTGCCCCTCGAACCAGATCGAGGGCAGCACCAGCGCCCGTGCGGTCAGCAGGAGGGACGTCACCTCCTCCAGCGGGAGCGACCCAACGACCCTGACCCGGGCGGACGCCTCGCGACGGACCTGGGCCTCCAGCGGTCCGGTCCCGACGATCACCAGGCGGAGCTGGCTGGGGGAGCGCCGCCAGGCATCGAGGAGGGTACGGATGCCCTTCTCCTCGGTGAGCCGGCCGAGGAAGACCACGGTGCGTGACGCGGAGGGCGGCTCAGGCCGCGTCCCCGGATCGTCGACGGAGTTGGACTTCACGGCGATGCGTGCCGCAGGGAGCCCGCCGGCGATGAACTCCTGGCGGCCGAACTCGGTCAGCGCGAGGAACCGGTCGACGTCGCGATGCCAGGTTCCACGCCGGGCGTGCAACGCGATCGTGGCGGCGGCGACGGCAGACTGTGCGCGTGACCCTCGGTAGCACGCGTGCCGGACGCCGTGCCAGGGGTGGGTGCCGACACAGTCCTCGCAGGTGGCGCCGTCCCGGAACAGGGTCGCCGCGGCGCACACGAGCCGGTAGTTGTGCAACGTCATGACCACGGGGATGCCGAGGCGGCGGAGGGGCGCCAGCACGGCTGGCGACATCGCGAACCAGGTGTTGTGGACGTGGGCGACGTCCGGCTGGAGGCGTGCCGCGACGCGTGACGCCGCCTGCGCCCGTGCCGGGTTCCACGGCGCCGCTGCCAGCGAGAGGCCCGTGCGCACTCCCTCCGGGTTGGCGCTCTGGTAGGTGATGACCTCGTGGCCCGCGTCCCGCAGCAGTCGGGCCTCGGTCGCGACGACGCGGTCCTCCCCGCCGGCCTGGCGGTAGGCGGTGTGCAGCTGCAGGATCCGCATCAGCGGCTCCGGGCCCACCGCGCGAACTGCCGCAGGTAGGGGCTGACGGCGTACATCGGCCACAGCGGACCAGCCCACCGCCGGGCGAAGGTGAACCACTCTGCTGGCGGCAGCCCGCCCGTCGGGCTGGTCGCACGGCGCCGGTGCTCGTCGAAGGAGGCGGCCGGCCGCACCGTCGGGTTCCGGGCACACGTGCCGATGGTGCCGGGCGTGATCCACACCTCACCACGGGCTCGCGTCGCGCGGTGGCCGTAGTCGTAGTCACCCATCCCGTGGGTGTACGCCGCGGCGAGGTTCCCGATCCGGGCCACGATCTCGCGCGGGACGAGGACGCAGTTGCCGTTCATCGTCTCGACCTGCTGCGGGCGGTCGCTCGGCTCGACCCGCTCGTAGTGCAGCGGCCGCCGGCGATCGGGGCGGATCACCCCGCCGTAGGTGAGGTCTGCGGTCTCGGGGTCGCGCGTGCTGCCGACGACGATGCAGGGCTCGGATCTGCTCCGCTGCAGCTCCTCGTGCGTGCAGAGGAGGGTCGCGGTGGCGTCGTGGTCGAGCTCCACGTCGTCGTTGAGCCACAGGTACAGGTCCGGATCGGTCCCGTAGGCGTGTGCGAGCGCGACCCGCATCCCCCCGTTCCAGAAGAGGTCGTCGCCGCGCCTCAGAACGGTGACGTCGGGGAACCGCTCGGCCACGATGTCGGCTGTTCCGTCCGTGCTCGCGGCGTCGACGAGAACGACCTGGAGGGATGCGGCGGTGCTGTCCGCCTGGCGACGGAGCGATTCGAGGCACCCGACGGTGCGGTCCGCCCGGTTGTGGCAGGTCAGCAGCACGGCGACCCGGGTCACGCCGCGACCTCGGTCCGGTGCGGGACCGGCCGGGCACCGGCGGTGTCACCGGACGCCACCGCGCAGCCGAGACCGAGGAGCATCGCCTGGGACATGTCCGGCGCGTACGTCACGTAGAAGACCAGCTGGACCGCGATCATGACGTGAAGCACCGTGGGGGTCAGCAGCCCGGCGCCCACGGACCCGGAACGGCTCACGGCGCTGGTCCCGCGGAGCGCGATGGCGTAGATGAGCACCAGGAGGAGGAGGCCCGCCACACCGACGCGCAGGACCGCCTCGACGTAGTAGTTGTGTGGCGAGATGTGGCCGCTGACCGTCCGGCCGTTCGGGAGGGTCCGCTCGTACCCGCTGCCGAAGGGCTTGCCGGCGACCACCTCCTCCACGCCCTCCGGACCGGTGTCGGTCAGGAGCGCCCGCCAGCCTTCGAGCCGCCACTCGAAGGTCGCCGTCGACTGCGCCGACGTGGCCAGCTGATCGGTGAGCTGGATCTCGGCGTCGTCGAAGAGCGCGAAGGCCAGAGCGGTGAACAGGACGATCACGGACAGCAACAGCGTGACGGCACGCCTGGCGATCGCTCGTTCCCGCCGGCAGAGCAGGAGCGCGCCGACGGCCGTCACGACCCAGACCGTCCGGTGCTGCAGGACCACGATGAGCACGAGGAGGCCGGGCGCGAGGTAGCGGCGCCAGCCAGCGGTGCGGTCCACGATGAACGGGAACGAGAGCATGGCCGCCTGGCTGATGATGAGCGTCATCGCGGCGGGTAGCACGCGGAGGTCGTCGTCGCGTCCGAAGAAGCCACCGGACAGGCCGGCGGTGTTCCCGACCCACCGGATCAGGGCGATCACCGCCAGCATCACGGCAGCCGCCAGCCACAGCCGACCGATGCGGTCGAGGAGTTCGCGGCGCGGCTCGACCGTCGCGAAGTACAGGGCGCTGCCCGTGAACCAGAGGAACTGTCGCGCCTCGTTGACCGCGGCGGGGATGCCGAAGGGACCGGTCCCGCGGACGAGCGCCCAGATGGTGAGCAGGCCGATGGTGATCAGCAGCCGCTGAGTCGTGGTGGAGCGATCCATGCGCAGGAGGCGTGCGACCGCTGCTGCGAACAGCACGACGAAGACCAGATCGGTCGCCTGGATCCGGACGGGGCCGGCCGCGACCCCCATGTCGACGAAGCCCGTCTCCCTGAGCAGCAGGAGGCCGAGGACGAGGCTGGCCCCGACGTCGCTACGGCGGATGGTGACCTCGAGCAGCGCCAGACCGGCTACGGCGCCTACGCCGAGGACTCCCACCATCTCCACCGTGCCCCTCGCGGTCAGCGCCCACCGGAGGTGACCGACCCGAGGTTGCGACCACGAGGCGGACCACCCATCGCTCGAACATACGCCGCCCGTCACGCTGCTGCAGCCGACAGCATCGAAGGTCGCGCGGTCACCACCGTGCGCGGGAGCGGCCTGAAACGAGCGCCCCTCGCTCGGCGCCCGCGCGGCACGACATCGATCCGTCGTGCGCGTGCCGTCCTGTCGGGCCGCCGGTTAGTTCCCGACCGCCGCAGCGGTAGCACGTCTGTGCTGTCTTCGGTCCGCCGGTCGGCCGCCGGTCGCACACGCGCGGGCCGGTCGGACGTCAACGACGCTCCTCGCACGTCGTTGCGAACGCCCGTGGCTCCGGTGCCTCCCGAACGGGACCTCAAGGCTCGTGCGGCCCCTGTCGATTCGCCGAGCATGGATACCTCACCGCTCTCGACCACCTTCCGTCGCAGCCTCGCTGCCCTCCTCGCCGTGCTGCTCGTGGCCGCGTGGATCCACCCACCCGACGCTGCGCACGCCGCCGGATCCGACGAGAGTCCTCGGTTCACGGACGTCTCGCCGAGCTCGCCACACGCGCCGGCCATCGAGCAGATGGCACGCGCCGAGATCACCCTCGGGTGCGCGCCGGCGCGCTTCTGCCCCAACGAGGCGGTCACCCGCGCCCAGATGGCGTCGCTGGTAGCACGCACCTTCGGCCTGACCGCCGATGGGCGAGCCCGCTTCGCCGACGTGAGTCCGACATCGCCGCACCACGACGGCATCGCCGCACTGGCCGCCCGCGGGATCGTGCGAGGTTGCTCCTCGACGGCCTACTGCCCGGGCCAGGCGGTGACGCGTGCACAGATGGCCACGGTCGTCGCCCGGACGCTCGGCCTCGAGCCGACCGGGTCGCACCCGGGCTTCCACGACGTGAAGGGGGGCGTGCACGAACCCTCGATCCGCGCGCTGGCGGACGCTGGCATCACGCTCGGGTGCGGGGACGGCCTGTTCTGCGGCGAGGCTCCGGTGTCCCGCGCCCAGTTCGCGTCGCTGCTGTTCCGGGCCGCCGAGGACCTCGTCACGGCAGCGTCGAGGGAGAACGGCAAGGGTGGCGGCAAGGGGTTGACCAGGCCAGGCAAGGACACCACCACTGAACCGGACCCTGAGCCGGTCACGGACCCTGAGCCGGTCACGGACCCTGAGCCGGTCACGGACCCTGAGCCGGTCACGGACCCTGAGCCGGTCACGGACCCCGTGGCTGATTCGGGGCAGCGGATGCTCTTCTCCGATGATGACCTCGTGCGCCTGCAGTCGGCGATGACCGGAGCTGGGGCGTTCTACAAGACCGGCGATGCGGGACACGGCGGCATCTACTCGCCGGGCGATGGCGCACGCTCCGTGTCGCTCGCGAACGCGTTCCTCGCCGACCCGCAGGCGTCGTACTGGATCCAGCCCTCGCTTCCGTACAGCTCCGGGGATCCCTGGCCGAACAGCATGACGTACGCCCGTCCGATGCATGCTGCCTGGGTCTACATGACCCAGCCCGAGCACCCGAAGCGTGACCTCCTGAAGCACGAAGTGAAGACGCTGCTGCTGCACCACGCGACCCACTCGTCGCACGACTACGCCAACGCCACCAACTACCCGGTCAACTACCCGGGCTCCACTCCCTCACCGATGTTCAACACCGCGCATTGGATGACCCGCCTGATCAAGGCGCGGGACATGCTGGGTCGCGACGCGTTCACCACGGCCGAGAACGCGACCTTGGACCGCTGGTTCTACGACTACGCCAACTGGTCCTACAAGTGGCTCCACCTCGAATCGCTCGGGAAGGTCCTTCCAGGTCGTGAGCAGGGGGACTACACGAAGATCAACGTGTCCGCCAACGCAGATCGCAAGAGCTACGACGGGGGCCCGCTGATCGGGTCGCTCGCCAGGTACTACAACAACCGGAACTCGGGTGTGGCCTCGGCGGCGAGTCTCGCGGCGAACTACCTGAAAGCTCACGGCTACGTCGCACCCACGTCGGGCGGTCCCAACTACGGGCGGTTCACCGTCGATCAACTGCTGCTGCACAGCCGGCGGTTCGTGGAGGAGACGATCCGGTTCTCGGTGTTCCCGCAAGGCATCCAGGGCGACTTCGAGCGCGGTGATCGCACCAAGTACACCAACGCATCGCCCCAGACCGGCTGGCTGTACTCGGCCAACGTGCTCGCGAACCTCGTCGAGATGACCGAGTACCACGCCAAGCGGGGTGACCTGAGCCTGTGGAACTACGGAACCACCGCCGGCTTCGACGGCACCGCAGGTGTTCCGGTCACGGGCGGGTTCACCCAGAAGAACGTGCACTTCTTCGCGTGGTCGATGAGCCGCTACGTCAGCGACGGGTGGGGAAGGACCAACGACGGCCAGCCCCTGGCCCTCCCGCACTTCTACCACGACGTGATCCCGGCGGCGACGGTGGCCAGGTTCTCGCCCACCGACGCGCTCATCCGGGACGCGTGGCGCCGGAGCGGGTCTGGTTTCCCGACGTACCCACAGTCGCCCCAGAGTCAAGGGATGTGGCATGCCCACACCGGTGAAGGCGCCAAGGCGATCGGCCTCCTCGAACAGGCTGGTGGGGCCGCGCACACTGGCAAGTGATGCACACCTGAGGCGACGTGCCCGGTAGCTGGCCACGGTGCTCCCACCGAACCGATGGGTTCGGCGGCGGGCACCGTGGCCAGCAGCATGTCGTCTGGCAGCCGCCGACCCGGCGAAACGTGCGTCGGAGCGATCAGCGGCCTCGGTCGCGCGACGCGGGTAGGTTCGCTGGGCCGGGAGGATCCGGAGGCATCCAGGGTCCGCGGTGACCCGGGGGATGAGGTCGTCAGCTTGCACATCGCGATCGCGGCACCGCTCGATGCGCGTCGTTTGGCCGAGGAACTTGTGCTGGTGCCCGGGGACGGGGCGATGGTGCCCCAGGGCCATGGAGGGCACTCCGTCACGGAGTTGGTGCTTGCGCTGGCGCCGCTCGTCGACGGTCTGGACCTGGTGACGCTGGATCCAAGGCTCGACCACCCCGTCGACCTCCACGGCGACGGTGTCCGGCTGGCGGTCGGTCCGTCCAGGGATCGCGGCCGAGGCCGGGACCTGTTCGCTGTGGAGCGGTCCTTCATCGAAGGGCAGTTGCGTTCGTGGCGCCCAGACGCGGTGAGCGCGCACTGGACCTACGAGTACGCGCTCGGCGCGCTCGATGCCGGGCTCCCGACGCTCGTCACGGTTCGTGACTGGGCACCCACGATCCTCTGGCACGCCCGCGACGCCTACCGAGCGGCGCGACTCCTCATGCAGGGGATGGTCTTCGCTCGCGGGAGGCACTTCGCGGCTGTGTCCCCGTACATGGCCGGGAAGGTTCACCGCATCACCCGTCGATCGGTTGCGGTGTTGCCGAACGCGGTTGGACCGATGTGGCTGGATGCCCCGGCCCCGCAGCCGATCGGCGTCCAGGTCGTGGCGGTCAACGCCGGTTTCGGTCGTCGGAAGAACGTCACGCGGCTCCTCGCCGCCTGGCCATCTGTGCGCGAACAGCAGGATGACGCCGAGCTCGTACTCGTCGGCCAAGGCTACGAGGTGAACGGCGTTGCGTACGAGTGGGCACGACGGCGCGGGCTCACCGAGGCCGTCCGTTTCCACGGTCCCATCGACCGTGCGGAGCTACCTGGCCTGATCGCTTCGGCCCGTCTCCTGGTCCATCCCTCCCTCGAGGAGTCCTTCGGGATGGTCATCCTCGAAGCCATGGCGCTGGGTCTCCCGGTACTGGGCGGCCGCCGCAGCGGCGCCGTCCCGTGGCTGCTGGAGGATGAAGCGGGCGTCCTCGTGGACGTCCGAAGTCCCGCGGCGATCGCAGACGGCATCTCGCGGCTTCTCGGCGACAAGTCGTTCGCGCTCCAGACAGCGGCACGAGGGCAACAGCGTGCACGCGAACGGTTCAGCTCAGACGCGGCTGCTCGCGCGTACGTGGACGTGCTGACCCGCGTCGGATCGGGTGGACGGTGATGGCTCGTGGCTCGGGCTGTGACAGGTGAGGACGCCGTTGTGAAGATCTTGCACGTCCTCAACGAGATCCGTCCATCGGGTGCCGAGACGATGCTGCGTATCGCCGCCGAGCCGTGGAAGGAGCGCGGGCTCGATCTCGAGGTCCTCTCGGTCGGCAACGATGTAGGCCCGTACGCCCCGACGCTCGCGCGAGCCGGGTACCGCATCCACCACATCCCCCTGTACCCCGTTGGACACTTCGTGTCAGCCTACGTCAGACTGCAGCGGACCGGCAGGTACGACGTCGTCCACGTGCATCCTGAGCGTGCGAACTTCCTGCTTGCCGCCGTACCACGTGTCATCAGCCGTGCCGGCGTCATCCGGACCATCCACACCGTTTTCGCCTTCGAGGGACGCCTCCGCCTCGAACGGCGACTCCAGCGGGCGCTCCTGCGGAGCACCGGTGTCGTCCACGTGGCGATCGGTGCCTCCGTCGAGTCGTCTGAGCGCAGGCGGTTCGGTAACCGCACCGTCCGAGTCGTGAACACCTTCGACGAGGCGAGGTTCCGCCCGGCGACGGCCATGGAGCGGCGTCGAGCTCGGTCCCAGCTCGACCTGCGAGACGAGGACTTCGTCGTCGTCGTCCTCGGCAACTGTGCGCAGGTGAAGAACCACGCGGCGCTCATCGAGGCACTGGCGATGCCTGCTGCCCCCGCAGCGACGTTGCTCCACGTCGGGATCGAGCGAGAGGCCGAGACGGGCGAGCGTGAACTCGTCGACCGACACGGGTTGAGCGGCCAGGTGGAGTTCCTCGGCTTCGTCGATGACGTACCGGCCATCCTCCAAGCCGCCGATTGCTTCGCCATGCCGTCACACCATGAGGGGTTCCCGGTGGCAGCGCTGGAGGCGCTGGGTTGTGGCATCCCGTCGGTGCTCGCCGACGTGCCCGGTCTCCGTGACCTCCGCCCGCACCTGCCGTTCGCATGGTGGGTGGCGCCGCATCCCGAACCGATTGCCGGCGCGCTCGCGGAGGTTGCCCGGATGGATGGTGGGTCGCGCCAGCACTGGGTGGATCGAGCGGCGGCGATGGTGCGCGATCAGTTCGGTGTCGAGGCGTACGTGGATGCCTACAGGCAGCTGTACCGCGAGGTGGCGCGACGCGGTGGCTGACGACGGGGCCGCATCCGTCATGTGCCGTCAGCTCAGCCCGTCGGCGGTCTGACCAGACGGCCGATGGTCCGCCAGATCACGCCGCCCTGCGCATCGAGCACGCCTGCGGCAGCGAGGCGATCCGCGAGTTCGCCACGGAGGGGCCGGAGCGGGCCGACGCTGAACATCAGGCCGAGCGTGATGGCACCAGTCGCGACCTCGGCTACTAGCACGACCGCGACGGGAGCACCCGTGAACCGAAGGAGCACCATCCGGCCGACTGCTATCGCTGCGCTTACGACGGCTGCGGCCACGAGCGCACGACCGTAGGGCCGGAACAACGCACCAAGCCTCGTTTCGAGCGTGCGTGAGATGAGCGCGACGTAGCCGATGTGAGAGACCAAGGCCGTGGTTGCCAGGGCGGCGCCGTAGCCGGAGAGAGGGCCGCCGCGCGCGAGGAGGAGCAGCGCAGCGAGCGTCAAGGCAGAGCCGGCGGCGATGAGCATCTTGGCGTTGAGCGCCGCCTGCGCCTCCGCGACCACGCCGGCGAAGTGACCGACCAGGGAGATGCTGCTGGCCAGCAGCAGCCACGGCATGACCTCGATCGCGCCGGTCCATCGTGGGCCGAGCAGCACGAGGACGATCTCCCGGGCGGCGACGGCCATGCCGAGGTTCATCGGGAGGACGATGGCAGCGGTCACCCCGACCGCGCTCAGGTAGGCATCGCGCAGCCGGGCGTGCTCGTGCTGGATCGAGGAGAACGATGGGAAAAGCACCTGCGACAACCCGTGCGCCAGGTGGTAAGCGGGGAGATCCGCTATCAGGTTCGCACGGTTGTAGAAGCCGAGCTGGGTAGCTCCCGCGAACCGGCCGACCGCGAGGGTGTCCAGGTTGGATCGGAGGAACTCGAAGAATCCGATGACCGAGATCCGAGCGCCGAAGCCGAGTATCACCCGGTAGGGCTGAGCGGTCAGAGCCGGCAGCACCGGATGCCTCACCATCGCGTACCCACCAACCGTGTTGACGGCCGTTTGCGCCAAGTGGGCGAAGACCAGGGAGTACACGCCGGCGCCAGAGAACGCGAGTGCGAGCCCGACGCCCGCGTAGCCAACGAGGTAGGACACGATGCCGACGAGGGTGAGCGCCTTGAACCTGAGGTGGCGCCGGAGCAGAGCGGTAGCAGGGGCCCCCAGACCGCTGAGCGCGAGGCCTACCGCCATCCAGCGCAGGACGGGGACGAGCGCCGGGTCTTGGGCGATCGTGCCCGCCAGTGGCGCGAGGAACAGGGCGACAACGGCGAACCCTGTGCCGAGTCCCGCACTCAGCGTGAAGCCGGCGCGGATGTCGACAGCGGAGAGGGTCGCCTTCTGGACGAGCGCCTGAGTGACGCCAGCCCGCGCGAAGTAGTTGACGAAGCGGAGGAAGAGGCCGGCCAGGGCGACGAGGCCGAAGGCCGCTGGGCTCAGTAACCGGGCGAGGACGGCGGTCATCCCGAACTGGAAGACCACGCTGACGGCCGAACCGAGGTAGGTCCATTGGAGGCCGGCGAGGGTCTGCCGCGTGAGGTCGGACGTCGAACGAGCTGGCGGCAGTTCAGCCACGGTGGCGGTTCCGCATGCCGTAGCGGATGGTCTCGACGGCCACGAGCGCCACGAACGCCGGGTTGTTGAACAGGTACCGCCGCCAGAGGCGGCGGGGTTCTCTCCAGAGGCGGTAGGCCCACTCCAGACCACGCTCTTGGAGCCAGTCTGGCGCCTGGGGCACGGTGCCGCTGAGCAGGTCGAACGCGGCCCCGACCCCCAGCAGCGTGACGCCCGGCAGACGGTCGCGCACGCGATGCATCCACAGTTCCTGTTTCGGCATGCCGAGGCCGACCCAGACCAGGTTGGCTCCCGAGGCGCGGATGTGCTCGACGATGGCGTCGTCCTCGGCCGCCGTCAGCGGCCGGTACGGCGGCGCGTGCCGCCCCACGATACGGACACCGGGGGCCTGCCGCTCGGCGTACGTCGTGAGGAGGTCGAGGGTGTGGTCGTTGGCTCCGAAGAGGAAGTGTCGCCACCCCCGCGGGACACCGCTGGCGAGCGCGAGCTCCATGAGGTCGGGCCCGTAGACGCGTGACTGCTCGCGGTGGCCCCGCTGACGGAGGACCCAGACGAGCGGCATCCCGTCCGGGTTGGTGAGATCGGCGGCGGCGAGGGCACGGTGGACGGCTGCGTCGTGTCTGGCCGTCATGACCGAGTGAACGTTGCAGAAGGTGAGGATCTGCGCGCGGTCGAGCGGGGCGTGCTCGATGGCCGTCAGGACCCGCGCGTAGGAGGACGGTGAGATGCCGGTCCCCAGGATGTCGACCCGACGGCCGGGCGCGGGTCCGCGACCATCGTCAGCCGCCCGATCGTCAGCTGCGGCGTCATCGCGCTCGCTGTCACCGGTCCCTGCCACCGACGTCCCCTCCCGCTCGCGACCCCATCCTGCGGGTACCCCGATGATGCCAGGGAACCGTCCGCCCGTGTCGTACGCGTCGCTCGCACGAGGCCGGCTCAGCCGATGGCGCGCATCAGGGCGGCCACGGTGCGGTCCGGGCCTCCATCGTGGCGTCGTCGCAGTGCCGGCAGGTCCTCGACGATCAGCTCGCGTCGACCGGTGGTCACGATGCCGGCGACCCGCAGGTCGTGCAGCGCCTTCGCGGCCGACTCCCGCGAGGTCCGCGCCCACGACGCGAGCTCCTCCTGCGTCAGGGCGAGGGTGACCAGGATCCGGGCGCCGTCGCGCTCACCGAACCGGTCGGCCAGCTCGAGGAGGCGGTGCTCGATGCGGTAGCTGGCGGACCTGCTGGCGAACCTCGCCTCCTCGACCCGCAGCGCAGCCAGCTCGTTGGCGATGACGGCGACGGCAGCCCGGGTGACCGAAGGCAGGAGTGCCACCAGGTCGCGGACGTGGCCACCCGGCAGGACGAGCGCGTCCACCTGGTCGACCGCGACCAGCTCGTCACCGGCTTCCGGGTGGCCGAGCGCCACCGTCAGCCCGTGCACGTCACCGGGCCCGCGCAGCGAGTGGATGGTGTGTTCGCCGTCGATCGTGGAGGTCCTCGCGGCCGCGACCCCGTGCAGGATCACCGTCACCGCGTCGTCGGTGCGCGCAGCGAGCCGGTCACCCCGCCGTCCGGTGAGCCCGTGCGAGCCCTCGATGAGGGTGACGAGATCATCCGGCGGCAGCGCACCGAGCAGCAGCGAGCTGCGGGTGGTGCCGTGCGCGACGCCCGGCCCGCCTCGCCGCGGCGCTCGTCGTCGATGTGCTGCACCTGGCGTCCCCACGGCCACCCTTCCTGCCCGGGCCCCACCGGGCCCCACCGGCCCCACCGGCCCCACCGGCCCCACGGTGCCCACGCACAGCCGACGTACGAACGTCGAACCTCCCACGGCGAGCCCGGGTTGACCAGCACGCGCGCAGCTCCGCCGCCACCTGACCTGCGCGGCGCACGTCACATCAGCGCACGGTGACATCGGCGTGTCGGACCGTGAGCGGAGGGGGACGGTGACCGGAGGGCGTCCGCGAGATGGGGGCCCGCGGACGCCCGGTCGCGAGGACCCGAAGGCCTGCTCGCGACGGTGGTGCCACCGCGGATCGGCCACGTCGGTCGCAGACGCCGCCTGATCCGCGCCGAAAGGTTGGCGTACCGTGGCGCACCGGTCCACGTCGAGCGACTCGATGGGACTGCGTCCTTCCGAACGCTGGCCACGTGGGGTGAGGGCCGGAGTACCGAGCGTGTGTCACGTGCCGTCGCTCGTCCCGGCTGGCCGGACCCGGCCACCCCTGGCGCCCGCTCCGCGATCGACGGCTCCCGGGGTCGAAGCACGGCCGGTCGTACCGACGTCTCCGCGGCCGGCTCCCTACCCTCGCGAGCGGGAGCGAGGACGTGATCGTGGGTTCGCCGGTGGCCGAGGGGGCGACCGCGCGGTGGTGGCCGAGGTTCCGGCGGATCGATCGGATCGGTCTCGCCCTGGTCCTCGGGCTCGCCGCGTGGGTGTGGTGGGCGTCGCGGGTCCAGGACGCCGACGGCGGGCCGCTGGTCAGCCTGGTGCTCGCGGTCGCGATCGTCGCGACTCTGGCGAGGTGGGCGGCGTTCTTCCACGGCACGGGTGCGCCGGCGCTGATCGTCGCCGGCGTCGTGGTGTACGCCCTGGTGGCGGGTGATGACCTGGTGCAGGGCATCGGGCCCGGAGGATCCACCGAGGCCGCAGGAGCGCTGCTCGCCACCGGCACCGGGGCGGCGGCCGTGGTGGTCCTCCGTGCCCGCCCGATCTGGGCGCGGCTGGCCTTCGGGGCGATGGCCCTGCTGCTCGCTTGGCTGACGTGGCGCTCGGGGTCGCTCGCTGCGACCGCGATCGCCGCGGTGGTGCTGCTGTCGACGATCGCTCTGCTCGCGCTCCCGATGCAGGAGCGCCGCTGGGTCATCGTCTGGCCGGGGCTGGCCGCGGTCGTCCTCCTGCTCGGGACGGTCACCTACGCCTCCCTGCCACTGCCCGACGACCTGTTGTTCGGTGGTCCCGGGGCCGAACGGGTCGAGCCGTGGCGCGCGGCGCTGGACGCGGTCACCGAGTCGCCGCGGTACGGCACGGGGCACCTGACCGACGATCCAGCGGTGGCCGTCCGCACCGACGCGCCTGGCTGGGCACGCCACGATCCGCTCCAGTTCACCGCCGCGACGGGGCTGGTCGGCGGACTGCTCCTCCTCGCCGTGCTGTGGTGGTCGCTGGCCTGGGTCGCGCGACCGAGAGGTGGCCCCGGCTCGATCGTGGCCGGCGTCGTGATCGCCGGATCGATCGCCCATGCCTGCCTCGAGCCCATCTGGCACGTGCCCGCCGTCCCGCTCACGCTCGCGGCACTGGCGGGCACCGCATCGATGCGCGGCGGCGATGCGAGCTGGCGCCTCGACGCCCTCGGCGTGCGCTTCCTCCGTTGGGTCCACCGGGGCGACCGGCTGGAACCTCGAGGGGAGCCTCAGGGTGAACCTCAGGTCGAGGTCGAGCCTCGCGACCTCCCGGATGCCCAGCGGGAGCCCACCGCGCGCGACTGACCACCGGAGGCGTCCGCTCGCTCGGAACGATTCGTGCGCTATCGTTCCGAGCGACGTCGAGGAGCGAGGGTCCGAGGTGGGAGCGCGACAGGCAGCGGCCCCAGCGGTCACCGACGTGCTCGCGAGCCGTTTCGACCCGACCGCCGAGCACGCCCAGCGCAACCGTGCGGCCAACCTCGAACTGCTCGCACGCCTCGACGAGGCCTTCGCCGAGGCCCGGGCGGGTGGCGGCCCGGCGAAGGTCGACCGGCACCGTGGCCGCGGCAAGCTGCTGCTGCGCGAACGGCTCGCGCTGCTCCTCGACCCCGGCAGCCCGTTCCTCGAGATCCAGCCGCTGATCGGACACGGTTCGGACTTCCACCCCGGGGGTTCGGCCGTCTCGGGCATCGGCCGGGTCGCGGGCGTCGAGTGCTACGTCGGCGGGGCCGACCCCACCGTCAAGGGCGGCGCGTCCAACCCCTACTCGCTCACCAAGGCCCTCCGCGGCCTGCAGATCGCGCGCGAGAACCGGCTACCGGTGATCAACCTCACCGAGTCGGCGGGCGCGGACCTGCGCACCCAGAAGGACATCTTCGTCCGGGGCGGCCGCACCTTCCACGACCTGACGGCGCTGTCGAAGGCCGGTGTGCCGACGATCTCGGTGGTGTTCGGGTCGTCCACGGCCGGTGGCGCGTACGTGCCCGGCATGTCCGACTACACCGTGCTGATCCGCGAACGCTCCAAGGTGTTCCTCGGCGGCCCACCGCTGGTGAAGATGGCCACCGGCGAGGAAGCCGACGAGGAGGACCTCGGTGGCGCCGACATGCACGCCCGTACCTCCGGCCTCGGCGACTACCTCGCTGACGACGAACTCGACGCCATCCGGGCCACCCGGCAGATCGTCGCGCGCCTGCGGTGGCGCAAGCTCGGCCCCGGCCCCACCGAGCCGGCCGACCCACCCGTGCACGATCCCGAGGACCTCCTCGGCATCGCGTCGGTCGATCTGCGCGAACCGTTCGACGCCCGCGAGGTCCTCGCCCGGGTCCTCGACGGGTCACGGTTCGAGGAGTTCAAGGCGCTCTACGGCACCAACCTCGTGACCGGCTGGGGATCGATCCACGGCTTCCCCGTCGGCGTGCTGGCCAACAACGGGGTGCTGTTCAGCCAGGAGGCCGAGAAGGGCGCGCAGTTCATCCAGCTCGCCAACCGGATGAGCGTGCCGATCGTGTTCTGCCAGAACATCACCGGGTTCATGGTCGGCACCAGCTACGAGCAGGGCGGCATCATCAAGGACGGCGCGAAGCTGATCAACGCGGTCACCAACTCCGAGGTGCCCCACCTGACCCTGATGATGGGCGCCTCCTACGGGGCCGGGAACTACGGCATGTGCGGCCGTGCCTACGACCCGAGGTTCCTGTTCGCCTGGCCGAACCACCACATCGCCGTGATGGGGCCGCAGCAGCTGGCCGGCGTCCTGTCCATCGTGGCCCGGTCGGCGGCCGAGAACCGGGGTGAGGTCTACGACGACGAGCAGGACGCGGCCATCCGCCAGATGGTCGAGACCCAGATCGAGGCCGAATCCAACGCGCTGTTCTCCACCGGGCAGGGGTGGGACGACGGCGTGATCGACCCGCGTGACACCCGGCACGTGCTCGGGCTGGCGCTGTCGGCCGTGCACACGGGCGAGGTGGCCGGTGCGACCGGCTACGGGGTGTTCCGCATGTGAGCGCCGCCGACCCGCGCCCCACGACCGGCGGCCCACTGCCGCGCAAGGTCCTGATCGCCAACCGCGGCGAGATCGCCGTCCGCATCGCGCGGACCTGCCGCGCGATGGGCGTCGCGACCGTCGCGGTGTTCTCCGACATCGACACCGGTGCGCTGCACGTCCACGTCTGCGACGAGGCGGTGCGGCTCGGCGGTGCCACCCCGGCCGAGTCCTACCTCCGGGTCGACGCGCTGGTCGAGGCAGCCCGGCGGACCGGCGCCGACGCGGTGCACCCCGGCTACGGCTTCCTCGCCGAGCACGCGGGCTTCGCCCGTGCGGTCCAGGACGCGGGCTTGACCTGGATCGGGCCGACGCCCGAGGCCATCGCTGCGATGGGTGACAAGCTCGAGGCCAAGCGGCGGATGGCTGCGGCCGGCGTCCCGCTCGTGCCGGGCGCCGAGCTGCCGAACGGCGAGCTACCCGACGCCCAGCTCGCGAGGCTGGCCGAGGAGGTCGGGTTCCCGCTGATGGTCAAGGCGGCGGCCGGTGGGGGCGGCAAGGGCATGCGTGTCGTCGAAGGTCCCGCGGACCTCGTCGACGCGGTGGCAGCCGCGCGCCGGGAGGCCGAGGGCGCCTTCGGGGACGGGACGGTCTTCCTGGAACGGTTCGTGGCCCGGCCCCGGCACGTGGAGGTCCAGGTCCTCGGTGACGTGCACGGGACGGTCGTGCACGCCTTCGAACGCGAGTGCTCCATCCAGCGTCGCCACCAGAAGGTCGTCGAGGAGACCCCGTCGCCTGGTATCGACGACGAGGTGCGTGCCGCCCTCTGCGCCGCGGCCGTCCAGGCCGCCGCGGCCATCGGGTACGTCAACGCCGGCACCGTCGAGTTCATCGCCGACGAGACCAAGCTCGCCGCCCGCCGTGCCGGTGAGCCCGTCGAACCCCGCGACTGCTTCGCGTTCCTCGAGGTCAACACCCGGTTGCAGGTCGAGCACCCGGTGACCGAGGAGGTCGTGCACGTCCACGACACCGCGACCGGCGCGCTGACCCCGCTCGATCTGGTGCGGTGCCAGCTCCTGATCGCTGCCGGCGCTGCGCTCCCGTTCGCTCAGGACGACCTCCGGCAGGTCGGACACGCCATCGAGGTGCGTCTCTACGCCGAGGACCCCGCCAGCGGGTACCTGCCGGCGAGCGGGACCCTGCACGCCTTCGATCCGGCCGACGGTGAGGGCGTGCGGTGGGACGCCGGCGTGGTCGAGGGCGACACCGTGTCGGTGCACTACGACCCGATGCTCGCCAAAGTCGTGGCGTCCGCGCCCACACGGGCCGAGGCTGCGGGCCGGCTGGCACGCGCCCTGGACGACACGGTCCTGCTCGGCGCGACCACCAACCGCGACCTGCTCGTCGACGTGCTGCGTGACCCGACGTTCCTCGCCGGGGACACGACCACCGCCTACCTCGATGAGCGCTACGCCGACGACGAGGCCCGCCGGTTCCCCCCGACCGCCGAGGCGACGCAGCTGGCGTCCATCGCCGCGCTCCTCACGACGGTGGACGACCAGCGTGCCGGGCAGCTCGCGGTCCAGGGCGCTGCGGCGCTCCCGGGCGTGCCGCCCGGGTTCACCAACGCGGCGGCGTTCGACCCCGAGGTGACCGTCGCGGTCGAGGGTGACGTGCGACGGCTGCGCTACCGGGCGCTCCGCGACGGCCGCACCGCGGTCTGGACCCTCGACGACGACGGGAAGGCCGGCGCTGAGGTCACCGCGAGCGTGCACGGCCGACGCGGCGAGGAGCTCGACCTCGAGGTCGACGGGCACCGCAGCCGGGTCCGCGTGACCACTCGGGGCGCCACCCACGCGGTCCGGACCCCCGCGGGACGGGTCACCGTCCACCAGCTGCCACGGTTCCCCGAGGTCGCCGACGAGGCCGTCGCCGGCGCGACCCTCGCCCCGATGCCGGGGGCGGTGGTGACCGTCGCCGTCGCCGTGGGGGACCGGGTCGACGCCGGCGCCCTGCTGTGCACGGTCGAGGCCATGAAGATGGAGCACCGCGTGACCGCACCTGTCACCGGGACGGTCGAGGAGGTCCGGGTCGCTGCCGGACAGCAGGTCGATGCCGACGAGATCCTCGTCGTCGTCACGCCCGACGAGCCCGAGGCGCCCCAGGCGTCGTGAGCCCCGAGGAGCCGGTCGGCATCTCAGCCGATGCGGAAGGTGCGTTCGCTGGCGACGCTGCCGTCCTCGAGCTCGAACCGGCAGGTGTGCTCACCCGCAGGCAGCGGGTCGCCGGCCGACCCGCCGAACAACGCGGCGTCCACCGCACCGTTCGCGGTCGCGATGGGCAGCTCACCCGGGTCGATGGCCAGGGTCGCGGGCTCGGGGTCGTGCCCGCGGTCGAGGGTGGTGCTGTAGGTCAGCTGCAGGGGTTGCCCGCCCGGGCGGACCCCGGTGGTGCAGGCGACCGCGGCGGTGTCGGCGGGGAGTCGGTCGGCGTCGGTGCTGCACGCGAGCACACCGGGCGACAGCTCCAGCGCGTCCTCGCGGTCGCACACCCGGTGGTCCCAGAAGACCTCGCTCGGCCCGTCGACCGAGAGGGTCGCCTGCGTGAGCTCACCCCCGAGGTCGAACCGGCAGCGGTACTCGCCCTCAGGGACGGGCACGCCGAGGGCGAAGCGCAGGGCCACCGGTTCACCGTCGCGATCGGTGAGGTCGGCCGCGGGCACGTCCACGCGCAGCAGTGGCTGGTCGTCGAGCGTGATGCTGCCGACCAGCGCGCCGGGCGATGCGGCGGCCCCGAGGACGGCGGTGCCCGAACAGACGAGCCCGGTGCCCGGCGGATCACCGGGATCACCGACACAGGCCTCACCGTCGATGACGCACAGCGTCGGGTCGGCGACGGTGGGCCCCGTGGAGGAGGCGCCCTCGTCCCCCGTCGCGTCGTCGGTGACGGGGTCCGCCGGCTCGGCATCGTCCCCCGTGCAGGAGACGAGCCCCGCCGCGAGCACGGCGACGAGCAGCGACGTCGCAACACGCTGGCGCACGGTCAGGGTCCATCCGGTCCGGTGGACCAGCACGCTAGTGCCTCCCGGTGATCAACCGAGGAGACCCTCGGCCACGGGGCGCAGGACCTGGCGCACGATCACCGCGTTGCCGAGTCCGACGGCGATGACCCCCGCGGCGAGGACGCCGACGGTCACCACGATGCGCGGCTCCGGCTCGACGGCCTCGGCGACCACCGCCTCCTGCGGCGGCAGGACGAAGATGCGCTCGAACAGGCGCAGGAAGTAGATCGCGGTCAGCAGGCTCGAACCGACCACGATCGTGGCCAGGATCCAGTCCCCGGTCTCGACGGTGGCGGACACGAGGTAGAACTTCGAGAAGAAGCCGGCCGTCGGTGGGATGCCGACCATGGACAGGGCCGCGATCGCGAACCCGGTCATGACCAGCGGCATGCGCTTGCCGAGCCCGGCGAACCGCGCGATCTCCTTCAAGCCGGTGCGCTGCAGGATCCCACCGGCGACCAGGAACAGCCCGGCCTTCATCAGCGCGTGGTTGAGCACGTGCAGCAGGGCACCGACGAGGGCGAGGGGCGTGGCCAGCCCGATGCCGAGCCCGATGTACCCGAGCTGAGCGACCGTCGAGTACGCCAGCATGCGTTTGACGTCGGTCTGCTGGATGGCGAGGACCGAACCGACGACGATCCCGGCGGCGCCGAACCAGGTGAGCGCGATGTCGACCGGGACACCGTCACCGGCGTAGGCCGGGCCGTAGACGTCGAACAGGATGCGGATCAGCGCGTACGCACCGGCCTTGACCTGCACGGCAGCGAGCAGGGCCGCCACGCCCGGCGGCGAGTAGCTGTGGGCGTCGGGCAACCACACGTGCAGCGGGAACAGCGCCATCTTCAACGCCAGGCCGAGGACGATCAGGCCCATCGAGCCGAGGATGGCCGGATCGGCGGCCAGGTCGGGCAGCTGGGCGGCCACATCGGCCATGTTCAGCGTGCCGGTCGAGAAGTACAGGAAGCCGACGCCGAGCAGGTACAGGCCGCTGCCGACCGTGCCGAGCAGCAGGTAGCGGAAGCTGGCGAACACGGCCCGATCGCCGCCGAGCGAGATCAGGGCGTAGGTCGAGATGGCGTAGATCTCGAGGAACACGAACAGGTGGAACAGGTCGCCGCTGAGCATCACCCCGACCAGCCCGGTCAGCAGCAGCAGGGCGAGCGGGTAGAGCGGCACCCCGCGGCCGGGCTCGAGGTCGAACGCCGCCTTCGTCGGGTAGAGCACGACCATCGTGCCGATGAGCGCGACCAGGGCGACCATGTAGGCCGACAACGGATCGAGGACGTACTCGATCCCGAACGGTGGCGGCCAGCCGCCGAGCTCGTGGGTGAGCGTCCCGTCACGGGTGACGGTCACCAGCGCGATCAGCGCGAGGACGAGCGTGCTGGCCGTGGCGACGACGGCCACGACCTGTGCGGCCACGGGGCGCCACAACCCGGCGAGCACGGCGAGGACCGAGCCGAACAGCAGCGGGAGGAGCAGGAGGATCGGTAGCTGCGACACTCAGGCACCCCGCCCGTCGGTGGCGGCGACGTCGTCGGCGCCGGTCCCGAGCGGGCGGCCACGACCGGACAGGCGCTCGGCGATCACCGCCTCGTCGAAGGTCCCGTGCGTGCGGTGGATGCGTACGAGCAGCGCCAGGCCGACGCCGAGGACCCCGACACCGACGACGATCGCGGTCAGGATGAGCAGGTGGGGGAGCGGGTCGACGTAGAGCGCCGGGTCGGTGCCGAGCTCGGGGTCGATGATGGGGGCGGTCGCGCCGGTGGCGAGGCTGCCGTGGATGAAGAACAGGTAGATCGCCGTGGTGAAGATCACCAGCCCGACCAGCTTCTTGGCCAGGTTGCCGAGGGCGAACATCCCGAACAGGCCGATGGCGAGCAGGGCGAAGACGAACCAGTAGACGTACCGGTCGAGCAGGAGGTCGATCACGTCCGCACCCTCCGGGTCAGCACGTCGAAGATCATCAGCAGGGCGCCGAACACGGCGAGGCCGACCGCGATCTCGACCACGAGGATCCCGAAGTAGCGCACGCGGCTGGTGGCCATCCCGGCGATCTCGAGCGCGCCGTAGTCCAGGAACGCGCCGCCCGCCAGCAGCGGTGCGGCGCCGACGAGCAGGAACAGCAGCATCCCGATGCCACCGGCCAGGGGCCCGATGCTCTGCGGCACGAGGCGGTAGGCGACCTCCTCCTCCAGGGTCAGCCGTGGCAGGATGGCGCCCATGGCGACGAACACGCCGCCCGCGAACCCGCCCCCGGGCCCGTAGTGGCCGTGGATGATGACGTAGACCCCGAACATCGCGATGAACGGGCTGAGCACCGCGCACGTGACGCGGACGACCTCGCTCGGGTAGGCGCCGATCATCGTCGACCCTCCGGTCGGTCCGGGCCGGGCTCGGCCACCCCCGAGGTGCGGCGACGGATCTCGGGATCGTCCTGCGTCGAGGTCTCCTGCCCGGGGTCGGTCTCGGGGCGGTCGGGTCGGCGCGCGAGGATGAGCGCGGTGGCGAGCGCGGCCGTCAGGATCACCAGGGTCTCGCCCAGGGTGTCCTGGGAGCGGTAGTCGGCGAGCAGCGAGGTCACCACGTTCGGGGTCTGCGTCTGCTCGAGGGACCGCTCGAGGTACTCGGTCGACACGCCACGCTGGGCGGGAGCATCGGGGGCGCCGCGATCGGGGAGCCCGGTCGATGCGTAGACGACCAGGCCGAGGAAGCCGGCGATGAACGGGAGCACCAGCAACCGTCGGCCACGGTCGGACCGTTCGGCGGCGTCGTTGGTGGTCACCAGGATCGCGGCGATGAACAGCACGCCGGTCAGCCCGGCGCCGAGGGCACCCTCGACCAGCCCCACGTCGACGGCCCCCATCGCGGTGAACAGCAGCGCAGCGAAGAGGCTGTAGGCGGCGAGCAGCACGACCGCGGTCAGCAGGTCGCGGGCGCGCAGCGCCAGGACGGCGGTGACCACCAGGACCACGAGCAGCAGCAGGTCGAGGGGGACGATCACGTGGGCTCCTCGCCGTCGTCTGCCTCGGTGGGGCTCCGGTCGGGCGGGCCGCTGAGGGGAGCGGCGCGCCACGAACCCACACCCTCCCGCCGCGCTGCGCGGACCAGCGCGTGGACAGCGGTGGGGTTGGCGATGATGGAGAACACCAGGATCGCGGCCAGCCGCACGGCGCCGGGTGCGTCCAGCTCGGGGCGCAGGAACAACCCGGCGAAGACGAGCATGAGCCCGAGCGTCTCGGACTTCGCGACCGCGTGCGCCCGGGTGTAGACCTCGGGCAGGCGGGCGAGACCGACGGTGCTGACCACCAGGAACAGCATGCCCGCCAGCATCAGCACGGTCGACGCGGCGATCATCATCGGTCCACCTCCTCACCCGGTGCGTCCCCCGGTGACGGGTGATCGCGGACCTCGCGGGGTTCGGGCCGCTCGAAGTAGCGGCTGATGGCGATCGGCAGCACGAACGCGAGCAGCGCGTAGGCCAGCGCGATGTCGAGGTAGAAGGCGGGCCGCTCGAACAGGAAGCCGAGCAGGACCAGGACGATCACGCCGTTGACCGTCAGCAGGGCGACGGCGATGAGACGGTCGAACACCGTCGGGCCGACCCAGACACGGTGCAGCCCGACGAGGATGAGGACCGCGACCACCAGGGTGAAGCCGAGCAGGAAGGGACTCACGACGGGTCCTCCTCGTGGTACGGGCGCTCGGGGTGGGCGGCGTCCGCCTCGGCCAGCACGTACCCGCCGAGGGTGTGCCCGGCGTCCCACAGCAGCTCGGGTGGCGTCTGCGGACCATCGCCGAACACGGCGGCGATGCGGTTCTGCAGCGCCGCCGTCGCGATGTCCTCGACCGCGTCCGGCGTGAACGAGTGGACCGTCAGCTCGTCGCCGATGATCTCGATCGTCATCGTTCCGGGCACCAGGGTGATGGCGTTGGCCAGGACCGTCCGTGCTGCCGGGCTGGTCAGATCGGTCCGGAACCTCACGATCCCGGGCTCGGGCGGCAGGCGGGGGTCGAGCACGATCCGCGCGAGCTGCACGGCGGAGACGAACATCCGCCCGAGCAGCCACACCGTGAACGGCACCGCGGGCAGCAGCCGCACCCGCGGGTGGGTCGCTGCAGGGCCGATGGTGCGCTCCAGCAGCGGGGCGGCCGCCAGGGTGATGATGGCGGCCGCGATCGCGCCGCTGGCGATCAGGTGCGGATCGAAACGCGCGGACAGCAGCAGCCAGAACGCCATCAGGAGGGAGAACAGCAGCAGGAGACGGAGGGTCCTCACACGCGTACCACCAGGCTGAGGCCGAGCAGCAGCACACCCGATCCGAGGATGACCGTCCCGAGCAACCACGTGGCCGCGACCGGCGGCGGGGCGCCCGGCGGCCGCTCCGCGGCACGCTCCAGCATGAGTGCACGGGCGCGGACCAGCAGGCCCGCCGGTGCGGGTTCGTCGGCCACCGGCCCCTCCACGGGGGCCCTGCGCGTGAGCCGTGGCAACCGGGCTTCCACCATCCGACGCGGGAGGCGACGGTAGAACCAGTCGGCGTCGAGGCTGATCATCGCCTTGGCGCCGAGACGGTCGAGCAGCAACCAGGACGCCAGCGCCGTGAACAGCAGGATCTGTGACGTCTCGACGACCTTGCCGAGGGTGTAGACGTCGTAGGTGACCTCGAAGGGCATCAGCTGGTAGAGCAGCGCCGGCCGGACCCCGATGGCGAGGTTCAGCGCGGCGCTGATCGCCATGGCCACGTACATCGACGGCGGGACCGGCCCGACGCGGAACGGCTGGCCGGCATCGGTACGCGGTCCGGGTCCCTGCGGCCCGAACCACGTGCCGTACGGCAGCTTCAGGCCGGTGTGCAGGAAGGTCCCCACCGACGCCACCTTGAGCAGCACGACCGCGGCGCCGAAGCCCGCGGCGCTGGCCCCCTGGACGGCGAGCTCCTTGGAGACGAAGCCGCTGAAGAGCGGGAAGCTCGAGATCGAGACCGCGCCGACCATGTACAGCGCGAGCACGGGACGCATCCGGTTCGCGATGCCGCCGAGCTCGGTCATCTTCGAGCGGCCCGTCGCGTGGATCACCGCCCCGACGCCCATCAGCAGCAGCCCCTTGTAGAGGATGTGGGCGAACGCGTGGGCCGTGGCCCCGTTGATCGCGAGCTCGGTGCCGATACCGACGGCGGCCACCATGTACCCGACCTGGCTGATGATGTGGTAGCCGAGCAGCCGACGGACGTCGTTCTCGAGGACGGCGTAGACCACCCCGTAGAGCGCCATCACGACGCCGACCCAGATCAGCACCTCCCACCCGGCGAAACCGCGGGCGAGCGCGTAGACGGCCGCCTTGGTGGTGTACGCCGACAGGAAGACCGTCCCGGCGATCGACGCCTCGGGGTAGGCGTCGGGCAGCCAGGCGTGCAGCGGTGGGATGGCCGCCGACAGGGCGCAGGCCAGCAGGATCAGGACCGTCGCGGGCGAGGGTGCGAACGACTCGAAGGCCAACGACCCGGTCTCGGCGAGGTGCCACAGCACACCGGCCAGCAGGAGCTTGCCGCCGAGCACGTGCACGAACAGGTAGCGCATCCCCGCGCGACCGCTGTTCCCGCCACGGCGCTGCAGGACCAGGAAGGTGCTGGCGATCGCCTTGATCTCCCAGGCGACGAAGAAGGTCAGCAGGTCGCCGGCGAAGACCACGGCCATGGCCGCGCCGGCGTAGGTGAGCGCCGACGTCCGTTCGCGGGGGGACTGGGTGCGCAGGCCGTAGGTGCCGGCGATGCCCGCCGCGATCGCGAAGATGACCCCGAACGCGCGGGCCAGCCGATCGGCGCGCAGGACCTCGACGTCGAAGTCGAGCCACGTGCCGGTGACCGAGGTGCCGGGTTCGAGCAGGCTCAACTGCACGAGGGCCACCAGGGGCGCCACGACCACGACCACACGACCGGCCCGGGCGGGCAGGACGAGGCACAGCAGCGCGGCGGCGAGCAGCGGCAGGGCCGGGTGCAGGAGGAGGTCAGCCACGGAGGTCCTCCTGCTCGTCGGTGGGAGCCTCGCCGGGGTAGTACTCCTCGCCCCGCTGCAGGAAGCGGTCGCCGAGCCACTTCGAGCCGATGATGATCACCGTGCAACCGCCCAGGCCGAGCAGCGCGGGGTAGCCGGGGAACAGCGAGTAGCCCGTGGCGAGGTCCACGAGGATGCCGACGACGAGCGCGGCGAGCGTCACACGCAGCGGCAGGCTCACGGCGCCACCTCCGCGACGGACGCCCCGACCGTGCTCGCGAGGTCGTACACCCCGAAGAGGTCACCGAGCCCGAGGAGCAGACCGAGCCCCGCCGTGATCGACAGCGGCACCACCATCAGACGCGAGGCGTCGCGCGGACGGTCGGGGACGGTCTCCGGGACGACGGGGCCGCGGAAGAAGGCGCGGTACACGACCGGGAAGAGGTAGGCGGCCGTGAACAGTCCGCCGAACGCCATGACCGCGGCGGCGAGGTACTGCTCGGCCTCGTACGCGCCGAGCACCAGGTACCACTTGCTGAGGAACCCGCCCATCGGTGGCAGCCCCGCGAGCCCGAGGCTGGCGACCGCGAAGGCGGCCATGGTGAACGGCATCCGGCGTCCGACGCCGTCGAGCTCGCTGACGTGGTCGAGGTGCAGGTGCACGTGCAGCGCGCCGGCGCAGAAGAACAGCGTGATCTTGAGGACCCCGTGGTTGACGATGTGGAGCAGCGACCCCTCGAAGGTGGTCGGCGCCAGCAACGCGAACCCGAGCACGATGTAGGCCAGGTGAGCGATGGTGGAGTAGGCCAGGCGGCGCTTGAGGTGGTCCTGGCGGAGCGCGACGATCGACGCGATCACGATGGTGGCCCCCGCGACCACGGCGAGGAGGGTGGTCACCGCCAGGCCGTCGAGCACGTCCGGTCCGAAGACGAACCCGATCAGCCGACCGAAGGCGAACACGCCACCCTTGACGACCGCGACCGCGTGCAGGAGGGCTGAGACCGGCGTCGGCGCGACCATCGCCGCGGGCAGCCAGCGGTGCAGCGGCATCAGGCCCGCTTTGGTGCCGAAGCCGACCGCGAGGAGCAGGAAGGTGACCGACGTCAGCACCGGCCCCAGCGCATCGCCCACGAACCCGCCGGCCACGAAGGTCACGTCGCCCACCAGGACGGTGAGGATCGCGAGGCCGAACAGCACCAGGACCCCGCCACCGAGGAGGTAGGCGAGGTAACGCCGGCCGGCGGCGATCGCCGCGTCGTTGCCGTTGTGGGTGACGAGCGGGTAGGTCGAGACCGTCAGCAGCTCGTAGGCGATGAAGAAGGTGAACAGGTCGCCGGCGAACGCGACGCCGAACGCGGTGGCCAGGCACAGGGCGTAGAAGGCGTAGAACCGGGTGCGGTGCTGGGCGTCGTCACCACGCATGTACCCGACGGCGTAGCTCGAGGCCAGGACCCACAGCAGGGCCGCCAGACCGGCGAAGACGATGCCCATGCCGTCGGCGCGGAGCGAGAGCGACAGTCCCGGGATCAGTTCCCAAAGCTCGGTGGTCGGCGTCCGCCCGGCGCGGACGGCGACCGCGAGGCTGGCCACGACGCCGAAGGTCGCCAGCGCCCCGAGACCGAGCAGGAGCTCGGCCGCCCGCGGGCTCCGCCGAGCCACCACGATCAGGACCGCAGTCAGGCAGGGCAGAGCGACCGCCAGGAGCGGCAGCGGGGAAGCGTCGGGAGCCATCGGCCTCGTTCGGGTCGGTGGTCGGTTCGCGGCGCGGGGGGAGCGGGTCGGGGGACGTGGCTACGCGGACCCCCGTGGGAGGTTTCGTGCGACGCCCGCCGGGTGGACCGGGTGCCGCACGTGGCGACGAGCGGTCAGCGCGTGGTGCCCCGCTCGTCGCCGGAACGGGGCGGTGGGACCCCGCCGTCGCCGTCAGCGAGATCATCGATGGCCAGGAACCGCGTCAGCTCCTCGGGGGAGGCACGGTAGGCCGCCCGTCCGAGGACGTGACCGGCGACCGGTGCGGTGATGAACTGCACGACGATGGCGAGTCCGAGCTTGAGGTAGGCGTCACGGGTCCCGAGGGCGACCGCGGTGCCGGCGAGGATAGACGCTAGCCCGAGGCCCGCCGCTTTGGTGGCTGCGTTCGTCCGGGCGAGGACGTCGGGCAACCGCAGGACGGCGACGCCGCCGAGCACGACGAGGCTGACCCCCATCAGGATCAGGCCGTTGGCGATGACGGTGCTCACTCGCCCTCCCTCCCGACGAGCGCCGCGAGGGCGATCGTCGCCAGGAACCCGAGGAGGGTCGCGATCAGGACCACGTCCTCGAACTGTTCCGCGCCCGTGCGGAGGACGGTGAGGGCGACGGCGGCGACGACGGTGAACAGGCACAGGTCGGTGGCCACGGCGCGATCGGCGACGCTCGGTCCGAGGATGACGCGGACCATCCCGAGCGCGAACCCGACGCCGAGGGCCACGAGGGCGATGTCGAGGACGATCATCGCATCGCTCCGAGCAGCGCACGTTCGAAGGCGCCGATCTGGCGGGCGAACGCCTCGCGGTCCTCGGCGTAGAGGGTGTGGACGTAGAGGTGGTGCCCGTCGGGGTCGACCTCGAGCGTCAGCGTGCCCGGGGTCATCGAGATGGCGTTGGCCACCAGCCAGATCTCGGCCGACGTCCGCGCGCCGGTGTCCACCCGGATGATGCCCGCCGTCGACGGCAGCCCCGGCGTCCCGACGTCCCAGGCCAGGCGGAAGTTGGCGAGCAGCAGTTCGGCGAGGAAGTACGCCAGCGCGTACACGATGCGCCAGGGCTTGAGCAGCCACCGCTTCACGTCAGGCCTCCCGCACGGCGTCGAGGTACGGCTGGGGGTCGGCCAGGGTCTCCGCGGCGGGCTGCACGAGGTCCACCAGCGGGCCGGCGAGCACACCGAGGGCGAGCACCAGCGCGCCGACCAGGAGCGCGGGGGCGGCGAGCGCGATCGTGCGGGGGGTGCGGACCCCACGCGGGACCGCGGGGTCGTCGCCGCCCGCGCCACCGGCGGGGATGGCCATCCCGAACGCGGCGAGGCCTGGCTCGCGGGTGACCTCGGTGGTGCGCTCGCCCCAGAAGACGCCGTTCCAGATCTTGAGCATCGACAGGAGGGTGGCGAAGCTGACGGCCACGGCGATGCCGCCGGCCCAGAGCAGGCGCTCGTCGAAGGCCGCGGTCACGAGGAGGAACTTGCCGACGAACCCGGAGGTCGGCGGGATGCCCGCGAGGCTCAGCGCCGGCAACAGGAACCCGATGGCGAGCGCGGGACGTGTGCGCAGCATCCCGCCCAGGCGGGCGAGCTGGCCGGTGCCCGTCAGCGTCTCGATCGCCGCTGCGGACAGGAACAACGATCCCTTCACCGCCAGGTACTGCAGGAGGTAGACCAGGCCCGCGGTGTAGCCCGCGACCGTCCCGATGCCGATGGGCAGCACCAGGTAGCCCACCTGGCTGACCATGTGGAACGACAGGATGCCGCGCACGTCGCCGCGGCCGACGGCCCCGAGCACGCCGATCACCATCGTCACCACGGCGGCGACGAGGACCGCCTGACGGAACCCCTCGATGCCCGCGAAGACGGTGCTGTCCAGGCGGAGCAGGACGTAGACGCCGGCCTTGGTGAGCAGCGCGGAGAACAGGGCGGTGGTCGCCGGCCCGGCCACCGGGTAGACCCGCGGCAACCAGCTGTGGACGGGGACGAGGCTGGCCTTGATGGCGACGGCCACGGCGACGAGCGTCGCACCGATGACGGCGCCCGGCACGTCCGCGACGACGCCGTGGAGCGCGGCCAGCTCGACCGTGCCGGCCGCGCCGTACAGCAGCGCGATCCCGATCAGCAGCAGCGCGGAGGCGAGCAGGTTGACGGTCACGTAGACGGTGCTGGCGCGGACCTCCCTCGTGCCGCCGCGGAGCGCGAGCAGCACGTAGGAGGCGATGAGCATCACCTCGAAGGTGACGAAGAGGTTGAACAGGTCGCCGGTCGTGAACGAGCCGAGGACCCCGGCGAGCAGCACCGCCACGAGCGGGTGGAACAGCGGGTGGTGGTCCTCACCTCGGGCGGCGGCGGTCACCAGGCACAGCAGGCTGACCATCGACGCGGCTGCGACCAGCAGGGCGGCGGTCCCGTCGGCCACGAAGGGGATGGCCAGACCACCGGGCCAGCCACCGACGCGCGTCGCGTGGACGGTGCCGCCGGAGGTCGCGGCGACGAGGCTGATCCCGACCGCGACGAGGCCCGTCACGCCGCTGAACGAGATCGCCCGCTGGACGGTGGGGTAGCGGCGCACGAGGAGGAGGACCGCGGCCAACGTCAGGGGCAGCGCCAGCGGGGCGACGAGGAGCGCGCTCACGGCCTGTCCCCTGGGGTGTGTGGGTCGGCCAGCGAGCCGGTCATGTCCGGCGCCTCGACGTCGTCGTGGCCGAGGGTGTCGCGTCCGCGGTAGGCGAGCGTGAGCAGGAAGGCGGTGACCCCGAACGAGATCACGATGGCGGTCAGGGCGAAGGCCTGCGGCAACGGATCACCGGAGGTCCCTCCCGCGCCGACGAAGGCGAGACCACGCCGCCCGACGCCACCTGCCGCGAGCAGGGCGGTGGTGGCGGCGTGCCCGAGCAGCACGAACCCGAGGGTGATGCGCACGATGCCCCGCTGCAGCACCAGGTAGGTGCCGGCGGCGGCGAGGATCCCGACGATCAGTGCCGCGGTCACGCGCCACCCCCCGCGGTCGTGGACGGCACCTTCTCGACGGAGGCGAGGTCGGTCGGACGGTCGTCGTCGCCCGGCAGCTCGTGGGGGCCGACACCCTGGCCGAGGTGGCGGATGATCGCGGCCACCAGCCCGACCACGACGATGTAGACGCCGATGTCGAACACCAACGAGGCGGCCACGTAGTCGACGATCGGTACGGGGATCTTGCCCCCGGCGAGGAACGACCCGGTGACCGCGAGCCCGGCGAGCCCGTACCCGGCGGCGATGAACACGCCGATCCCCATCGTCGGCACCGTCCGGGTCGTGCGGCGGTGCCACACCTCGGCGTGGCCGTGGCTGAAGTAGTGCAGGACGACCGCCGAACCGGCGACCAGACCCCCGATGAAGCCGCCGCCGACCGCATCGTGGCCGCGCACGAGCAGCCACAGGGACGCGATGATCATCGCGGGGCTGAGCAGGTGGCTCGCGGTGGCCAGGATCGGGCTGCCGATCATGCCCGGACCGCCGAAGCGGGCATCGCCGAGCGCGGGTTCGGACTCGGCGGCGTCGGTGAGGTCGCGCGGCGCGGGCACCGCGTCGCGTGGCACGAGGCGGACGAGGGCGAGGATGCCGAGGGCGGCGACGGCCAGCACGACCACCTCGCCGAGGGTGTCCAGGGCGCGGAAGTCGACCAGGATGGTGTTGACGACGTTCGCGCCGCCGGTGAGGCCCTCGCCCTCGGCCAGCAGCCGCTGACCGACCTCGGACAGCTCGCGGCGTCCCGTCGCCAGGTACGTGGCGATGGTGACGCCGGTACCCACCAGGAGGGCCGCGACCACCGCCACGCCCCGGCGGCGGTCACCCGCGTCCGGGAACCGTCCCGGGAGGCGACGGAAGACCAGGACGACGAGGGCGACGGTGAGCGTCTCGATCAGCAGCTGGGTCAGGGCGAGGTCGGGCGCGCCGAGGAGGACGAACCACACCGCCACCGTGAAGCCGGTGAGGCCGAGCGCGGCGATGGCGGCGAGCCGGCCGCGGGCGGCGACCGCCGTGCCGGCCGAGCCGAGCAGCAGCACGATCACGACGGCGTCCCCCGGCAGCGATGGCGCCGGCGGGCCGAGCAGGGTGCGGTCGAGACCCGCGGTGACGATCCCGACGGTGACCAGCGCGACGGCCAGGATCGGCAGCAGGTAGGCGGCGGGCGAGTCCGGGACCGCGCTCCGGCCGATCCGGCCGCCGAGGGCGAGCAGGCCGTCGTAGGAGCGGTCGAACACGTCCTCGCCTCGGGGCAGCCGTCGCCGGGTGAGCGTGGCGATGACCCGGTCACGGCGCAGGAAGAGCGTGGTCCCGACCAGGACCACCAGCCCCGAGAGGCCGAGGGGCAGGGTGAACCCGTGCCAGAGCGCGAGGTGGAGGTGCGGGTCGGTGGCCGTCGCGTCCCGAGCGACCGCGTTGACGGTGGTGTCCAGCACCGGGACCAGCAGACCGAGCGCCAGCCCCGCAGCGCCGGTCAGGAAGGCGGGGAGGGCGAACCCGATCGGTGCGCGGTGGGCTTCGGTCCGGACCGGGCCTTCGAAGGTGCCGAAGTAGTAGCGCGCGCTGTAGGCGAAGGTGCCGAAGCTGGCGAGCACGGCGAGGGTCACCCCGACCGGCCCGACCCACGCGAGGTCGGTGCCGGCGATCAGGGCGTGGAAGGCCTCCTCCTTGGCCACGAACCCGACGAGCGGCAGCAGTCCCGCCATCGAGATCGCGGCGAGGGCGCCGGCCACTGCGGTGAGCGGCAGGGTGCGCCGCAGCCCACCGAGCTGCGCCAGCGACCGGGTGCCGGTCTCGTGGTCGACGATGCCGACCGTCATGAACAGGGTCGCCTTGTAGAGCGCGTGCGAGAGGGTGTAGAGCGCGGCGACGCCGACGGCCAACGGGGTCCCGACACCGAGGACCAGCACGATCATCCCGAGTTGGCTCACGGTCGAGAACGCGAGCAGCCCCTTGAGGTCGTCCTGCGTGACGGCGACGAAGGCCGCGTAGACGGCGGTGACCCCGCCGAGCACCACCAGCGTCGGCGTCCACATCGGCACCTCGCTGAGGATGCCGGTGGTGCGGAACAGCAGGTAGATGCCGGCCTTGACCATGGTCGCGGCGTGCAGGTAGGTGCTCACCGGGGTGGGGGCGACCATGGCACCCGGGAGCCAGAAGTGGAACGGGACCTGGGCCGACTTGGTCGCGACCGCCACCAGCAGCAGGACCACGATCAGGGGTGCCAGCGGGGAGGCGACCACCGCCGCCGGGTCCGCCGCGAGGGCGCTGAGGGAGGTGGTCCCACCGACGACCCCGAGGAGGATCGCGCCGGCGAAGAGGGCCAGCCCACCGATCGAGGTCACCAGGAGGGCCCGGGTGGCACCAGCCTTGCCCTCGCCGAGCCCCCCGATCAGGAAGAAGCTCGAGATGCTGGTCAGCTCCCAGAACACGAACAGCACGATGGCGTCATCGGCGAGCACCAACCCCAGCATCGCGCCGGCGAAGAAGGTCAGCAGCGCCAGGTAGCGCGAGGCCTTCGCGCCTTGCTCACGGCCGAAGTAGCGGGCGGCGTACGCGAGCACGACCGCGCCGATCCCGAGCACGATCACCGCGAACAGCAGCCCGAGCGCGTCCATTCGCAGCGAGAACGCCACGTCCGCCTGGGGGATCCAGCGCAGCTCGGAGGTGACGGGCTCGCCGTCGAGGACCGCCGGCGCCTGCGATGCGAGCCAGACCGCGATGCCGGTCAGGCCCAGGGCGCCGAGGTAGCCGGCGTCACGACCGAGCAGCCGGACCAGCAGCGGGGTGACCGCCGCCAACGCGAGGACGGCGAACACCGCCGCGATCAGCATCACCGCGCACCTGGCGGGGGCGTGGTGACGGCCGGCGGGGTCGGACGCACGGGACGGCTACCTCGGGGACGGGCCGGCCAGATGGCCGTGCCGGGGGGCGGTGGGGGAGAGCCGGGGGGCGGTGGGGGAGAGCCGGGGGGTGGTGGGGAGCGCCGGGGGGCGGTGGGGAGCGCCGGGGGGGGCGGCGCAGTATGGCCGACCCGGCCCGTCGGCCGGAACCGCCGCAGGGGTAGCGTTGCGTTCGGCCTCGGTGCAGGAGCGTGACGTGGGTGCGATGGACGGTCGGCGGGTGCTGGTGACCGGGGCGTCATCGGGGATCGGCGCGGCCGTGGCGCGTGCCGTCGCCGACGCGGGGGGACAGGTCGCGCTGCTGGCCCGGCGCGCGGACGTGCTCGAGGGCCTCGCTGCGGAGCTCGACGGGGTGGCTCTCCCCGCGGACGTGACCGACCTGGCGGCCGTCACCTCGGCGACCGAGCACGCAGCGGAGGAGTTCGGCGGGCTCGACGGCCTCGTCACCGCCGCCGGCCTCGCCCGCCCCGGCGGGATCCTCGACGCCGACCCGGGGGACTGGCGCACCATGCTGGAGGTGAACGTCCTCGGCACCCTCCACGCCGTCCGGGCGGCCCTGCCACACCTGACCGCCGCCGACCACGCCGACGTGGTGACCGTCTCGTCGATGTCGGGTCGACGCCTCGGATCCCCCGAGCTCGGGGTGTACGCGGCGTCCAAGGCCGCGGTGCACATGCTCACCGAGGGCCTGCGACGCGAGCTGGCTCCCGACGGCGTGCGCACCACCGTGGTCGCGCCCGGGTTCGTGGACACCCCGTTGTTCGAGGGCCAGCGCCACCCGACCGCCGCCCGGCTGGGCGAGGTGACGGCGACCCAGGGCCTGCCCGCCTCCGACGTGGCGGACCGGATCGTCGAGGTCCTGGCCGCGCCTCCGCACGTGGTCACCGTCGAGCTCGCCCTCCTGTCCATCGACCAGGGCTGAGGGGTCGGGGCGGGCGACGGTTGACCGGTCGAGCGGGGCGGCACGGCCCATCCGTCCCGTGCTGCCGGTAGGAACCCGTGGAGACGGTCGCCGCCGGCGGCCCGAGAGCCATGGAGGCACCTGTGAGTCGGACCCCGACCGGCGCGGACGCCGTCGACGGCGAGGACGTGGTCGAACTCATCCTCGCCGACCACCGCGAGTTCGAACGTCTCCTGCGCGAGCTGCGCAACCGCGCGACGGACCGGTCGGCGGTGCTGGCCGACCTCGCCGATCTGCTCGTGGCCCACGCGGAGGCCGAGGAGCGCGAGGTCTACCCGACCCTGAAGCGCAAGGCCCCCGAGGAGGCCGAGGAGATCGAGCACGGGGCCGAGGAGCACGCCGAGGGCCACGAGGCGCTGCTCGCTCTGCAGCGGATCGACGCGGCCGACGACGACGCGTTCGAGGCGGCGCGCTCGAGGAGCTGTCCGAGGCGTTGACCCACCACCTCGACGAGGAGGAGCGGGACGTGCTCAACGCCGCGCGCGAGAACGTCCCCGACGTGCAGCGCGCCGAGCTCGGCCGCGCCTTCCGGCGTGTGCGGGGTGAGCTGCTCGCGGGGTCGCCTGGCGACGTGCGCAACGTCGCGCGGCTGGTCGCCGAGGCCGAGGAGGAGGGTCTGCTCGACGACGGCTGACGGCCCACCGGCCGCTGGTCCCACCTCAGCGCCAGCGGGCCCCGCGGGCCCGCGGGCCCGCGGGCCGACCATCGCCGGCCCGCCGGGCGTCAGCGAACCGGGGTGGTCAGCCGTCGCCGCCGCCGTCCGACAGGTAGCGACCCTTGATGCTGTCGACCACGGAGGCGTCGGCGAGGGTGGTGGTGTCGCCGAGCTGCTTGTCCTCGGCGATGTCCTTGAGCAGGCGCCGCATGATCTTGCCGGAGCGGGTCTTGGGCAGGTCGGCGGTGAACAGCAGGGACGCGGGCTTGGCGATGGGCGAGATCACCTTGGCGACGTGATCGCGCAGCTCCTTGGCGAGGGCGTCGTCCCCGTCGATGCCGCCGCGGGGGGTGACGAAGGCGGCGATGGCCTGACCGGTCTGGCTGTCGGCGCGTCCGACGACCGCGGCTTCGGCGACGGAGGGGTGGCTGACCAGCGCGGACTCGACCTCGGTGGTCGAGATGCGGTGGCCGGAGATGTTCATCACGTCGTCGACGCGGCCGAGGAGCCAGAAGTAGCCGTCGTCGTCGCGCTTGGCGCCATCGCCGGCGAAGTAGCGGCCCGGGAAGCGCGACCAGTAGGTGTCCTCGTAGCGCTTCGCGTCACCCCAGATGCCACGCAGCATCGACGGCCAGGGCTGGTCGAGGGTGAGGTAGCCGCCGCCGGGGATGCCGACGGACTCGCCCTTCTCGTCCACGACGTCGGCCGAGATCCCCGGGAGCGGGAAGGTCGCCGACCCGGGCTTGGTGGTGGTGGCGCCCGGGAGCGGACTGATCATGATGGCGCCGGTCTCGGTCTGCCACCAGGTGTCGACCACGGGGCAGCGGTCCCCGCCGATGACCTTGCGGTACCACATCCACGCTTCGGGGTTGATCGGCTCGCCGACGGTGCCGAGGAGGCGCAGGCTCGACAGGTCGTGCCCCTCGGGGTGGTGGTCACCCCACTTCATGAACGCGCGGATGGCGGTCGGGGCGGTGTAGAGCTGGGTCACCCCGTACCGCTCGATGATGTCCCAGAACCGGTCCTCGGCGGGGAAGTTCGGGGTGCCCTCGTACAGCACCGACGTGGCGCGGTTGGCGAGCGGGCCGTAGACGATGTAGCTGTGGCCCGTGACCCAGCCGATGTCGGCCGCGCACCAGTACACGTCGCTGTCGGGCCGCAGGTCGAACACCTCGCGGTGGGTGAAGGCCACCTGGGTCAGGTACCCACCGGTGGTGTGCATGATGCCCTTGGGCTTCCCGGTGGTCCCCGAGGTGTACAGCAGGTAGAGCAGATCCTCGCTGTCCATCGACTCGGGTTCGCACTCGGCCGCCTGGCCGGGCACGAGGTCGTGCCACCACACGTCACGGCCGTCCTGCATCGCGACGTCGTTCTCGGTGCGCCTGACCACGAGTGCCTTGGTGATCGACGGCGTGTCCTGGAGCGCCTCGTCGACGTGTTCCTTCAGCGGGAACACGCTGCCACGACGCCACGAGCCATCGGCGGTGACCACGACCTTGCAGTCCGAGTCGTTGATGCGGTCGCGCAGCGCCTGGGCGGAGAACCCGGCGAACACCACCGAGTGCACCGCGCCGATGCGCGCGCACGCCAGCATGGTGACCGGCAGCTCGGGGATCATCGGCAGGTAGACCGCCACCCGGTCGCCGCGCTCGACGCCGAGCTCCTTGAGCGCGTTCGCTGCACGCTGCACGTCCTCGAGCAGCTGGGCGTAGGTGATGGTCCGGGTGTCGCCCGGCTCGCCCTCCCAGTGGTAGGCGATCTGGTCACCGTGACCGGCGGCCACGTGCCGGTCGACGCAGTTGTGGCTGACGTTGAGCTTGCCGCCGACGAACCACTTCGCGTACGGCGCCTGCCAGTCGAGGATGGTGTCCCACTCCTCGAACCACTCGAGCTCGGCGGCCTGCCGCGCCCAGAAGCCCTCGCGGTCGGTGTTCGCCTCGTCGTAGATCTCGGCGCCGGTCGTCCGGGCCTCCGCCTTGAACTCGCCCGGCGGCGGGAAGGTGCGCGCCTCGTCGAGCAGGCCCTCGATCGCGTCCGATGCCACGGTGCTCCCTTCGTCCTGTGTCGCCGCAGGCTGGACCCCGCGGCGCCGTTGGTCGTCTCGCTCCCGGCCCTCGACGGTAGTGCGCCGGGAGCCGACGTGGCCCTGGTCACCCGGTGACCGGGGCCGGTGACCCGCCAGCCGGGTCCCTGCGCCCGCCAGCCGGGTCCAGCCGGCTGCCGACCGGCGGGGCCGAGCCACGACCGGCGGCGGGTGGGCCGGCCTCGTCCACGCGGGCCGACCCACCGGGGTGGGTCAGAAGAACCCGAGGGCGTCCGGGCTGTAGGACACCAGCAGGTTCTTGGTCTGCTGGTACTGGTCCAGCATCATCAGGTGGTTCTCGCGGCCGATGCCCGACCCCTTGTACCCACCGAACGCGGCGTGGGCCGGGTACTGGTGGTAGCAGTTGGTCCACACGCGGCCGGCGTGGATACCGCGCCCCAGCCGGAAGGCGGTCGCACCGTCCCGGGTCCACACGCCGGCACCCAAGCCGTAGAGAGTGTCGTTGGCCAGCTCGAGCGCGTGCTCGGCATCACGGAAGCTGGTGAGCGCGAGGACCGGCCCGAAGATCTCCTCCTGGAAGATCCGCATCCGGTTGTCGCCCTCGAAGACGGTCGGTTCCACGTAGTACCCGCCGGTGCGACCCTCGACCTGCCGCTGCGAGCCGCCCGTGAGGAGGCTCGCCCCTTCCTGGCGGCCGATCTCGAGGTAGCCCAGCACCTTGTCCAGCTGCTCGGAGGACGCTTGGGCGCCGAGCATCGTGGCATCGTCGAGCGGGTCGCCCACCACGATGCGCTCCACGCGGGCGATCGCCCGCTCCACGAAGGCGTCGTAGATGCGCTCGTGCACCAGCGCCCGCGAGGGGCACGTGCACACCTCGCCCTGGTTGAGGGCGAACATCGTGAAGCCCTCCAACGCCTTGTCGAGGAAGGCGTCGTCGGCGTCCATGACGTCGGGCATGAAGATGTTGGGGCTCTTGCCGCCGAGTTCGAGGGTGGCCGGGATGAGGTTCTCGGCGGCGTACCCGGCGATGAGGCGGCCCGTGCCGGTCTCACCGGTGAAGGCGACCTTGGCGATGCGCGGCGAGGACGCGAGCGGCTTGCCGGCCTCCAGGCCGTAGCCGTTGACGACGTTGATCACGCCCGGTGGGACCAGATCCGCGATGAGTTCGATCAGCATGAGGATGGTCGCAGGGGTCTGCTCGGCTGGCTTGAGGACGACGCAGTTGCCGGCGGCCAGCGCCGGTGCCAGCTTCCAGGTCGCCATCAGCAGCGGGAAGTTCCACGGGATGATCTGACCGACGACGCCGAGCGGCTCGTGGAACTGGTAGCTGACGGTGTCGGCGTCGAGCTGCCCGATCGAACCCTCCTGGCCTCGGATGACCCCGGCGAAGTACCGCCAGTGATCGACGGCGAGGGGGAGGTCGGCGGCCTTGGTCTCGCGGACCGGCTTGCCGTTCTCCCAGGTCTCGGCGACCGCGAGTCGCTCGAGGTGCTCCTCGATGCGGTCGGCGATGCGGTGCAGGATCAGGGACCGCTCCGCGACGGGCGTCGTGCCCCAGGCCGGGGCCGCGGCGTGGGCGGCGTCGAGCGCGAGCTCGACGTCCTCCGCCGTCGACCGCGCCACCTCGCACATCGGCTGGCCGTCGACGGGGGAGATGTCGTCGAAGTAGCGCCCCTGGACGGGCGGTACCCACTCGCCGCCGATGAAGTTGTCGTAGCGCTTCTCGAACTCGGTGATCGAACCGGGGGTACCCGGGGTCTGGTACGTCGCCATCGTCTGCTCCCGTTCGTGGCGTCCACGGGCCGCGGCTGTCGTCCCCTGTGGGGCACAGCTCCCGTTCACACGACCCGGACACAGCGTGCGTCGGAGCAGGTTGGGAGACGGTAGGGGCCACACCGGTGTCGCTGGGGGCCGGGCTACGTGGCGAGCAGACGGGCACGCACGAGCGGCCGGCGTGGATCGCCCTCGTCGAGCTCCGCGTAGGCGTGCTCGTGGACGGCCAGATCGTCCGGTTCGAGCTGCCCGAAGCGCACGGCGGGGGTCGGATCGGAGCAGCGCAACACCGCGTCGCGGACGGCGACGTGGAGGTAGTCGCGGTGCTCGACGATCGCCGGTGAGCTGCTGCGTGGCAGGAGCGAGCCGCGGTAGCGCGTCACGGCCGCGGTGACGAGCCCGGCCTCGAGCAGCCGTTCGACCTCGAGGTGGTCGGCGGCGACGGTGCCCGTGAGCCGGTACGGCCGTGAGCCGATCAGCCCGTCGAGCTGTCGCCGGAGGTGGGAGACCTCGGCCTTGCAGGAGCCGGTCGAGGCGGTGTGGTCGGGGTAGACCGCGGCGTGGAGCTGTTCGAGGTCGCAGCCAGCCGGTCGCAGCGTCAGGACCGTCAACAGCTCGAGCTGGCGCGGCGCCAGGTGCACCTCGCGGCCCCCGTGGTGCACGACGGGGTCGTTGCCGAGGGTGCGCAGCTGGAGGGTGCCGCAACCGACGTCGGCGTCGAGCTGCTGCTGGACGCACCGGGCCAGGGTGGTCGCGGTCGCCAGGGCGAGCGGGTGGGCGAGGTCCCAGGTCGTCGACAGATCGATCACGCCGAGGGGCCGTCCCGTGGCGTCGTGCAGCGGTGCCGAGTAGCACACCCAGTCGTGCACCGCCGCGCTGTAGTGCTCGGCCGAGAACACCGTCTGGGGCGTGCCGGTCCGCAGCGCCAGATCGAGGGCGTTCGTGCCGACCGACAGCTCGTCCCACCGGCCACCGACGACGAAGTTCACGTGCGCTGCGCGGTCCCGCATCCGCTGCCCGCCGTGGGCGAAGAGGATCTTGCCGGCAGGGTCGGTGACGGCGACCACGAAGTCGTCCATCGCCACGCGGGTGAGCTCGGGGAGCAGCGCCTGGATCGGGGCGTACAGTGGCGAGGCGCGCCACTCCTCGGCGGTCGCGTCGGGGTCGTCGACGGGCGCCTCGGGCTGGTCGGGCCGCACGTGCCGGGCCGACCGGGCCCACGAGTCGCGGACCTCGTCCCGGACGCCGGCGTCGGGGCGGGCGGCGTGCACGTACCCGTCCCAGGCCGTCGTGGCCTGGTCCCTCCGCGACCACAGCTCGTCACGTGCCGACACCCGCGCTCCCTGCTCCCCGCGCCACGGTAGCGCCGAGGAGGCCGGGCCCCGGCCGATCAGGTGAAGCGGTTGATGACACCGGCCACGACGCGGCGGCTGACGGTGGAGGGCGTGACCGACGACAGGCCGGTGGTGACCTGGTTGAGGGCGCCGCTGACGACGACGCCGCGACCGCGGCTGACCCCGTCGACCCCCGCGCAGGCGACGGGCTCGACGTCCTGCCACAGGAAGTCCGGGATCCTGGCGGCCTCGTCCTCCGCCCCCGCCGCGGTGACGAAGTCGCTCCGGGTGAACCCCGGGCACAGGGCGGTGACGTGCACCCCGCTGCCGCGCAGCTCCTCGTGGACGGCCTCGGTGAAGGACGACACGTAGGCCTTGGTGGCGGCGTACACCGCGAAGTGCGGGACCGGCTGGAAGCCGCCGACCGACGACACGTTGAGCACGCCGCCGTGCCCGGCAGCGACCAGGCGTGGCAGCACCGCGTGGGTGAGTCGGGTGAGCGCCGTCACGTTCAGCTCGATGCAGGTCGTGGCCTCGTCGGGGGTCGAGTCGATGAACGCCCCGGTGCTGCCCCAGCCCGCGTTGTTGACCAGCAGGTCGACGGCGGCATCCTCGGTGCGCAGCCGGTCCTCGACGCGCTCGAGCTGGCCCGGGTCGGTCAGGTCGGCGGGGAGCACCTCGACGTCGACGCCGTGGGCGGCGCGCCACTGCTCGGCGAGCGCCTCGAGCTGGTCGGCGGAACGCGCGACGACCACCAGCTCGGTCCCGCGGGTGGCCAGCTCGCTGGCGATCGCCGCGCCGATGCCCGTCGAGGCACCGGTCACGAGAGCACGGGTGAACCGCTGCATGCACATCTCCGGAAGGTCGCGGAGCGGCCACGCTACGCGACCCTGCCCACCGCGCTGCTGCCCGGACGAGCAGGGGTGACCGGCTGCTGGCAGCGATCGGCGTCGCTGCCAGCGGTCGGCGTGCTCAGCCCTTCGCGCCGCCGGTGAAGTTCCAGCTCGCCAGCTGCATCGATGGCGCTAGGACCATGCCCTCGCCGAACTCGCCCGAGGCGAACCGGTCGTCCCCGCCGATGGCGGTCACCTGCCCCTCACCGAGCGCCGCGAGGAAGGACTGGGTGAAGCGCAGGTTGCCGACCGCACCGGCGACCTTCCCGTCCTCGATCAGGAACGTGCCGTTGCGTGTGAGCCCGGTCACGACCTGGGATTTCGGGTCGAGGATGCGGCAGTAGTGGAACTGGTTGACCAGCAGCCCGCGTTCGACCGATCCGATCATCGCGTCCACGTCGGCGCTGCCCGGTTGGAGCAGGACCGTGCCCGGCAGGGCACCGAAACCCTCACCCCCGGGCAGGGCGTCGCCCGTGGTCCGCGCGTCGACGGCCTTGGCCGTCCGGCGGTCGTGGGAGAGGTTGCGGGTGACCCCGTCCTCGACCAGGTGGTAGCGCGACCGTGGTGACCCCTCGGCGTCGAAGGGCAGGCCGATCGCCCGTGGGTCGGTCGGGTCGGCGGTGAGGGTGATCGCCCGGTCGAACTGCTGCGCATCGAGCTGGGCGAAGGAGGCGCCCTCGCGGTGGGCCTTGCCGTTGAAGCCGTAGAAGGCGAGGAAGGTCACCAGCGTGGCGACTGCCTCGGGCAGCAGCACGACCGGGTAGGCGCCCGGGTCGATGTCCACGGCCGTCTCGCTCCGGCGGGCGAGGTCGGCGGCCCGCCCGCCACAGGCCGATGCATCGAGGTCGCGCAGGCGGTACGAGGTCCCGTGGGAGCTGCCGGCCGACGTCGCGGTCTGGTGGATGCCGTCCAGCGTCGCGCGCGTGGCGGCGCCCGCCACACGTTGGCCGGCGGTCGAGGCGAACGCGGCTTCCGTCGTCGCGGTGTCGACGAAGCCCGCCGCCCGCAGGTCCGGCCCCTCGTCGACGAAGTCCTTCACCAGCCGTGCGCGCTCGTCGGGCGTGGCGTCCGCCGTCGCCGCATCGAGGTTGCCGACGTGGGTGACCTCGGCGGGTGGCGTGGCACCCGGCCACGTCGGGTCCACCGGCTGCATGCGCGCGGAGGTGAGCGTGCGCTCGACCAGTTGGCGCATCCCCTCGGGGTCGAGGTCGGTGGTCGACGCCGTGGCGGTGCGTCCGTCGATGGCGAGGGTCAGGCGCACCACGCGGGTGTCCTCGCCCACGTGCTGGTGGATGAAGGAGTTGGCGAAGCGGGTCAGGCCGTGCCGCGTGCGCGTGACGCTGACGTTGGCCTCGGCATCGCTGGCGACGTCGCCGACGGTGCGCAGGACCTCGTCGGCGGCCTGCTGGAGCTGCTCGAGCATCTCGCTCATCCCTTCACCCCCACGCGTACGCCGCGGAAGCGTCCCGGGGACGCGGGGTGCCCGGTGTGGCCGATCTGCATCGGTTGCCCCTTGCCGCAGTTGGGCACGCCCCAGGCCATCCACTCCTCCTCGCCCGCCAGCCGGTCGAGCGACCCCCAGAACCGCGGGGTGATCCCGGTGTAGGTCGGGTTCTTGACCATCCGGGCGCGCTTGCCCTTGACGACCTCCCAGCCGATCTCGCAACCGAACTGGAAGTTGAGGCGCTTGTCGTCGATCGACCACGACCGGTTGGTGGCCATCACGACGCCGTGATCGGTGTCCGCGACGATGTCCTCCATCGTGCCCTCGCCGGGCGTGAGGCCGACGTTGGTCATCCGCACCATCGGGAGGCGGTTGAACCCGTCCGCGCGGACCATCCCACCCGGTGGCAGACCGGCGAGGTGCGCCGAATCCCGGCCGGACAGCACGCCGACCCAGGTGCCCTCGCGCACGATGTCGACGCACTGTGCG
This sequence comes from Nitriliruptor alkaliphilus DSM 45188, assembly GCF_000969705.1. Taxonomy (GTDB): domain Bacteria; phylum Actinomycetota; class Nitriliruptoria; order Nitriliruptorales; family Nitriliruptoraceae; genus Nitriliruptor; species Nitriliruptor alkaliphilus. Next base: position 3,320,468 of record NZ_KQ033901.1, read on the forward strand.
GGGGTGCCTTCGTCGTCGTAGCCGAAGGTGGCCAGCGCGCCGGGGATGGTCGCGTCGGCGGTGATGTTCATCAGCTCCGAGCCGTACTTCAGCGACCCGAGCTGCTCGAGGTCGAGGAACGAGGTGCCGGCGAAGGCGGCCTCCCAGCCGAGGATGCGGTCGAGCTCGATGGCGTGCCCGACCGACTCGTGGATCTGCAGCGCCAGCTGCGACGACTCGAGGATGAGGTCCAGCTCCCCGGCCGGGCAGTCGGCGGCAGTCAACAGCTGCACGGCCTCCTCGGCGACGCGCCCGGCGTGTGCGGGCAGGTCGAAGCGCCGGATGACCTCGTAGCCGCCGGTCTCGACGTGGCCGAACGATTGCGGGTAGCTACGGCGCTGGGTCTCGTGTTCGCCGACGGCGGTGGCGTCCATCCCGCACCCGCTCTCGACCAGGTGCTGGGCGATGCGGTGGCCCTGCGAGGACACGAACCACTTCTCGGTGTCCCAGAACATCAGCTGGGCGGTGGTGACCGCGACACCGTCGACCTCGAGCATCGCGGCGGTCACGCCCGTGACCAGCTCCACCTTCTCGCTCAAGGGGACCGCGAAGGGGTCCTCGGCATGGGGGGTCTGGTAGGTGTCCTGGCGGACCTCGACATCGGCCAGCTGCAGGTCGCTGCCGGGGGCGAGGGCCGATGCCTTGGCGGTGGCGGTGGCCTCGGCGCCGACGCGGCCGGCGGCGCTCGCGGTCAGGTCGGAGGTGGCCGCGAACCCCCACGACGAACCGATCAGTGCGCGCACACCGAGGCCGAGATCCTCGTCGGTGGCCACGGTCTCGAGTTCGCCGTTGCGGGCCGCGATGCGTTCGCTCCGGCGCCGCACCACGCGGGCGTCGGCGTAGGTCGCACCGGCTGCGAGGGCGGCCTCGACGGCGGTGCTGGCCAGGTCGTAGCCGGTGTCGTCGAAGGCGTGGTTGGCCACGGTCGGTCCTCGAGGTCGTCGACGGAACGCAGTCGGGGGGACGCTACCGGTGGTCCCCGTGGGGTGCCGGACGCCTGAGGCCGTCCGTCCGCGTCCGGTCGGCCGCGACCGTCGACGCTACGTTCCGCGGCCGTCGGACGTCGGCGTGCCGCGAGGGCGGCCGTGTGGTCACAGGCGGACGGGGAGGCGGAGCGGTGTCGGACCGTGCGGATCCGACCGCCGACGAGGTGAGGGCGCGTGGACATCGCCTTCGTGGCGCCCTCAGCGTCGATCGGTGGGCACGGTGGACGCGCCGGCTGGCGAACGTGCTGGCGGCGGTCGCCGTGGCGGCCGCGCTCCTTGCTGCGGCGGCGGCCGTCCGGGCGCTCGGGACCGGGTCGGCCGTCGTGCTCAGCGCGGTGTGCGCGGTCCCGGCCCTGGTCGCGATGCTGCTCCGAGCGAGGGCCATCTGGTTGGTCGAGGCCATCCCCGACCTGCTGGCCGAGCTGCGGACGGCCGCCGACCGTAGCGATGGATCCGACGGCTCGGGCCGCAGCGAGGCGGTGGCCGTCCTCCGGGCGCAGACCGATGAGGTGCAAGCGCTCGTGAGCGGGGCGCGCCGACGGTCGCTGCGCGGGATGTACCGCGTGTTCAAGCTGCTCCGCTCGCCGGTGACCGAGGCGACGAGGATGGCGAGCAAGCACCTCGGCGACCGGGCCGCCCTCTCGCTGTCGACCACGACCGGCGCGGCGTCACGGCTGGTCGGCTTCGCCCCGCTGATGTGGCTGGCCGGGCTCGGGACCGTCGTCGTCGTCGGCACCGCGCTCGTGCTGCTCGTCGTGGGCACGTTCTGATCCGGGCCGTCCGGTCCTCCGGACCGCCCGGCCCAGCTCGCCCAGCCCACAGGTCGCGCCCCCGTGCGACAGGCTCGCTGGCGGCGTGACAGGATGCACCGTGCCGAGGATCGATGTCGAAGCGTTCGAGGACGAGTGGGAGGATGACCACTCGTTCGTCGAGCCGCGCCGTCGGAGCGATGCGCTGAGCGAGACGGCCAAGCAGAAGGTCGCGACGCACGAGATCGCGCGGGTCGTGGCCGTCGACCGGGGCCGCATCATGGTGGTCTTCGACGGCGAACTGCTCCCCGCCCGGTTCGCGGGCGGGATGCGCGGCACCAAGGTCGTGGTCGGCGACGAGGTCCGCATCACGCCACCACGGGACGACAACGACGTCGCCCGCATCACCGAGCTGCTCGATCGGCGGACGTGGCTGACCCGCACCGGGGACGACGCACAGGACGACGAACGGGTGGTGGTCGCCAACGCCGACCAGGTGGTGGTGGTGCTGACCGCCGATCACCTCGAGGTCGGTGCGCGCTTCGCCGACCGGGTCCTCGTGGCTGCCTCCGTCGGGCACCTCGATGCGGTCCTGTGCATCAACAAGCTCGACCTGATCGACGATCGCGGCGAGTTCGACGAGGTCGCCGCGCGCTACGAGGCCCTCGGTGTCCCGGTCCGCGGGACCTCGGCGGTGACGGGGGAGGGGCTCGATGAACTCCGGATGCTGCTGACCGGGGTGTGGAGCGCGTTCTCGGGCCACTCCGGCGTGGGCAAGTCGTCCCTGTTCAACCTGCTCGTGCCCGACGCGGACCACGCCGTCGGCGAGATCGGCCGCTTCGGCGGTCGTCACACCACCGTGGCGTCGAAGGCGGTCCCGATCCCCGCGATCGACGCCTGGCTGGTCGACACACCGGGGGTCCGTTCCTTCGGGCTCGGGACCCTCGCAGCGGAGCACCTCACCCGGCACATGCCCGAGCTGGACCGACTCGAGTGTGCGCTCGACGACTGTGTGCACGACGGCGAGCCCGGCTGCGCGCTGCCGGACGCGCTCGCGGCCGGCGACGTGCACCCGACGCGCCTCGAGACCTACCGGCGCCTGCTCGCCGCGCTGCGCGACAACGATTGAGACACCTGCGCAGCCGGCGGCAGCGTCTCGCCAGCACCGAGGTACGTTCGTTCGAGGCAGCGACGAACTCGACGGGGCGCTCCAGGAGGGACACCACGTGATCGTGATCGTGCTCGTGCTGCTCGTGCTGCTCGTGGTGATGCTCCTGCGGTTGTTCGGCCCTGGTGGAGGGGGCGGTGGTGGCTGGGACGGGGAGCCACGCGACCCCGATGGGCCCGACGACGGGCTCTCGGCCGTTCCGGAACGCGAGCGATCTCGCGTGCGATGAGCCGCCCCGCGGGGCTCAGGTGCCGTTGGGTTCGGCAGGAGTGTTGCTGAGACAGGCCCCAGCGACGTGCGCGTAGCGGGCGTTCTGCTTACCCATCATGACCGTCGACGGAGGTATCGGCGACCGCCATGCCGAGCGCTCCGGCTGCGGCGCACAGGCTGCGGTCGCCAGCCACCAGGACCGTCGCGTCGTCACGAACCCGTTCGGCCGCTGCCAGGTGAACGGCGTCGTAGCCACGCAGCGCGTGGTGCTGTGCGAGCTCGCCTGCGCGACGCACGATGCGCTCGTCGACCTCCAAGAGGTCCAGGCTGACGTACAGACCCTCGAGCCCCTCGATCGCCGTGGTGAGGTCAGCCGCGGCGAGCCGTCCCATCCGCGTCGCCTGAGCGAGGGCGGCGCGAGCCTCGGCGTAAATCAGCCGCACGGCGACGACGTTGTCAGCCACATCCCACAACCGGGCGGCACGGTCCGAGCCCGGTTCGTCGACCAAGAGCGGGATGAGCGCGGACGTGTCGAAGTAGGCGATCACCGACGCTGCTCAGCGACGAGGCCGCTGACCTGTCCGGTGACGGCCACACGGGTCGTCGGGCGGCGTCGGTCACGGGTCGCTGCCGGCGTGACGAGGCCCTCGGCGATCAGCCGGTCGAGCGTGTGTGGCCCGTCGACCGGGATCAGCCTCGCGATGGGTTGTCCCCGGTCGGTGACGGTCAGCTCCTCACCGGACCGGACACGCTCGAGGTAGCGGCTCAGGTGATCGCGCAGGTCCCGGATCCCGGCCTCGGCCATGACACGACCTCCCGATGTGGCGTCATTAGACTGCCGATTGTAGCCACGCTCTCGGAGGGTTCGGAGGGCGAGGCTCCAACCTGTGTACAACCGCCACAGCCTCGACTGCCACGCCACTCGCCATCGTCCAGTACATCGCCGGATCCGGGTGGAGGATCCGGGCGTATCTGCCTGGTGGCGGTAGCGGGCGCTGACGAACTCAGCGGGTGACGAGGCGTACCTCGATGTGCTCGTGGTCGCCCGCTGCTCGGGTGGTCGCCCACTGGAGCGATGCCGCGGCATCGCTCCGGGATCAGTGGCTACCGACCTGCGCAGGACCGTCGCAGGCGGGTGGAAGACACGGGCGTTTGACAGTTGCTGGCTGCTGGACGCCAGAAGTTGCCGCCGACGGGCGCGGATCACCCGGTTCCCGTGGCAGTTCCTGGCTGTCAGGCGCCAGGAACTGCCGTCGTGACGGCCTCAGCGGAGGCGCTCCAGCACCGACGTCAAGGTGGGCGCAACCGTCGCAGCCGGTGCTGGACACGGGCGTGTTGACGCGGGGGGGCTCGGCGGAGCGAACGCCGTAGCGGGTGCAGATCGTCGGACGGAACCGACGATCTGCACCCGGTAGACGGCGCCACGGCTTCCACGAACGAAGGATCGGGAACGGTTCGCAGATCACGCGACAACCGCTGCAGCCGTATCTTCACGACGCCCATCGTGGGACGGGGTGACCACGGACCACCGTTCTGGTGGGCCTATCCAGCACCACCCGCTGCCGCTCAGGTGCCGTTGACCCGGGCGTCGACGCGGCTCGGCGCGAGGCCGTGGTCGATCACCATCACCGCAGCGCCGAGGATGCCGGCACGGTCGCCGGTGCGTGAGCTGACGATCCGCAGGTGCTGGGTGGCCAGGGGCAGGGAGCGGCGGTAGATCACCTCGCGGATCCCGGCGATGAGGTGGTCCCCGACGAGGCCGAGCGACCCACCGATGACGATGACGGAGGGGTTGAGCAGGTTGACGACGGCGGCCAGGACCTCGCCGATGTCCCGGCCGGCCTCGCGGATGAGCTGGATGGCCGGCACCGAGCCGGCCCGGGCGAGCTCGACCACGTCGAGGGCCGAGCTGGCGTCGATGCCCTGCTCCTGCAACCGTCGGGCGACCGCGGCGCCGCTCGCGACCGCTTCGAGGCACCCGACGTTGCCGCACCGACACAGGACCTGTTCCTCGCGCGCCAGCTGGACGTGTCCCAGGTCGCCGGCGGCACCCTGGGCGCCCCGGTGGACGTGGCCATCGCTGATGATCCCGCACCCGATGCCGGTGGCGACCTTGATGAACAGCAGGTGTTGTTCGTCGGGCCAGGTCGCGAAGTGCTCGCCGAGCGCCATGATGTTCACGTCGTTGTCGACCAGCACCGGAGCGTCCAGCCGCTGCGTGAGGTGACCTTGCACGTCGAAGCCGTCCCAACCGGGCATGATCGGCGGGTTGACGGGTCGCCCGGCGGAGTGCTCGACCGGTCCGGGGAGGCCGAGGCCGACGCCGAGCAGCTCGCTGGCCTCCCGACCGCTGTGATCGAGCAGTCGCTCGCCGACGGTCACCACCCGGTCGAGGACGTGGTCGGGACCGAGCGCGATGTCGAGGTCCTCGCGGTGCTCCTCGAGGACCCTGCCGGCGAGGTCGGTGACCGCGAACCGGGCGTGGGTGGCGCCGAGGTCGGCGGCGAAGGTCACGCGCGCGCCGGGGTTGAACGCGAACCGCACCGGGGGGCGCCCGCCGGTGGATACCGCGGCGCCGGCCGGGGCGAGCAGCCCGCTGGCGAGCAGCGCGTCCACGCGCTGGGTCACCGTGGAGCGGGCGAGCCCGGTGACGGCGGCGAGCTCGGAGCGGGTCCGCGGCTCGCCGTCGCGCAGGAGCGAGAGCAGATCGCCCGCTCCCGCCACCGCGTTGGCGGTGGCTGACGCGGTCGCTCTGGTCACCGAGCCGGGTGTGCGTGCCATGCGGGAAGTGAAGCACCCCGATCTTCGGTGTGCTCGCCCCGTCGAAGTCCGCTCGATGAAACGCAACTTCTGCTTGACAGTCGACGGAAGTTCGCGTTGGGTACGGGGCATGGGAGTTCGGGAGTTCGCGCCGGGCTCGACCACGTCCGAGCTCGGCGGCCTGGCGGCCACCGACGGGGCGTCCGTCGAGCCACCACGCGTCGCCATCGTCGGCGCCGGGTTCATGGGGCGTGTGCACGCTCGTGCGGTCCGTGTCGCCGGTGGTCGCGTGGTCGGGGTGGCGTCCTCGACGCCGGAGCGGGCGCGCCGTGCGCAGGCCGAGCTCGGTGCCGAACAGGTCTTCGCGGACGTCGATGCGGTGCTCGCCGACCCCGAGGTCGACGTCGTCCACGTGTGCACCCCCAACCACCTGCACGCACCGATCGCCTCGGCGGCGCTGGCGGCCGGCAAGCACGTGGTGTGCGAGAAGCCGCTCGCCACCGACGCCGGGACGACGGCCGACCTGGTCGCCGCCGCGGAGGGTCGGATCGCCACGGTCCCGTTCGTCTACCGCTTCCACCCCGTGGTCCGCGAGGCGCGCGCCCGGGTCCGCGACGGCGCGATCGGGGCCATCCACCTCGTGCACGGCAGCTACCTGCAGGACTGGCTGCTGCACCCTGGTGACGACAACTGGCGGGTCGACCCCGCCCTCGGTGGTCCCTCACGCGCGTTCGGCGACATCGGCTCGCACTGGTGCGACCTGCTCGAGTTCGTCACCGGCGACCGCATCGCCCGCGTGTCGGCCATGGCCTCGACCGTCAACCCCCAACGGGGCCAGCGGTCCGTGGCGACCGAGGACGTCGTGACCGTCCAGTTCGTGACGGGTGCGGGTGTGCTCGGCACCTGCGTCATCAGTCAGGTCTCGGCTGGTCGCAAGAACCGCCTGTACCTCGAGGTCTCCGGTGCCGACGGCAGCCTCGGGTTCGACCAGGAGGACCCCGAACGGCTCTGGCTCGGGGGACGCGAGGCCAGCGGTCACCTGGTGCGCGACCCCGACACCCTGCACCCCGATGCGGCCCGCTACGCCCGCCTGCCGGCGGGGCACGCGCAGGGGTACCAGGACTGCTTCGACGCGTTCGTCGCGGACACGTTCGAGGCCATCCGCAGCGTCGCGCCGGACGGGCTGCCGACCTTCGCCGACGGGCACCGCGCAGCCCTGCTGGCGGAGGCCGTGCTCGCCTCTGCCAGGGACGAACGCTGGGTCGAGGTGGCGCCGTGAACACACCGCATGGCCTGGTCCCAGGTGCGACGCCGGCAGCTGCCCCGCCGCTGCTGGAGGTCCGCGCGATCCGCAAGTCCTTCCTGGGCGTGGAGGTGCTGCACGGCATCGACCTCGACCTGCGTGCCGGCGAGGTGCACGCCCTCGTCGGCGAGAACGGCGCCGGCAAGTCGACGCTGATGAAGATCATCGCCGGGGTCCACCAGCCCGATGGCGGCACCATCCACCTCGACGGGGCCCCGGTCACCTTCACCCACCCGCTCGCCGCGTACGAGGCGGGCGTGTCCACGGTGTTCCAGGAGTTCAACCTTCTGCCCGAGCGGACCATCGCCGAGAACGTCTACCTCGGGCGGGAACCACGGCGCCGCGGTGTGGTCGACGAACGCCGGATGATCGCCGACACCGGACGGCTGCTCGCCGATCTCGGCATCACCCAGCTCGCGCCACGCCGTCGCGTCCGGACGTTGTCGGTCGCCGAGCAGCAGGTCGTCGAGATCGTCAAGGCGCTGTCCTACGACGCACGGATCGTCTCGATGGACGAGCCGACGGCGGCGCTGGCCGACCACGAGGTCGAACTGCTGTACCGGCTGGTCCGCACGCTCCGCGATCGCGATGTGGCGGTGCTGTACGTCTCACACCGCCTCAAGGAGATCTTCGACCTCGCCGACCGGGTCACCGTGCTCAAGGACGGTCACCTCGTCGACACCGTCGACACCGCGGACCTCACCCCCGACGCCCTGGTCAAGAAGATGGTCGGGCGCTCGTTCACGGCGTTCTTCCCCGACCCGCTGCCGACGACCTCGATCGGGGACGTGCGGCTGCGGGTCCGTGGTGGCGGCAACGACCAGGTCGATGACATCGACCTCGAGGTCCGGGCGGGCGAGATCGTCGGCCTCGCGGGGCTCCAGGGCAGTGGCCGCACCGAGCTCGGCCACGCCCTCTTCGGGGTGGATCGCTTCACCCGCGGGCAGGTCGAGCTCGACGGGCGACCGGTCACCATCCGCTCGCCGCGGCAGGCGGTCGGGCACGGGATCGCGCTGGTCAGCGAGGACCGCAAGCGTGAGGGGCTCGCGCTGAACCAGTCGATCCTCGCCAACGCACGCCTCGTGGTCGATGCGGTGACCCCGAGGAACGCCGCACGGCGCGCCCTGGAGGTGCCGAGCCTGCTCGAACAGCTCGAGCTGATCGCGCAGGGGCTCGACCAGGAGGTGCAGTACCTGTCCGGCGGGAACCAGCAGAAGGTCGTCCTCGCCAAGTGGCTGGTGACGCAGCCGCGGCTGATCGTGCTGGACGAGCCCACCCGCGGGATCGACGTCGGCGCCAAGCGCGCCGTCCACGACCTGGTGCGCCAGCTCGCCGACCGGGGCGTGGCCACCGTGCTGATCTCCTCCGAGCTGCCCGAGGTCCTCGGGATGGCCGACCGGATCGTCGTGCTGCACGACGGCCGCATCGCGGGAGAGGTCGATCCGAGCGTCGGCGAGGAGCACGTCATGGCCCTCGCCACGGGTCACCACGACACGGAGGGGACCCCGTGAGCGCGGCCGTCGGCGCCGTCGTGCCCGCCCCCGTGCGCCGGCTCGGGACGACCGGGCTGGTCTACCTCGCGCTGCTCGTGATCGTGGTGCTCAGCACCCTCCTCGTCGGAGCGCAGGGCGGCAACCTGCTGTCGCGCGCGAACCTCGTGGACCTGCTCACCCGCTCCAGCCTCCTCGGGTTCGTGGCGATCGGGCAGACCTTCGTCATCCTCGGCCGCTCGCTGGACCTGTCGGTCGGGCACGTGATGGCGCTGTCGAGCCTGCTGGGCGCGACGACGATGGCGGGCGACCCTGCCCGTATCCCGCTCGGCATCGCCGTGGCGCTCGGGGCAGCCGCGCTGATCGGCCTGGTCAACGGGGTGGTGGTCGCCAAGCTGCGCGTCAACGCCTTCATCGCCACCCTCGGCATGAGCCTGATCCTCCGCGGCTACCTCGACACCAACTACCGCGGGCCGGCCGGCAACGTGCCCTCCGTCTTCCAGGGGTTCGGTTACACGCGTATCGGCCCGGTCCCGGTGTCGACGGCCGTGATGCTGGGTGTGGCCGTGTTGGCGATCGTGCTGCTGCGTCGCAGCCGGTTCGGCTTCCACCTCTACGCGGTCGGCGGCAGCGACGAGGTCGCGCGCCTGTCGGGCATCCGCACCGACCGCGTGCTCATCGGTGCGCACGTGCTGTGCTCGGTCGCGGCCGGCATCGCAGGGTTGCTGATCGCCGCCCGTTTCGGCACCGGCAGCGCGCTGGTGTACGGGTCCGGGTACGACCTCGAGTCGATCGCGGCGGTGGTCCTCGGTGGGACCTACCTGCTCGGCGGGCGTGGCGGCGTGGGCGGGACCGTCGCCGGCGTGATGATCCTGTCGGTGCTCGACACGGTCTTCAACATCCTCGCCGTGGACCCGTTCTTCAAGGACGTGCTGCGCGGCACCATCATCATCGCCGCCGTCGCGATCTACGCCCGGCGCCAGCTGGAACGACGCGCCGCCCGCGTCCGGTTCGGGCAGAGCCCACCACCGACCACGCCCGCAGCGCAGCCTGCGGTCCCCGCCGAGCCGGGGGCGCGACCGTGACCGCCCCGGTGGCTGCCCCGGACCTGCGCGAGCGTCTCGCCCGCTTCGCGGCGAGCGGCACTGCGCCGGTGGCGCTCCTCCTCGTGGTCGTCCTCGTGGCGATCGTGGTGATCAACCCCAGCTTCGCGCAGCCGCGGCCCATGCTCGCGTTGCTGCAGAAGGCGGCTCCCCTCGTCATCCTCGCCGTCGGGCAGTACCTGGTGATCGTGTCGGGTGAGTTCGACCTGTCGGTCGGCTCCCTCGTCGGTGCGCAGGTGGTCATCGCCGCCCGGTTCATCGACGGCGACGAAGCCATGACGCTGCCGATCCTCGGGGTCATGCTCGCGTTCGGCATCGTGGTGGGCCTCGTCAACGGGCTCGTGACCACCATCCTCAAGGTGCCGTCCTTCATCACCACGCTCGGCATGCTGCTCGTGCTCGCCGGTGCGATCCGCCTGTGGACCGGTGGCGCACCGACCGGGGCGCTGTCCGACGCGTTCCGCACCCTCGGCCGCGGCGGGATCGAGAACGTGCCGGGCATCGGCCGCATCCCGTGGGCCGTGTTCGTCGCGGCGTTCGTGACCGCCGCGATCGTCGCCCTCGTGCGGCGCCCCTACGGCCGGGTCCTCATCGCGGTCGGGGACAACGATCGCGCCGCCGCGTTCGCCGGCGTCCGTGTCGCGCGGACCCGGACCATCGCTTTCGTCCTGTCGAGCGTGCTCGCCACGATCGCTGCCGTGCTCATCGGTGGCTTCGCGGGCGTCACGGCGCAGGTCGGTCAGGGCCTCGAGTTCACCGCGATCACTGCGGTGGTCCTCGGTGGTGTGGTGCTCGGCGGGGGGCGCGGCACCGTCGTGGCCGCCGTCCTCGGTGCGCTCGCCCTCGAGAGCCTGTTCACGCTGTTCAACCAGCTCGGCCTGCCGTCGACGCTGCGGCCCACCGCCCAGGGGATCATCCTCATCGCGGCGGTGGCGTACGCGTCACGGACGGTCAGCCGGCCCCGTACCACCCGGCACGACCCACCCCCGGCACAGCCCGTGCCGGCGACCGCATCAGGAGGCAACGATGCGTAAGTCCCGCACGCTCATCGCGTGCTCCGTGGCGGTGAGCATGCTGCTCACTGCCTGCGCCACCGACGACCCCGACGACACCCCGCCGCCGGCCGATGCCACCGACGCCGGTGACGTCGACGCCGGTGACATCGATGACGGTGACATCGACGCCGACGACGCCGGTGAGCAGACGGCCGACGACGAGTGGTTCGTCCGCGCCGACTACGAGCGCCAGCTGGCTCAGCGCACCGCGACCCCCGAAGGTGACGACGCCGAGCCGTGGCTGCAGGCCATCGAGCCCGACTGGGTCGACACCGACGAGTACGGCGACGGCGGCGACCGGACGCTGTGCTTCTCGAACGCCTCGGTCTCCAACCCGTGGCGCGTGACCGGCTACATCACCATGCAGGAGCAGGTCGAGGTGCTGCAGGAGGCGGGTGAGATCGGCGAGTTCCGGGTCTCGGACGCGGCCGACGACGACAACCAGCAGATCTCCGACATCCAGGCCTTCATCGAGGCGGGTGACTGCGACGCGATGATCATCTCGCCGTCCACCACCGCGACGCTGACGCCGGCCGTCCAGGCGGCGTGCGACAGCGGCGTCCCGGTCATCGTCTTCGACCGCGGGGTCGACACCGACTGTGCCGTGACGTTCATCCACCCGATCGGCGGCTACGCCTACGGGGCGGACGGCGCGGACTTCCTGGTCGAGAACCTCGAACCGGGGTCCACGGTCCTGGCGCTGCGCATCCTGCCTGGTGTCGACGTGCTCGAGCACCGCTGGGCGGCGGCGCAGGAGATCTTCGGTGACAGCGAACTCGAGGTCCTCGGGTTCGAGTTCACCGGCGGTGACGGTGCCCAGATCAAGGACATCGTCGGTCAGTACCTCCAGCGCGGCAACGTCGACGGCATCTGGATGGACGCGGGCGCTGGCTCCGTTGCGGCCGTCGAGGCCTACGAGGACGCTGGGATGGACTACCCGGTGATGGTCGGCGAGGACGAGCTCGGCTTCCTCCGCAAGTGGGAGGAGACCGGGATCACGGCGATCGCGCCCGTGTACTCCAACTTCCAGTGGCGGACGCCGGTCTTGGCGGCCGTGCGCATCTGGGACGGTGAGCAGGTGCCGAGCGAGTGGGTCCTGCCGCAGGAGCCGATCACGGAGGCGGACCTGTCCGAGCACGTGGAGGCCAACGCCGACATGCCGGACCTGCACTACGCGAAGTTCGGCGGCGAGGACCTGCCCGGCTATCCCGGAGCGTGGCAGGACCGCTGATCCACCGCGGTGGGAGCGCGACCGGATGCGCGCTCCCACCGCGACGACGAGAGGGCACGGCGTGCGGCGCGAGCTCGGTGTCAACACCTGGGTGTGGGTCTCCCCCCTCACCGACGAACGGTTGGCCGAGCTCGCGCCCCGCGTGCGCGGGTGGGGCTTCGAGGTCATCGAACTGCCCGTCGAAGCCCCGGGGGACTGGGACCCGGGGTTCGCCTCCGAGATCCTCGCCGAGCACGACCTGCGCGCCAGCGTCGTGCTGGTCATGGGCGAGGGGCGCGAACTGGTCGCGACCGACGCCGGGACGGTGGCGTCGACCCAGGACTACCTGCGTCACGTCGTCGACGTGGCGCAGGTGGTCGGGGCACCGGTCATCGCCGGGCCGGCGTACGCATCGGTCGGTCGGACCTGGCGCCTGACACCGGACGAACGCCGGGCCGCCTACGCCGAGCTCCGCGAGCACCTCGCACCGGTCGTCGATCACGCCGCGTCGGCTGGGGTGAGGCTCGGTGTCGAACCGCTCAACCGCTACGAGACCAGCCTGCTCAACACCGTCGACCAGTGCCTCGAGGCGTTGGAGGGGCTGCCGCCCGAGCACTGTGGCATCGCCTTCGACGTCTACCACGCCAACATCGAGGAGCAGGACGTCCCCGACGCGATCCGCCGGGCTGGGGACCGCATCGTGCACGTTCAGGTCTGCGCCAACGATCGTGGCGCACCGGGCGCCGACCACCTCGACTGGCCCGGCATCATCGGTGCGCTGGACGACGTCGGGTACGCGGGACCGCTCGTGATCGAGTCCTTCACGGCCGAGAACGCCACCATCGCCACGGCGGCGTCCATCTGGCGTCCGTTGGCGGTCAGCCAGGACGCCATCGCCACCGACGGCATCGAGTTCCTCCGGAGGTTCTGAAGTGGGCGACGTCACACCGTTCGAGCCGGTCCACATGCCCGTCGGGATCCTGACGGCGGCGCTGCAGGAGTTGACCCCCCGTGAACGCCGCGACCCCGACCCGGACCTGGCGGTCGAGGAGTGGCTGGCCTACGCGGCGGAGATGGGCGCCGACTGCATCCAACTGTCGACGGCGTTGCACCCCTCGGTCGCGGATGTGCCGGCCGAAGCGCTGCTGGACCCGGTTGCCAACACCCTGGATCTGCGCGATCCCTTCGACGAGGCGCGGGCGCGCCGCGTCCTCGCGGCTGTGGACGGAACGGGCGTGACCATCGCCGACGTCGGCTACTTCGACGACATGCTGCACGCCGATCCGGCGGTCCGCCGCAAGAAGCACGACTTCATGCTGCGGGCCATGGACGCGGCCGTGCTGCTCGGCGTCCCCGCCGTGTGCGGGTTCGTCGGCCGCAACCAGTCGCTGTCGATGGAGCAGAACCTCGCCGACTTCGAGGCCAGCTTCGTGCCGTTGTTGGCCGAGGCCAAGGCACGGGGGCTCGAGTACCGCGTCGAGCAGTGCCCGATGCCGGGCTGGACACCCGGCGACAACGTCCACAACAACCTGGCCTACACCCCGGCGACCTGGATCGCGCTGCACCGCATCTGCGAGAAGCACGGCGTCGGTGACCAGTTCCGCGTCCACTACGACCCCTCGCACTCGATCCTGATGGGTCAGGACACCCGGTCGATGTTCCAGTACCTGCGCGACGAGGGGTACGGGTTCCTCATCACCGGCATGCACGTCAAGGGACAGGTCATCGATCCGGTGGGCCTGGCCGCGTGGGGGTACGGCGGACAGACCATCCAGCGCGGCGACTGGGTCGACGGCGAGGTGTCGTCCGATCCGGCCGATCTCGGCAACGCCTGGAAGAAGCAGACCGTCCTGTGCGAGCACGAGCTGCCCGGCACGGCACGGCACGATCCGCTCGCCTACCTGCAGAACCGCACCGTCGACTGGCTCGACCACCAGCTCGCAGCCCGTGAACTGCTCGACATCGACGTGGCGAACCTGCCGCTGATCGTCGAGCACGAGTACCCACCGGCGCGCGTCCAGGACCGCGACGCGTTGCTGCCGATCCTGGCGGGCTCGCTCGCCTTCACCCGGCACATCGACCGCGCCGCGGCTGCGATGTACGCCCTCCAGCACGAGGTGCTGGCGGCGCAGGGCATCCCCGTCCAGGGCGTCGGTCGTGAGGCCTACCGCAGCTGACCGCACCCGGCCGGCCCGGGTGGGTCAGCTGGTGTCGGGGGGTCGGCCGCGTGCGGGTCCGGCGCGGATGGTGCGGCCGGTGGGGTGGGTGAAGGTGGCGTCGGGACCATCGATGGTGATGGTCCAGCGGCCGAGGTCGAGTTTGCGGTGGTGGTGGCGGCACAGCCGGAGGGCGTTGTGGATGGTCAGGGGGCCGCGGTCGCGGCGTGCGGTGGCGTGGGCGATGTCGCACCAGGGCGGTGGGGCGTCGCAGCCGGGGTAGCGACAGCCGCCGTCACGGCCCCCGTGGCTCCCGGTGCCGTGCCGCTCCGAGGTCGGTCCGGATCGGTGGTTAGGCTCGCGGCATCCACTCGACGGAGGCGTGATGGCGCGGCGTGGCACGATCGCACGGGACATCGAGCGCGAGCTCGTGCGTGCCGCCCGTCGTCAGCGGCCCACCCACGGTCAGGTCCGCAGGGCCGCCGACGACCCGCAGCTCGTTGCGGACCGCTTCACGGTCCGGCCCGACTGGGACCGCCCGGTCGACGGCCGCGCTCCGCGCCTGTCGAGCACGGAGACCATCGCGGTCAGCGGGGTGGGACGCTTCGAAGGGGCCGACCCGCTGACGGTGGTGGTCGGGTGGCGGTCGCTCGGACGCCTGCTCGGTGTGGGCGTCCTGGCGGCGGGCGTCGGCCTGTCGTGGTGGCGCGGATCGCGGTGGGGGACCGGCCCGCTCGGGACGATCCGTGACGACCGGCCTTGGCCGTGAACCGGTCCTGAACCGGGGCCCCGTGTGCAGCGTGAGCGCGAGTCGCACCGGGACGCGCGACGCGGCTACCCTCCGCACGCCCGGCGGGGTAGCCAAGTGGTAAGGCAGAGGACTGCAAATCCTCCATCACGGGTTCGATTCCCGTCCCCGCCTCCAATCGGAACCGGCCCTTGACCTGCGGAAACGCAGCAGGGGTCGTTCCGTTCCGGACCTGTCGTCGGCCGCTTTGCCAACATTTTGCCAACATGCGGTGCTCACTCACCGGCGATCATCTTCCCGAACCGGTCCGCCGCGGAGCGCTGCTGACGGTCGTCGGGGTGCACGTACAGGTCCATCGTGGTGCTGATCCGGGAGTGCCCGAGACGCTTGGAGATCACCTCGACTGGGACGCCTCCTGCCAGCATCAAGGTGGCGTGTGAGTGGCGGACGTCGTGCAGGCGGATGGTGCGGACCTCGGCCAGCGTGCAGAGCCGACGGAACGCGATCGAGATGCTGTCCGGATCGAGCCCGGAGCCGTCCTCGCGGGTGAAGACCCGGGCGATCTCATCGGTCCAGGCGGGACCTGCGGCGAGCCGTTCCTCGAGCTGGGCGGCCCGGTGGGCCCGTACGGCGGCGACCGTGGCCTCGTCGAGGGTCACCGTGCGCTGCGCGGCGGCCGACTTCGGTCGCTCGTCGTCGTAGACGATGCGTCCCTCCCGGCCCTGCGCGCTGGTCCGGTTGCGGCGGACCTGCACGGTGCCGGTGTCGAGATCGAGGTCGTCCCAGCGGAGGGCCAACGCCTCACCACGGCGCAGTCCTGTCGTGACGTAGATCGTCCAGAGCGCGGCGAGCCGGTCCTGCGCTGCCGTGGCCAGGAACCGGCGGAGCTCCTCGATCGTCCAGGGTTGCTGCGGCGCGCTGCGCGGAGACCAGTCCTCGCGCTCTCGGGTCGGGATGCGTGCGAGCCGGGCCGGGTTCACCCGGGTGATGCCGCGCCGGACGGCGTCGTCCAACGCTGCGGCCAACACGACCCGGCAGTAGTTGACGGTCCGTCGCGAGAGCGGCCCTCCGTGGGCTCCGCCCTCGCGGTGGACGTCGCGCAGAGCGTCCTCGATGTGGGCGACGTTGAGCTCCTGCACCCGAAGCGTGCCGAGCCGCGGGATGAGGTGTCGGTCGATCTTCTGTCGGTAGGAGGCTGCGGTGGTCGGCTTGAGGTCATCCTCGGCCTTCCGGTCGACCCAATCGGTCAGGAACCGGGCGACGGTCACCTTGGTCGGCTCGACGTAGCCGTCCGACCGCACGGCCGCGATCGCCCGCGCGAGTTCGTCCTCGGCTTCCTCTCGCGAGGCGTACCCACCGCGCTCTCGTTGGCGGCGCTCGCCGGTCCGGGGGTCAGCCCGCTCGTCGTAGACGATGAAGTACGTGCTGCCGCGCTTGCGGACGTGACCCCTCATCGGAACTCCTCTCGGGTTGACCACGCGATCACGGGCTCCCCGTGGACATGGTCACCGTTCGGGCTGGTCGGCCCGCCGCGACTCGTCAGGGACATGTGGAGAACTCATCGGCTGAGGCTCCTCCCACGGTTGTGTGCGCGTGTCGTGTCGCGGGTCAGCTCGTCTCGGAAGCGCGCGATGGTTGCCGCCGTCCGGTGCCGGTGCTCGCGTTGCAGCGGGTCCGTAGGTTCAGCTCCGAGTGGCCGGTGTGGCTCGGTGACGTTCCAGCGGAGCCGGTACTCCTCGATGGCGATCGCGGCCTGGTGCCACGGTTGCCGCAGGCGGCCCTGTGGCGGGTCGGCGAGGACGGCAGCGAGGTAGCTGGGGCTGTGGTGCTGGACGCTGGCGACGCGTTGTTCGGCTGCGTGCCGGAGCTGCTCGGTGCGGTCCTGGTACAGGGCGTGGAGGTCGACGATCTGCTCGCGGGTGGGCAGCCCGACGAGCTCGGCATCGATGTCGCCCAGCTGGGTCTCGAGGTGGGGGACCTGGCGGGCGTGAACGTCGTGATCGCCGCGTAGGTCCGCGAGCTGGCGTCGGTTCGCGATCCGACCGAGACCGGTCGCGGTGTGGTCGATGCGGCCTCGGAGTCGCTCGAGCTGGTCGAGGGCTGCCTGCCGCTCGGCGGCGAGCTGCGCTCGTCGGCGGGTGAGCGCTCGCTGGCGGGCGATGTCGGGGGCGTGGAGGCGCTGGTGGAGTTGGCGCCACTGGTGGGCGATCTGGTCGAGACCATCGGTCAGCGGCTGGTGCCCGCGGCTGCGTTGGAGGCGGTGGGGGAGCGCGGCCGTCTGGTCGGCTTCCGCCTCCAGGGTGTGGTGGAGGTCGTCGAGTTGGTCGGCGCCTGCGAGGTAGAGCTGGTTGGACTCCCGTCCGCGGGACATCGCGACGTAGCCCCATTCGCGGTAGAGGTCGGGGGAGCCGAGGACGTAGGTGTGGTCGACGGTGAGGCCTTGGGCTTTGTGGCCGGTGATGGCGTAGCCGTGGGTGAGGTGGCCGGCGTCGAGGTAGTCGGGGGGTAGCTGCAGGTGGTTGTCGTGGTCGTCGGTGGCGTGGATGGTGCGTCGGGTGGGGTCGATGGCGGTGATGGTGGCGCGGGTGCCGTTGACCACGCCGAGCCGGGGGTGGTTTCGGAGGCACACGATCCGGTCTCCGGTCTGGAAGCTCTGTCCGCCGCTGTGGAGAGGGGGGCCGGTGAGGCGTCTGGCGGTGAGCATGCGGGATCGGGCGCGGTGGTTGAGGTCGTCGACGTCCGACCGCCGGAGGGCGATCATGATGCTGCCGGGCAGGTCGTTGGTGGCGGTGTTCCACCAGTCGTCGATCAGCTGGTGGCGGACCTCTTCGGCGGTGTCGGCGGTCACGAGGCGGCCGTGCTCGCGGTAGGCGGTCACCGCGGCCTGGGGGTCGCCGTTGCGGAGCTGGTCGAGGGCGGCCTGTTCCCAGGGGTGTCGTTGCCGTCGGTTGTGGGTGAGTTCGATCGCGGGCAGGCGGGTGGTCAGGGTGCGGAACAGGCCACCGGCGTCGATCTCGGGGAGCTGGTGGGGGTCGCCGACGAGCACGATCTTGAGGTTGTGGTGTTCGACGTGGTCCAGGAGGCGGGCGAGCTGGCGGGTGCCGACCATGCCGGCTTCGTCGACGACGAGCACCGATCCTGGCGTGAGCGTGGTCGGCTGGCCTTGGTCGAGCTGGCCGAGCAGTCGGGTCAGGGTGGTGGAGGGGATGCCGGCGGACTGTTGGAGCTCGAGTGCGGCGCGGGCGGCGAGCGCGACACCGGCGACCGGGGTGCCGGCGGTCTGCCAGGCGTGGCGGGCGGCGGCGAGGGCGTAGGTCTTGCCGGTGCCGGCCTTGCCGACCACGATCTCGACCCCGGCTCCGGAGCGGGTCAGCCGTTGGACCATGGTGTGCTGTTCGGAGGAGAGGCTCCGCCCGCGGGTCACGGCCGTGAGGTGGCGGTCGTCGACGATGGCGAGCTGGGCTCGGTGGAGGGCCAGGGCACGGGTGACGGCGCGCTGTTCGGTCAGGAGCAGCCCGCGGGTGGTGTAGCGGGCTTCGTGGCCGTCGGCGGGGATGACGCGGCCGTCGTTGCGCCGGATGGTCTCGAGCGCGGTGAGCTGGCCCCGGCTCGTGCCGAGCGCGATGACCTGCTGCGGGTCGTGGGCGATGACCGCGTCAGCGATCTGTTCGATGGCCGTGACGGGTGCGCCGGCGGGCAGGCGTTCGGCGACGGCACGGATCACGTCCCGGCGGGTGAAGCTGGAGCTCTGGGCGGTGAGTGCTTCGTGGTCGACCAGGTCGCGGTAGAGGGCGCCGATGTCGGGACGCTGCGGGCTTGGGCGGCCGGTCAACCGGTGCTGCCAACCCGCGCCGACACCGCAGGTGGCGGCGCGGGTCCGCCAGGTGGTGCGCAGCTCGGCTTCGCAGGTGCGGCGGTCCTTGGCCTGCCGGGTGGTCAGGGTGGCGACCTGGGCGGCCTTGGCCGAGGACTCGCCGCGTCGTTCGAGTTCGGTGAGGATCGCGGTGCGGCGTTGGGAGAAGGCCTCGATCAGGTCGCGGTCGACCCCGTCGATGTCGGCGTGGCCGTTGACCACCGGTTGCCAGCCGACCCCGAGGCGGGCGGTGAGCTCGTGACGTAGTTGGGCTTGGTAGAGGAACCCGGCGGTGCGGGCGTGCACGAACAGCCGGCGCGAGTCCAGGGTGCGCCACACCCCGTCGTCGACCGTCTCGGCGAGGTTGGCGACCAGCACGTGGGTGTGCAGCAACGGGTCACCAGCCCGCGAGCAACGGTGACGGAACGCGGCTGCAACGAACCCGTTCACCTCGACGCTCTCGGCGCCTTGCGCACCGCGGCGGGTGAAACCCGCGGCGCGTTCGAGGTAGCCGACCGCAGCGTCGACCGCGGCGTCGTGGGCCGCGACCACCTGCGCGGCCGTGTCACGGTCCCCGAGCGCCCACAGCAGCGAGACCGACTTGGGGGCCCGGAAAGTGTGATCGAACCCCGGGACCTTGCGGGCCGGATGCCCCGCCAGCTGCACCTCCGAGGACGGATCCTCGCCCGCCAGCACGGCACGGAGCTGTTCGCCACTGACCTGCCCGCGGAGCCTCAGCCGGGCAGCGCCGCTGCCGGTCCAGCGGCCGGGCTCCTCGCCGTGGGCGAGGTAGTAGTCGGCCGCGTCGCGGTTGGCCACGACCTGCAGGTAGTACTCCGCCCTGCCGGGTGCCATCCGCCCGATGTTCAACACCGGTCCGTGACCGCCGCGTTGCACTGACCCAGTGCCAGTCTGTGTTCGTCGCTCATGACGTCAGGGTGCGTCGGTGAGCAGGGCAGGTCTAGAGCAGAGAAGTGGCTCTAGAGGCAGGTTAGAGCCGGATATCGGCAGTTCCGGTATCGATGGGTTCCGGGGGGTTGCTGGTCGTGTCGTCAGGTGTGAGGGCGTTCGGACGTGGACGGTTGCTGTCGCGCTCGGTGCTCGCGCGGTGTTCGCACGCACCCGGGGGAGCTGTCACCGAACGCGAGAACGGAGCGCAGTACCTAGACACGACACCGAACAGGAGCGAGCTGTGAACAACCCCGAGCCACCCGCCACCATGACCGTCGAACAAGCCGGCCGCCTGCTGGGCATCAGCCGCGGCGCCGCCTACCGCGCCGCCGCCTCCGGCCAGATCCCCACCATCCGCCTCGGCCGCCGCCTCCTGGTGCCGACCGCCCGCCTCCACCAACTCCTCGGCATCGCCGCGAACGAGCCACCCGTGCCCGCCGCCGCGTCCGCCGCAGGGAGCGATGGGGGAGGGCGGTGAGCCCCACCCGCTACTTCCTGGTCTCCTGGGTCGACCACCAGCGCAAGGGCCGCGCGCCCCGGCCGACGACACGCGAGTACGGCGCCACCACGACCAAGCAGGCCGCGATCCGCCTCGCCGAGAACGTCCTCCCACCCGACGCCGACTACGTGATCACCACCCTGCACCGCACCATCCACCAAGGCCGCACCCGGGCGGAGCCGCGGACTCGTGTTCGAAACCGGTGACCACCGAGGTACACGACCGCCGCAATGCACCCACGCAACGCACACCCAGGGCAGCTACGCGCTGTCGCGCGGCGTGCACCGCCGCCGCGCATCGTCGTACGAGCGATGGTCCGGCTTGATCGTTGCTCGCGAGCAACGCGCAGGGCGCTGCAGGTGGGCGGCGCCTCCGGCCACACCGCTGGGCCACTCGGGCGGTCTTCTCTCGGCCTGAACGCAGGTGATCCTGGGCCATCGCCGAGTAGCGCACGGTCACGGCGGACTACCCGGCGACGGTCCTGGTGACCGGTCGCAGTTCGACCAGACGTCCGCGGCGCGAGACCAGCCCGTCGAGACGGGTGCCTGGCCCGATCAGCGCCGGCCACTCGAAGGTGAACATCCCGTCCTGACCGGGGCGACCGCAGGCGGCCGCGACGACCGGACGGTGCGCGAACCGTCCCGCCGGTACGTAGGCGAGCCTGACGGTCACCGGGTCCGAGACGTGCAGCCTGCCGGCGACCTCGTCGGGGATGTGCAGCACGCCGCGGGAGAACGCCTCGTCGGTCACGGTCACCGAGAACGGGAAGCTCGGAGCCTCCACCTCCTGCTCGGCGCGGGCGCGGGACTGGCGGTCGAGCTCGTCGCGCGCTTCCTGACGGAGACGTTCGGCCTCCTCGTCGTCGACCGGGTCGAGCAGCAGCACACCGGCGATGCCGAAGCGCGGTTCGGACACCGCGTGCACCTGCTGACCGGCGGGACCGAGCAGCGCCGCGCCGGCGCCGGGCAGCTCGACCGCGACCGTCTGGGTCAACGCGAACAGCGTCCCGAGCCAGGCCGCCCCGGCGCACAGCCGCTGCCGGTCGGCATCCGGCCAGGCGTCCGAGGCCTCGGCGAGCTCTGCGGCCAGCGCTCGGCGTGAACGCTGACGGACGCCGGAGGCCGCGTCGGCGTACAGCGTGTTGGCGCGTTCGGCGATCGACCGGCAGTCGTCACGCAGGTAGCCGGAGCCGACCGGTTCCTCGAGCCGGGCGGCGAGCGCGTCGCGGGTCCACACCCACGCGCCGGCGGTCACGAACGTCGACTCGTACACCGTCAGGGCCGAGAGCAGGGAGCGCAGCAGCCGTTCGATCCGGTCGGGTGACCCTGGCAGCCCGGTTCGCAGCCCGGCGCGACCGTCGGAAGCGAGCCAGCGGGCGTACCGGGTGACGTCGTCGAGCCCGTCGTCGTTGCAGGTGACCTGCACGTGCCCGTCGGCGGTGAACCACTTGCCGCCTCGACGCATCCGTTCGAACGCGACCTGTTCGCGGTCGTCGAGCCCGAGCCCGTCGGGGACGGCGCCGAAGTCGATCACGAGACGCCGGCGACCGTCGGCGGCCCCCGCAGGCAGGGTGCCGTCGGCTTCGAGGCTGTCGGTCGGCGGGTCGAGGTGGGTGGCGACCACCTGGCCGTACACCGACCCGATCACCGGCGAGGCGGTTTCGATCTCGACCGGTGCTCCTGGCGGCGGCAGCGCCGCCAGCTGCGCGCCGTGGCGGAGGGTGACGACCCAGCCGTCCTCGAGCCCGCGGTCCGGTCCGTACCCGCCGACCAGGTCGGTGACCAGCGACCCGATGTGCAGCGGACCGCCGCGGCGGGCGGTCAGCGCGGAGACCTCACGGCGCAGACGCCCGAGCGCGGCGCCGTCGGCGTCAGCTGCGCCGATCAGGAGTTCGGCGGGGTTCACGCGGCGCCCCGCTGGTGGCGCGCGTGGCGGTAGTAGGCACCGGGCGCGCTCGGGGCAGCCTCGACGACCTCGCCGTCCACGATCGTGACCCGCACGACGGTGCCGTCGGCGATCAGGCGTGCGAGCACGGCACGCAGCTGCGAGTCGTCGGCGGAGGTGACCTGCCCGAAGTGGCGGGAACGAAGCGCACCGCGCGGTACCGGCTTGGAGAAGGTGTCGGAGATGTAGATGCGGTCCTGACCGCGGATGGCGGCCAGCAGCTTGGCCACGCCCATCCCCGAGGCGACGTCGGAGAGGATCCCGGCGGCCGCCTGTTCGAGCCGCCGCTGGGCGGTGCGTGTGAGCGCGGCGGCGCCTGCTGCCAGGCTCCGTTCGTCGCTGAGGAGGGTGTCGAGGACCGCAGGGCGCGGCGTGCCGGCGTGGGCGGGGTCCTGCCAGCAGACCGAGCAGCGGGTGTGGTCGTGGTCGCACGCCCCGCGCTGCCAGTGGTCGACGGCGAAGAACTCGGCGATGCCGGACAGGGCGCAGTCGGTGTCGTTGACGAACCACTCGCGCAGCTGCTGCAGGTCCTGGCTGCGTTCGCGGTGCAGCCGTGCGAGCTCGTCGACCAGGCGGGTGTCGTCGCGCCAGTGGTCGGCCCGCCGGAAGTTCAGCTGGGTGCGGAACCCGCCGGACGCGGTGATCTGCCGCACCTCGAGGAGCCCGACGTTGTCGAGCTGCAGCAGCTCGAACCACATGGCGGACACGTCACCGGTCGCTTCGAACGCGCCGTCCGACAGCCTGGCGTACAGCTCGGTCAGCTCGACCCCGTCGCGCCGCTCCTGGTCGGAGAGCGCGTCGATGACCGCGGCGGCCTGCCGGCCCGCGTCGGCGGCTTCGGCGAAGCTCCGTTCGCCCGGCGAGATCGTCGCTGCGGCCGGGGAGTTGCCGAGGTCCTCGAGGTTGCCGACGGCCGACAGCGCGGCGAACGTGCGCACCGCCAACGCGGTGTAGGTCTCCTCGATGCGGTCGCGGGTGCGTTCGACCAGCTGGGGAGAGAGCTCACCGCGTGCGACCCGGTCGTCGATGACCTCGCCGACGAGCTGTTCGATCTCGACCGGGGACTCGGCCGTCTTGAACCGGTCCACGAACCGGCGCACGAGCCGGTCGTGGTCGGTGTCGTAGCGGTTGAAGTAGCGCAGCGTCGACCACGACGATGGTGTCAGGACCGCGATACCGGCGGTCGGTACGGGCGCGTCGGCCGGGTCGCGGTCGGCCTGGTCGCGGCCGGCCCGTCCGAGCGCCTGGTAGAGCTCGGCGAGGTCGCCCGGCGGTGACGCGGCGATGACCAGGCGGATGTCGGGCCGGTCGATACCGAGCCCGAAGGCCTTGGTGGCGACCACGACCATCGGTTCGAACCCGTCCGGGTCATCCACGGTCGGTGCGGCGGCGAAGAACTCCGACACCGATGCCTTCTCGAGGTCGGACAGCTTGCTGTGGTACTTCAGCACGCGACGTCGGCGTCCGAGCTGGGCGGTCAGGTAGGTGTGGATCTCCTCGACGTCGGCGATCCGGGTGGCGTACACGATCGCGTGCCCGTCGACGACCTCGAGCAGCTTCTCCACGAGCAGGACGTTCAGCTGCTCTCCGGCGCGTCCCTTGGCGTTCAGGAGGCGCTTGTGGATCGCCATGTCGGCCCGGACCGGGTTCGCGTGCACGAGCGTCACGTCGGACTCCTCGGCAGCGAACAGGTTGGTGGTCAGGTGGCGGCGGACCGAACGGGTCGCGGTCGCGGTGACCGCCAGCAGCTGCGGGGCGCCGTCGAAGTCCTGACGCAGACGGCGGATGAAGTGCTCCGCTCGGCGCATCTGTGGGCGGAAGGTGTCGCCCCAGGCGGCCAGGGTGTGTGCCTCGTCGACCGCGATGCGGCGCACGATCCCGGCTTTCACCCCGGCGCGGACCATCTGCTGGAACTGGGTGGTCGCGAACCGTTCCGGTGCGAGGTAGATCAGCTTGATGTCGTGGTCGGCCTCTCCGGTCAGCTGCTGGTGCACCTGGGTCTTGCCGAGCCGTGAGTTCGACTCGGCCATCGGTCCGGTCAGGGCCCGGACCCGTCCGCCGACGGTCCGGTTCAGCTTCATCGCCTGGTCGGTCATCAGCGACACCAGCGGGGAGACCACGATGGTCACCCCCGGCAGGATCAGGCCGGGCAGCTGGAACAGGAAGCTCTTGCCGTACCCGGTCGGCAGCAGCGCGAGCACGTCGCGGCCGTCAGCGAGCGCGTCGAGCGCTTCGACCTGGGCGTCACGCAGCGCCTCGAGCGGTCCGTCGGAGAGGTTGAGCGCGCCGCCGACCTCGCGGGCCCGTTCCTTCAGCGAGTCGGCGAACCGTCCCGCGGCCTTCTCGGCGGCGACCTCGTCGTCGTCGGTGTAGCGGGCAGCGAGGACCCGTCGGGTGTGCGGAAGCCAGACGTGCTCGGCGAGCGCGTCCGGTTCGCTCCACTCGGCTGCCTGCTGTGCGCTGATCGCAGCCGGGGTCCGTTCCGGGTCGCTGCCGGGCGTGGCGAGGAAGGCGAAGATCCGCCGCCAGCCGTCCTCCATGGTCGCCAGGTTCCCCGCGCCGATCTCGCCGGTCTCGTCCGGGACGGCGTAGCCGGGCAGCGAGGCGAGGAAGAAGCGGCGGTACAGCCGACGCAGCGAGGTGTCCCCCGACAGCTTCGCGTCGGAGATGACGACCACGCCACGGTGGGAGGTGGAGCGCAGCAGCCGTCCGGCGGCCTGACGCAGCGCCATCGCGGCCAACGGCAGGTAGTAGCGCTCCTTGGCGTCCTGGTCGGGACGTAGCGAGCCTGCCTCGCGTGCGGCAGCTTCGACGCGGGCGCGCCGCACGTCGATGATCGGGTCGCCGACCGGCGGGAAGGGCAGCTTGTTGATCCACACGAGGCGGATCCGTTCCGCCTCGACGTCGACGCCCTGCCACAGACCTCGGGTGCCGATCAGCACCCCGCCGTCCTCACGGAAGGACGCCAGCGCCCGCTGGTTGCCGTCGAGGACGGCATCGTGGACCCCGAAACGGTCGTCGCTTCGGCGGAGCTTGCCGAGCGCGTCGGAGATCTGGCCGGCGTGCGCCCGGGAGGTGGTCAGCACCATCGCGCCGTGCCGGCCGTCGGTGACCACCTGCCGGGCGTACCGGTCGACCTGCCAGGCGACGGTCGCCACGGCCGCGTCGGTCTGCTCGCCCCAGGACGGGAAGTCGGTGAAGGCGACCAGGCGCGCTTGCGTGGCCGGGTCGAAGTCGGAGTCGACCACGTGGCGGGCGACGTGCCCGTCGAGCCCGAGCCGGTCGCAGATGAACTGCCACGGGTCGGCAGCGCCGGGCACGGTCAGCGTGCCGGAGACGAACACCGACACTGCGAACGCGTTTCGGAACGCGGTGAACCTCGGGTCGTCGGCGACGGCGACCGGGGTGGTGGTCACCTCGACCGGCCAGTGGCGCAGCCGCATCCCCGAGTCGAGGAAGCGGGCGAGCTGACGGCCTTGCAGCGGCAGCTCGGCGGCCCACACGATCCGGTTGGAAGCGTGACCGGGCGGAGCCGGGTCGTGGTCAAGGCCGTCAGCGTCCGGACCGCCCACACCCGCGTCCCCGTCCCCGTCGTCATCGCGTGTGCCGGCGAGCTCGGCGAGGTCGGCGGACAGAGCAGCCAGGGTCGCGAAGGTGTCGCTGGTGCGCGACTGCAACGTGGCGACCTCGTCGTGCCGGTCGGCTGGCAGCATCGTGGCGGCCACCTCGAGCCCGGCGGCGGCGCCTCCGAGCAGTCCGGACAGCAGCCGCACGATCGGTTCGAGCTCGGCGGCGATAGCGAGCTGTCCGAGGTCGGCGTCCGACTCGGCGATGACCACCTGCTGGCGGCGGCGGGCCAACGTCGGGTCAGACCCGGCACGCATGTTGAACGCGACCGCGAGCCGCTGGCTCAGCAGCTCGTCGTCGATAACCTGGTCGAGACGGGCGACGGCTGCCACGAGCCTGGCGGCGACCGCACCGTCGGAGTCGTCGTCAGGGGCGGCGGCCAGGTCGTCCGGGGTGAGCCGCGGGCGGACTGCGTCAGCGACGGCGACCAGGTCTCCTCGGAGCCGGTCGAGGTCGGCGGTGGAGAAGCTGGCCGACAGCGTCGAAGTCGCGGCAGATTCGAGCTCGTGCGCTTCGTCGGCGAGCAGCAACAGCTGGCCGCGCGTGGACATGTCGACCAGTACCGAGGACGCCGAGCACAACAGCGCGTGGTTGGCGACGATCAGACGCCGGTCGGCGAGCGCCTCGCGGACCTTGACGGTCTTGGCCGCCAGCGCCGCGTGGTCGTCCTGTGCGTAGTCGCCGGAGCGCTTCTGCGACACCTCGGCGAGCAGACCGCCGAGACGGCCGTCGGTGAAGGTGTCGAACACGGCCGGCAGGTCGTCGGTGTCGACCGACCAGGCGTTCCAGCGGGTCACCAGGCTCGAGTCCGGCCCGAGCGCGTAGAGGCGCAGCAGCAGGTAGGCGACGACCTCGGCGAACGCCGGGTCGGACGCGCGTCGCCTGCCGATCCCGTGGCGGAACGGCGCGCTGCTGGCCAGCCCGACCGCGGCGGTCGACAGCGCCCGCAGCGACAGACGGTTCGCGGCGCCCTTGACCAGGTCGACCTGTTCGTCCAGGCCCGGGACGGCGCCGGTGAGCAGCTCGAGGTCGCCGGCGAGCTGGGTCTGTAACGCACGGGTGTAGGTGGAGATGACCGCGCGGCGGTCCGGGTCGGCGTCGATCCAGTCGAGCGCGGCGGCGAGCAGGACCAGCGACTTACCTGACCCGGTCGGCGCTTCGATGAGCGCATCGGTGCCGGACGCGACCGCGGCGGCGACGTGAGCGGCGGTCGCCTCCTGCGCGGCGCGCCGGCCGGCGGTCCTTCCGCGCGCTTCGGCGAGCACCGAGGCGAGCGCGAACGGGTCGACCTTGCCGCCGGTGCGCAGCGGCTCGGGGACGGTGAGCGTCGGCGGTGCGGCGCCGGCGGTGCGCCGGTCCGGCAGCGCGGCGGTGAGCGCGTCGATCCCGGCACGGGCAACCTCGGCTGCGACCGGTTCGCGGACGGTGCCGGGTGAGCTCAGGTCGAACAGCAGCGCCCACGCGTGGGAGGTGCGGGTCAGCGCCGCGAGCAGGGTGGTGACGTCGGTCGGAAGGCGGGCGGCTTCGGTCGCCAGGCCCTCGAGCACGTCGGCGAGCAGGCGGCAGTCGGCGAGCGCCCGGTGGGTCTGGGTACCCGAGATCCTGACCCGGACGGCGACCGAGGCCAGCTGGTGTGCGCCGTGGCCGTCGAGGACAGGGGTGCGGTCCGGCAGGACCGCGTGGGCCAGGTAGAGCCCGTCGACGGTGACGATGGCGAGCTGCTCGAGGCTGGTGTCGGCGTGGGCCAGCAGGCTGTCGAGGACGGGGAAGTCGACCTCGACACCGTTGTAGGCGACCACGACGTCGGCGCCTTCGAGCACGGCGGCGAGCGCGACGCCGACCAGCTCCGGTGCGAGCCCGGAGTCGATCGCGTCCTTGAGGAGGCGGTGGTCGGCGTTGGCGCCGGTGGCCAGCTGCTCGTCGGCGGCCACGAGCAGCTCGAGCGGTGGGGAGGCGGCGACCCAGGCCTCGTCCCGACCGAAGCGCAGCGCGCCCGCTTCGATCGGGACGCGCTGCAGCGTGCCGTCGCCGGCGTGGCGTGGCAGGGTCTCGAAGTCGACCGCGACGGCCCGTAGCGGTCGCCCGGGCCCGGCCGCGTCGACCGGTTCGGGCCGGACGCCCTGTTCGACGACGGCGACGGTGCCGTCGCCGGTCAGCTCGAGACGTCCGGCGGAACGTTCGATCTGCCGAGCCACCCAGCGGCCGTCGATGTGGTCGACCTCGAGGTGGCGGTTGAGCGCCGCGGCGAGCTCGGTGACCGTCAGCGGCTTGGGTGATCCGGTGGCGACCTCGGCGATGACCTCGACGTTGTCGAACGCTGCGCTCAACCGTGCACCTTCGCCCAGGCGGCTGCCAGGATCGGCTCGGCGCAGACGCGGCCCTCGGCCGACTCGACGTACCCGAGCCGTTCGAGCAGGAGCCGTTCACGACGGGCGGTCGGCAGGGTCGACTCGAGCGGCCGTCCGCCGGCCAGGATGGTGGCCAGCTCCCGGTCGAACTCCTCGACGGTGACCGGCCCGTAGTCGCGCAGCACCGTGAACGCGGTGCGGGCGGTCGTGTCGAGGTGGTCCGCTCGGGTGTCGGCCAGGAACCTCGCGGCCCGGTCGGCGTCGTCGAGCGCGGCGTGCACCCCGGCGGCGGCGTCGGCGACCGTTCCGCCGCCCTCGCGTGCGTTGCGGGCCGCTTCAGTCAGCAGCTGCGGCCAACCTCCGGTCGCGGCACGGACCTGGTCGGCGTCGCCGAGGGGCAGCTCGCCGATCCGGGCCCACTGCCCGATCGCGTGCGTGTCGAGCCGGCGCAGCGGAACCACGTCGACGTCTTCGGACAGCGTCCCGTCGATGGTCGCCCGAACGGTCGCCAGCTGCGAGGCGTCGACGAGCAGGGCGACACCGACGCTGCCGGGCAGCAGCGAGTCGTCACGCCACGCGGACGCCTGCGCGACCGCCCGCTCGCACTGGCGTTCGGTGCGGTCACGTAGATCGCTCACCACGACCCGGTGGAAGTCCTTGTTCGCGTGCGGCGGCCGGCGCTTGTCGCCGCTGCGTTGCCCGAGCTCGCAGCGCAGGTGCACTGAGGTGGACGTCCCGCGGGTCGCGGCGTCCTCGGCCATGATCGCGCCGACCTCGTCGAGGGTGGTGGCGTCGCTACCAATGACGATCTTGACCGTGGACGGCCAGGTGGTCAGCGAGACGATGTCCCGGTCGGCCAGCGGTGAGACCTTGGTCGGGTCGGACTCGAACGGGCGGCGGTGGCGGGACGCGTCGTAGGTGTACCCACCCGAGCGCGCGGAGAACTCCAGTAGCCGGTTAACCAGCTGCAGGTCGTCACCGAGCATCCGTGCGATGTAGCGCGAGCGCAGCTCCCAGCGTCCTCCGGGCCGCTTGCGGGCGATGCCGAGCAGGTCGAGCTCGTCGAGCAGCGCCGCGACCTCCCCTTCCCGGTCGCCGCTGGCGAGCTCCTCGGCGCCTTCCTCGAGGCACACCTTCTGGACCTGTGCGGCGGTGCGTGGCACCGGGCTCTCCGCACCTTCGGACCGGTCGGCCAGCGCCATCGCGTAGGCCAGCACCCCGTAGCGTGCGTCGAGGGTCAAGGTGTCGAGCAGCAGCTGGGTGACGTACTCGGACACCTGGCTGTCGTCGAACACCTTGTCGACGTCGGCGGATGTCACCTGCCACCCGGGTGCGCTGTCGCGGACACGTTCCTGCAGCTGACGCACCAGCTCGTGGGAGACCCGCTGCAAGATCGCCGGGTGGTAGTTGGCGAAGGTGGCCGCGCTCAGCAGCACGTCCTCGTCGGCGTGGAAGCCGAGCGCCCGCAGTGGCACGCGCAGCAGGCTGAGCGCGTCGTCGGGGTCGAGGCCGCCGATCCCGAGCGGCTTGCCGAGGTGGACGAACGGGTGGTTGGCGTCGCGTTGGAACCGGGTGACGTCACGCAGTCCGGAGAAGACGACCTTGAACCGCCGCGGCGACGCGGCGACCATGTCCTTGAGGGCCTCGACGGTGGTGTAGTGCGGCGCGTCGGCGGCCAGGAGCAGGTCGGCCTCGTCGAGCAGCACGAGCAGGCGCCGGCGGTCGTCAGCGTCGAGCCAGCGATGCACCTCACGCACGACCGTCTCGCGGTCGGAGCCGGGCGAAGGGGTTGGCAACGGGACGCCGGCGTCGACCAGCATCATGTGCAGCACCGGCCACAGCGCGCTCGGGTCGCCGTCGATACCGACGGACTTGATCGACTTGAACGCGACCCTGGAGTGCTCGTCGTAACCGGTGAACGCGACCGACGCCTGCTTGAGCAGCGCGGTCTTACCGAGCTGACGGCCGCCGAACACGATGGTCGCACCGTGCGGGTCGAGCAGGGACCGCAGCTCGCTGCGGCGTCCGAAGAACGCCTCGGTCGGCAGCGTCTCGCCCTGGACGTTGAACAGGTACGGGTTGGCGTTGGCGTACGGCAGCGCGAGCGCGCAGGTGACCGCCCACGAGTCGGACGGTTCGCACATGCGGGCGGCGAGCAGGTGGCTGTCGTAGGCCAGCACCGGCGTGGCGGAGGAACCGCGCAGCGCGTCGGCGAGCTCCTGACGCCAGCGCAGATCGACCGGTGCGGTGTGCAGCAGCAAGGTGGTCGAGCCGCCCGCTTCGTCCTCGACGAGCTCGACGATCTGGGAGGGAGCCATCGACGAGGGCGTGACCAGGATTTTGAGGCGGCTGTCCAGCGACGAGCCGAACTGGCGCACCGGCGCGCCGCGGGCGACGACCTTCGCGTCGAACCAGCGGTGTCGCCCACCGGGGTGTCCGGCGACGGCGACCGCGTCAGCGGCAACGTCGAGGCCGAGCCGGGTCAGGACGGTACGCACCGCCTGCGGCGACTCGCGACGGTCGAGCCCGAGCAGGCCACGGGCGCGCTGCAGCACGGTGGCGGAGCGGGCACGGTCGGACTCTCGGAGCTGGTCGTAGCTGAACGGGCCCCACCGTCCGCCGGAGGTGACCGCTTCGACCAGCTCGTCGGACAGTCCGGTCGGGGTGGTGAGGGTGGCCAGCAGCTGCGGTCGGTACCAGTCCGGGTCGGACGGGTTGGACAGCTCGCGGCCCTCTTCGAGCTGCAGGCGCAGCTCTTCGGCCTCGGCGAGACGTCCCGCTTCGATGTGGGTCCGCAGCATGTCGGCGTGGTCGGCGAGCTCCGGGGAGGTCTCGAGCGCCTGTTCGAGCAGGGCCAGCTCGCGTCCGATCCGCACGCGTCTGGCCTGCCTGAGGTCCCGCTCGATCTGGTCGATCTGCCGCAGCACCTTGCCGACGTCGGTGCGCGAGCTGGCGGAGGTCGCGAGCTCGCCGGCGCCGGTCAGGTCGAGCTCGGCGAAGCGCTGGTCGAGCTCGACCGCTTCGTCGGAACGCAGCATCCCCTGACGCTTGGCGGCCGTGACCAGGTCGCGCACCTCGAGCCAGCGTTGGGCTGCGGTCTGCTGGGCGGACTCGGCGGCACGGTCGAGGTGGTCAGAGAGCGCGTCGGACTGAGCCGGGTCGGAGGAGGCGATCTGCGCGGCGATCGCGGCGGCCTCTTCGAAGTCGTTGCGTCCGAGGCGACGGTGGAAGGCCGCGAGCGCATCGACCGGGTCGACCAGCGGTCGCAGGTCCTCGAAGGTCAGTGGACGGGTCGGCTGCCAGCTGTCGGGGTCGAGCGGCACGTCGGTGTGCAGCAGCGGACGTGCAAGCCAGGCGTCGGGGTCGGGCTCGCGCCCAGGGAGCGGACGCCCGGAGGTCATCGCCTCGAACAACGACCGCAGCTGCTCACAGGCGAACGCGGCGGCGGCCTGAGCGAGCTGGTCGTCGCCGACCTGGGAGAGCTCCTCGAGCGCATCCTGGCCGTAGGCGGTCAGCATCTGGCGCAGCTCGACCGAGGTTCGCTCCTCCCAGGTGTTGTGGTCGTTGGCCGCTTCTCGGCGCTGTCCGGCGAACTCGAGCCAGTCGTCGACGAGCTCGAGGTGGGAGCTGACGCGGCGCAGCAGCGCGGACCGGCCGTGGTACTCGATCGGGCGTGGGTTCCGGGCGCGTTCGTCGCCGTCGGTGGCGTTCATCCGCTCGACCAGGTCCCGGTCGGAGGCGACCTTCTGTCGTTCGGCGCGCACCTGTTCGAGCTGGCTGCGGTCGTCGTTGGCGACCACGGTGAGCATGCGGCCGAGCCAGCCGCGGTCAGCGTCGATCCAGCGCTGCCAGATGCGGGTGGCCGGCTGGTAGCCGGTCGAGCGTCCCGGTCCGACCTCGAGCAGCGTGGCGGCGTGCTGCCGGATCTCGTCGAGCTCGTCGTCGTCGTCGGCGTCGCCGGTGGGAGGTCCGACACCGATGCGCACGCCTGCGCGTGCGGCCGCGGTCGCGGACTGCAGGATCTGGTGGAGCCGATCGTGGTGCTCGAAGGTGCCCGAGATGATGCTGAGGAACTCGGCGGCGGTGTAGGGCGCGACGAACGAGGCGGTCAGCCCTGCAGCGACGGCGATGATCCTGGCGGTCCGGTCCTCGAGGAGGATCTCGGCGGGCAGCCGGGTTGCGGCCTTGTCGAACGAGAGCCCGACGGGTCCGCCTTCGCGGCGCATCTGGCGGGCGAGTGCGAGCATCTCGAACGAGGCGCTGCGGGCCGGGTCGATGTCGAAGGACGAGGCGATCCAGTAGGCCGCTGCCGCGTCGCGGCGTTCGAGCGCGGCGACGAGCAGCCCGTCGACCTGCTCCTCGGAAGGTCCGATGTCGCGGTCGAGGTCCTCGCCTGGTTCGTCGTTGCTTTCGTTAGCATCGACAGCAGCGGTGGTGACGTCGACGGTGACCGGTGGCGGGTCGAGCTGGGCAGGAGGCGCGTCGAGGTAGGCCCGCGGGTCGTTCGGTAGAAGCACGGGATCCTGTCCGAGGTCCTCGCCGGTCGTATCTGAGGCCTCTGCCACCTCGCTCACGGTCGCTGAGCGTTCCTCGGTGTCCACCTCGTCAGGGTCGTCCGCGTCCTCACCCGGTTCGGGGTCTGCCGTCCGGGAGCCGGCGTCGGCGACCTCGGCGCTGGTCGCGGGATCGGTGGCGCCGGTGTCCGCGGCGACCTCGCCTGCCGGCTCCTCGTCTCCGGGGACGTCCCGTTCACCGGAGCTGGTCTCGTCAGCTGCGGCGTCGGTTCCAGCGTCCGGCGTCTGCTCCGACGAGGGTTCGTCGGCGACGGGCTCCTCACCGGACTCACCGTCGGTGCGCGCGTCGGAGACGACTTCGTCGCCGACGGGCATCTCCGGGGCGCCCATGTCGGGTAGCTGCAGTAGCCCGCTGCCAGCAGCCAGCGCGGCAGCGTGCAGCTCGACGGGGAGCAGCTCGAGGAGGGGGAACAGCGCCGAGGGTGCGGGCAGCTCATCGCCGTCGAGCAGACGGCCGAGAGCGAGCAGGCCTGCACGGCACGAGTCGTCGTCACCTTGGAGGACGGCGCGGGCGCGGGCCCGCACGCTCGCGCCCTGCGCGTCAGCTGACGCGTCGGTCTGCAGCGCCGCGAGCCGGGCGAGCAGCTCGTCGTCCGGGTCGGGTCCGGCGAGGTCGTCGAGCTCCGCGAGCAGCGCCTGGACGTCCTCGGACGCCAGCCCGGTCACCTGCGCGGCGCGGTCGGCGAGCTGGTGCAGTCGTACGAGCGTGGCGAGGTCCTCGCGGGCGCCGGTGCGGGCCTCGGCGAGGGCCTCGGCGATCCGTTCGGCCGCGTCCCGGCCGGCCAGGTAGGCCGCCTCGAGCTCCTCGCGGTCCGCGTTACCCGGCGCGTCCGTGTCGATCCACTCGTCGGTCTCGTCGGCGACGTCGGCGACGTCGGTGTCGTCGGTGTCGTCGAGCACGTCGCTCCCGTCGGTCTCGGGCGGTCCGGAGCTCTCACGCTCGTCGTCGGCCTCGAGCTCTGACGCAGCAGGTTCGTTCACCCCCGCGACGCCGGTCAACCACAGGACGGTGTCGTGCTCGTCGGTCAGGTCGTCGAGCAGCAGGTCGGCGATCTGGTCGGCCGGCAGGGACGCGGCCGGGTGGTCGAAGGCGCTGCCGTCGGCAAGCTGCTCGACCCACGGACCATCGGCGACCTGCCACGGGCTCTCGATGTGCTTGGCGGCCGGTAGCTCGTAGGTCCCGCCACGCAGCAGCCCGTCGACGAACACGGTGGCCTGCCATCCGGCGCAGCTGCGCAGCAGCGACACGAGCCACAGCTTGGCGACGTCGTCGTGCTGCCAACGGTCGGCGACCATCCGCGCCGCGTCGACGAGCCCGACGAGCGAGATGTCGTCGGCGTTCAGTCCGCCTTCGGTGGCGCGCCTGAGGTCCTCGTTGACCATCTCGGCGATGAGGTCGACCAGCAGCCAGCCCTCCGGACGCTCGATCGCCTGGTTCAGCATCGGCGGGACCGGGGTTACCCGGATCCGCTTCAGGTGGGTGTTGAGCGGGCGGAACTGGCAGGCCGCACGCAGCAGCGTCTGCTTCGCCTTGGCGTCCATGCAGCGGTAGGCCGACAGGAACAGCACCTTGATGTCCTGCTCGGCGAACATCGCATCCGGCACCGGAGGGTGATCGTGCTCGTGCTCGTGGTCGCAGCGGTGACGCCGACGCTGATGTCTACTCACAAGCTCCCCCGTGACCGGTGCGGCATGTTCCCGCCTACGTGCGACACGACCGGAGGGGCGCTCTCCCATCCCCACCGACCGGGCGTCCCGGAGGCGTCCGGCACCGTACTGAGCGGCTCAGCCGACGGTGGCCGGTCGGGCCCAGGTGTGCACCGGGTGCCTGCCGTGCGCGCTGCGAGGGCCTGCGGCACCGCCCCTCGAGGTCACCCTCCGGCCACGCTGCAGCCACATGATCCGGAGAGCCGACACGCAACTGTGCCCCCGCCACGCCCCCGCAGTGTCCCGAGCGGACATGCGGCGCGGCTTAGACGCCGGCATCGATCTCGTCTCGCAGGATCGCTGCGAGGTGTCGCATCGGGCCCGTAGGTTGCGTGCGAGTGCCGCGGGGCAGTTGGCCGTCACGTGCGGACTCTCGTACGAGACCGCGTAGCGACGCCGGCAGTCCGGGTGGAGGGTGCGGGTGGGGACGAGCAACGAAGCTCGGTGGGCCGGGCTGCCACGCGGCCTGTTCGGACCGGTCAGCCCGTCCGCGGAACGCCGCGACCTGTACCTGGCCGTCCTCGCCTGCTTCGAGGACGCCCACGTCGAACCGGCGCTGAACCTCGAGCAGCTCTCCCGCCGGCTCGGGACCGTCCACACCGATCTGGCCGACGACGACACGCTGGTCAACATCCTCGACCAGCTCGAAGGGTGGGGTCACCTGGCCGCCTCCCGCGACGAGTCCGCCACCTACCGAGACCCGTCCGAGTTCCGCCGCCGAACGCTGCAGTGGTCACTGACCGGCGACGGTCAAGGGTGCGTGGCCGGCCTGAATGCCGCCGCGCAGCGTCTCGCGGAGACCGCCGGGCTGCAGCCGGCAGCGCTGACCCAGATCGCTTCGGCGCTGCACGAGGTCGCCGACCACGCTTCCGACCCGGACGGTCAGCCCGCCCAGGTGCACCTGCGCCTCGTCGAAGCTGAAGGTCACCACCGGAGCCTGGTCGAGAACCTGCGGGCGTTCACCATCCAGGTCCAAGAGCTGCTCGGCCGCACCGACGTGAACGACGACGACCTGGCCGCCGCCAAGTCCGCCATCCTGGCCTACCTGCACCGCTACGTGGTCGACGCCGGCCCTCCCGCCAGGCAGGTCGCCGCCGCGCTCGACCGGCTCGAACAGGTCGGGTTCGACACTGTGGTCGAGCAGGCGGTCATCGGCGCACACCTCGCGCCCGGCCTCGGCGGCGACGACCCGGCCGTACGCGCCGTCGAGCAGCGCCGCCGCGGTCTCGACGCGCTCGACGCCTGGTTCCGCGTCGAGGCCGGCGCCCTGTCGCCGTTCGACCTGCTGCTGCCCCGCGGACGCGACCAGATCCTGCGGTTCATGCGCGTCCTCGAGCTCCGCCGTGAACAGCGCCGCCGCGCCGCCTCGCTGCCCGACGACTTCCGGGCGCTCGCCCGCGCGTTCGCCGGCGCAGCCGGGCGCGAGGACTGCCACCGGCTGTGGGTCGCCGCGACCGCACTGCACCCGGCCAGACACCACCACCTCGCCGTCGACGACGCGCTGCAGATCCACTCGGCCACGCGCATCGCCGGAAACCCGCCCGTCGAGCTCGAGGTGGAACTGCGCCGCCGCCCGCGTTCGACCGGCCGCGAACGTGCCGCCACGCCCGTGCGTGACGACCGGGCCGCCAGAGCCGCCCGGCAGCGCCAGCAGGCCACCGAGCTCGCCGAAGCGGTCCAGCGCCGGCAGGCCATCGCCACCGACGGGACCGTGCGGATCTCCAGCTTCGACGAGCTCGACCTCGACACGTTCTCCGACCTGCTCGACCTGCTCGCCCAGACCCTGTCGACCAGCCCGCGCTCGGACGGCGCCCGATCCGCGGTGTCCGCCGACGGGCAGGTCGAGGTGGTCGTCCACCGTCTCGACACCGACCG
Organism: Nitriliruptor alkaliphilus DSM 45188; assembly: GCF_000969705.1. Classification (GTDB taxonomy): domain Bacteria; phylum Actinomycetota; class Nitriliruptoria; order Nitriliruptorales; family Nitriliruptoraceae; genus Nitriliruptor; species Nitriliruptor alkaliphilus. Next base: position 3,356,823 of record NZ_KQ033901.1, read on the forward strand.
GCGTGCGCTGCTGGTCAGCCCCGACGGGACCCTCGACACGCCCGACTACAGCGTGACCATCACCCTGCTCGGCGTCGAGGTCACGGCCCGACAGGGCGCCGGGGTCGGGTCGTGATCCTCGAGCAGCAGCAGACCGACGAACGCGGCGAAGCGGTCCGGGCGCTGCTCGCTACGCCGCTGATCACCCGTGACGCCGACCCGCAACGCTTCCGTCTGCTCGCGGTGCACCGTGACTGGCTTGCCAAGTGGTTCGACGGCACCTGCGGCTGGACGCTCGCCTTCGACCTGACCGGCGGAACCGCGCGGCTGGTCAAGCGCCGCGTCACCGATGACGCGTCCCGGCCTGCGGTGCGACCGACCGACGGTCTGCCGTTCGACCAGCTGCGCTACGTGCTTCTGATGTGTGTCGCGGCCGAGCTCGTCTCCCGTCCGCTGACGGTCATCTCCGAGCTCGCCGACGCGATCGGGGTCGCCTGCGCCGCCGACGAGACGCTGCCGGACTTCCGCGCCGAGGACTACCGCCACCGCGCGGCGTTCACCGACGTGCTCCGCTGGCTGATCGACCAGCGCCTGGTGACCATCACCGCCGGCGCGATCGACCGGTACGCCTCCGAGCAGGCCGACGCCGTCCTCGAAGCTGACGTCGCCCGGCTCGCGCTGCTGCCCGCCTCCGATCGCGCTCCCTCGCGCATCGACGCGGCCGATACCGACAGCTGGCTGCAGGCGCTGCGGACCGAACCGCGCTACGGGGAGCTGTCCGACGACCAGCTCGCACCAGAACAACGCAACCTCTGGGCGCGGCACACCCTGATCCGCGCCGTGCTCGACGACCCGGCGGTCGACATCGAGTCGCTCGATGCACGCGTGGTCGACTACCTCGCCTCGCTCACCGGCCGTCGGCTCCTGAACGTCGCGGCGACCGAAGCGGGGCTGCGTCTCGAACGTCACGCCGAGGTGATCGTCGCCGTCGACGAACGCCGCGAAGCGACCGACGCCACCTTCGGTGACCGTCCGACGACCGTGGCGATGACCGCCGGGGTCCTGCTCGGCGAGCTCGTTGACCACCAACGTCAGCCGCAGCCGCGGACCGTCGCCGAGCTCGAGACGGTCGTCGGTGCGCTGCTGGCCGCCGACCCCGGATGGGCACGTGCCTACCAGGACGAACGTGGCGCCCGGCGGCTGACCGGCGAAGCGCTCGCGCAGCTGCAGGCGTTCGGGCTCGTCCACCTCGAAGGCGACCAGGTGCACGCGCGTCCCGCCGCGGCCCGCTACCGGGTGACGATCACCGACGCGCGCCGGCCTGCCGATGCCGATGAGGCCGCCACCGGGGAGGCGGATCCCACGACCGCTCCAGAACCGACCGACCAGACCGCGCTGCCACTGGCCGCGACGCAGCCAGGAGACGACCTGTGACCATCACCGACCTGCCGGCCGGAGCTGGGACCGTCCACCTGCCCACCAGGATGCGCGAGGACCTGCGCGGACCCGCCGGACGTTGGAAGCCGGAACGCGCCGGCGTCGTGCAGGTGTGGCAGTACGGCGAGGAGACCCTCGAGTTCGAAGACGGCCGACTGCTGCTGTTCGGCGCCAACGGCTCCGGCAAGACCATGCTGCTCGAACTGTTGCTGCCCTACCTGCTCGACGCCCGCGGCCAGCAGAGCCGGCTGTCGACCTCCGGCAGCGACCGCGGCGGTCTGTGGGACCGCGTCGTCGGCTACGAGTCCGGCCAGGGACGCACCGGTTACCTCTGGATCACCTTCGCCCGCCGCACGGGCGTCAACGACGAACGGTTCACCTGCGGGGTTCGGCTGCGAGCCAAGCCGTCCGGCGGCGGCGAGCACACCTGGTTCACCACCTCCCGGTCGCCCGGGATCGACCTGTCCCTGCTCGACGACCAGCGCCGCCCGCTCGACGTCGCCGCCTTCAGCGAGGCAATCGGGGACGACGGGACCGTCTGGGGCGCCAACACCGACGGCTACCGCACCGCGATCCGCACCACCCTGTACGCCGGGTTCAACCCGCTGCGGCTCGAGTCGCTCATCGCCTCGCTGCTGGTGGTCCGCAAGCAGTCGGTCACCGACGGGCTGTCCGCCAGCCGCCTCAACGAACTGCTGCGTGAAGGCCTCCCGCCGCTCGACGACGACGAGGTCGACAAGCTCGCCCGCGGGTTCGAGGAGCTCGACCGGCGGCGCGAACGCATCGCCACGATGACCGACGACCTCGCCGCGGCCGGTGAGGTCCGCAGGGCCGCCCGCAGCTACGCACGTGCGGTCCTGGCCGCCCACGCCGACCGGCGCGTGTCGACCGAGACGCGCAAGGACGCCGTCCGCCGCGACGAACGGGCCGCCGAGACCAAGCTCGGTTCGGCCGTTACCGCCCAGGAGCGGATCGAGCGTGAGCTCGGCGCCCTCGAACGCCGGCTGCTCGAGGTCGACGGTCGCCTGTCCGCACTGAAGGACTCCGACGCGTACAAGGTGGCCGGGGTGCTCGACACCCTCCGCATGCTCGCCGCGGCCGCGAACGCCAACGCCGAGCAGGCCCGCAAGCGCGCGAACCTCGCCGCGGCGACCACCAAGAAGCTGACCGCAGAGGCCTCCCAGCACCAGCTGACCGCCGCCGAGGCCGGCAGGCAGCTCACCGAAGCGCGCGAGCACCTCGTGGCCCTCGCCGCCAGCGCGGGGCTGCACACCGACCCGGAGCTCGCCGCCGACGCCGAAGCGGACGCGCTCGCCGCGCAGCTCGACGCGATGCGGGCCGCGGTCGCCAAGATGCGTGCCGCCCTGCACGACCACGCGCTCGCCATCGCGGCACGCGACCGCGACGCGGACGCGGCCCGAACCGCCGACGGGAAGCTGACCGACGCCAAGGACGAGGTGCGCGAGTCCGACCGCGTCGCCGTCCGCACGCTGGCCGACTGGCGCGCTGAGCTCGCCGACTGGGTCGCCCACCTCGAGGTCCTCGACGGCACCCCCCTCGCCGCCCTCGTCCCGGACGCCGATGACCCTCGGCCGGTCCGCCGCGCTGCCGAAGCGGCCTACGCCGAGGTCGCTGAGCAGGTCGCCGGACGCCGCCAGCAGCTGACCACCACCCGCGATCAGTTCGAGGAAGACCGCACGGATGCCGCGGCCGAGCTTGCCCGCCTCGAAGCGGGCGGCATCGTCGAGCCCGAAGCTCCCACCGGGCGACGCGACCGGACGGGACTCGCCGGCGCGCCGCTGTGGCAGCTGGTCGCCTTCGCCGACGACCTCGGCGACCATCGCGCCGGACGGCTCGAAGCCGCGCTCGCTGACGCCGGTCTGCTCGACGCGTGGGTCGACCCTGACGGACAGGTCCACCTCGAGGGACCCGACCTGGTCCTCGCGCCGCCGCTGACGTCCGCCGAGACCTCCAGCCTCGCCGACGTGCTCACCGCCGAGCACCACCCGCAGGTCCCAGCCGCCCGTATCGACGCGATCCTGTCCCGGGTCGGGTGGGTCGACAGTGCGCTCGACGACGGACCGGCGACGCTCACCTTCGGCGCCGACGGCACGTGGCGCGCAGGGCCCGTCCACGGCCGCGCCCGCGACCACGGTCCGGCCCGCTTCATCGGCGCCACCTCCCGTGAACACGGCAGGCAGCGCCGCATCACCGAGCTTCGCGAGCAGATCGCCGGACTCGACGCCGCGGTCGCCGCCAT